>NZ_JBYTCM010000029.1:0-69526 GCF_058790275.1 Mycobacterium sp. FW102-FHT13B02
TCGCGTCGACCGCCGCGGTCGCGGCGTGGGGATCACTATTTGATTCGAACATACTTGCGACGTTACCCCTGCCCACCACGAGAAATCCATCGCAGCAAGAGCCCGGCATCGGCGACGATTAGGGTGCCTAAATATAAGGGCCGCAGCAGGATTCGCGCGGCGCGGGCGCTGCGAGACGGGGATCGTCGACGCTTAGCCCGACTAGCCGAAAGTGGCAGATGAGTAATTAGAAGAACTAACCGCCGAGGCTCCCCGGGCCGGACACAGATGTCAGGCCCGGGGAGCCACTGGCTAGGTCACCTAAGCGTCGACGGTTACGGGGCCGTGCTCCAAGTCTGTCGTTGCGGAGTGCCCATCGGCCGCTGTGGGCTTGCTCGGCCACCAGATGCGGTTGCCGATCATCGCCATAGCCGCCGGCACCAGCACGGTACGTACCAGGGTGACATCGATGAGCAGGCCGATGCCGACGGTGAAACCGATCTGCAGCAGGTTGATCACACGTCCGCTCATCAGCGCGAACATGGTGAGCGCGAACACAATTCCGGCGGTGGTGATGACACTTCCGGTGCTGCCGAAGCTGCGGAGGATACCGCGGATCATGCCGTCGGCGGACTCGTCGCGGATACGTGCGGCGAACAGCATGCTGTAGTCCGCGCCGACGGCGATGAGCGCCATGAAGGACACCGGGAACACCGACCAGTCCACGTCGACGCCGATGAGGTGCTGCCACACCAGCACACTGACTCCGGCGGCGGCGGCGAATGACAGGGTCACCACTGCGACCATGAACACCGGCGCGAGAATGCTGCGCAACAGCACGATCAACACCAGCAGCACACCCAGGATCGCGACGATGCCGTACAAGGCGAAGTCGTGCCACACCTGGTCTCGCATGTCGGCCGACAACGTAGCCAGACCGGTGCTGGCGAAACGCGCTGTCTGCAAAGAGGTTCCGGAGGCGGCCTGGGTCGCGGCCGGGGCCAGTGACCGCGATACGTCCAGCGCCTGGGCGCTGTACGGGTTGATCTTCCAGACCACCAGCATGCGCGCCGTCTTGCCGTCGGGCGAGAACAACAGCTCCTGCGCGGCGCGGAAAGCTGGGTCGGAAAAGCCTTGGGGCGGCAGGTAGAAACCGGACGCCGGGCCGTCGGCGGTGTGGGTGCTCAAGGTCGACAGATAGTCCGTCGCCTGGCCGAGGCCGTCGGTGAGCCTGCCGGACATGTCGACAACCCGGTCCACGCCGCCCTTGACCTGATCGAGCCCGACGGCCAGACGGGTCATCCCGGCGCTGAGTTGATCGGCGCCGCGCACCAGCTCGGTCAGCTGGGTACGGGCCTGCGCCGGCGAACCGCCGGGCAGGTTCGCGACCATTTTTTGCAACGTGGCCAACGCATCTCGGATCGCCGGCTCCGCGGCACGAACCTTGTCGGCCGTGACTTGCGGGATCGCGGTGAGGCGCTGGGCCTGCAACAGTGCTCGGCTGACTGCGCCGCCCGAGATCGAGTCGAGGTCCGCGATGTCCGCGCGGGCTCGGCTGCACACCGGGTTCAGCAGACAGTCCGGACCGGGCTGCGGCGAAAGTGCCGAGCCGAGTGCCGAACTCACCAGCCGGCCGGCTTCGGCGACCTGAACGTTGCCGTCGATGGCCTGCAACGCCGCATCGAGCAATCCGGTGGAGGAACTCAGATCGGCCAGGGCCGACCGGACGTCCACGGTGCCGTCGGTCAGGGTGGAGAGCCCCGCGCCGGCGGCCTGATACCCGTCGAGCACCTGGTGGGCCAGACCCGTCACTTGCCTGATGCCCGAAACCAATTGGGGAATCTGGGTCACCGCGGAGGCGGCACCGTCGCGCAGCTGGGCCGCGCCGGAGTCCAGCCGGTGCATGTCGGGGACAGCCTTGGTGACCTGGTCCTTGGCGTCACCGAGGCGGTTGGCGATGATCCCGGCCTGGTAGCCGATGGTGGTCTGCGACAACTGTTTTCCGGCCGGACGCGTCATCGAGCGGACGTACGCGATCTCGGGCATCGCGGCGAGGCGTCCCGCGACCCGGTCGAGCACGGCCAGATCGTCGGTGTTGCGCATGTCGTGGTCGGCCGAGACGATCAGGTATTCCGGCGCCGCTTCATTGACACCCCAGTGCGCATAGGTCTTCTGGTAGCCGATGGCGCTCTCGGTGTCGTCGAGCTGCATGGCGTTCTCGTTGAAGTTCACCCGGAATGTGGTCAGAACCGTTGCGGCACCGAGCAACAGCACCAGCGATGCGGCCACCAGCACTCCGGACCGGCGGATCATGGTCGATCCGATGCGGCGCCACCGCCGGTCGTTGAGCGGCCGGGGTTCGGCCAGGCCACGCCTGCCGAGGATCGACAGCAGGGCGTAGGGCAGTGACATCGAGACGGCCAGGCCGACGACGATCGCGATGGCGATCGGTGGACCGGCGGCCTTGAACATGCCCAGCTCGGTGAACCCCATCGCGGTGGCGGCCGCTGCGATGGTCAACATCGACGCAATCAGGATGCCCGAAACCCGCTGTCCGGCTTGAGCTATCGCATCGCCGACGGGCACCTGGCTGCGCCGCGCTTCGTGATAGCCGGCCAGGATGAAGATGGCGTAGTCGGTGGCCGCGCCGAGCAGCATCGCGGTCATCAGCGAGATGGTGAAGTTCGAAACTGTGAGGATTCCGCTCATGCCGAGCAACGACACGATGGGGCGGGCCACGCCGAGCGCGATGCCGATGGTCAACAACGGGACCATTGCCGTGGCCAGCGACCGATAGACCATCAGCAGCACCAGCGTGATCAGCAGGACGGATACCACGGTGATGATCAGCAGCGAAAAGTCCATGGCGCTGAACAGATCCGCCAGCGTGGGCGACGGCCCGGTGAGATACACCCCGACCCCGGGCGGTTTGGGCAGCGCCTGGAGATGATCGCGGATCTCGATGGTGTTCTTGTGCGCCTTCGTCGACCCCACATCACCGGTGCCGGCGAGCACCAGGTTGATCGCCTTGTGATCAGGGCTGAGCGCGATATCGCGCAACTGTGGATTGTCGTAGGTGTCGAGCACGTAGGCGACGTTGGTCTTGTCCCGCTGCAGGGTGGTGACGATATCCCGGTACAGGGCCTCGTCGGCGGCGTTGATGCCGCGCTCGTCGACCAGCACCACGCTGCCCACCGCGGACGAGCGGGGGACGCCGAAGGCGTCGGACATCTCACGCAACGTCTGGGCTGCCTTGATATTTGCCGGCATGAACGGCGCAGAGCGCGCTGCGACGGTCTGCTCGAGCTGCGGGATGGCGACGTTCAGGATTCCGGCCAGCGCTACCCAGAAGCCGATGACGATCCATGCCCATTTGGCGCAGAAACGGCTGGTGGCGGCGAAAAACCTGCTGTTGTGTCCCACCCGGACCCCCTCGATTCCAGACCAAAACTAAACCGTTCGGTCTACTATTGGAGGCAGACGCTAGTAGACCGACTGGTGTACCGACAATGCTGAAGGACAGGGAGTTACGTCACATGAGTGCCCGCGATCGGCTCGTCGTCACAGCCATCGATCTGATTCGGCGCCAAGGCGTCGCGGCAACGGGGCTCAGCCAGCTGCTCGAACGCAGTGGCGCCGCGCGGCGGTCGCTCTACTTGAATTTCCCCGGTGGCAAGGCTGAACTCGTGGCCGACGCGACCGTGACGGCGGGGAAGACGCTGGCGGACGGCATCGACCGACTGATCGGAGAACGAGGTCCGGTAGGGGCGGTCCGGGCCTTCGTCGAGATGTGGATTGCGAACCTGGCCAGTGGCGACTTCGAGGTCGGCTGTCCGATCGTCGCTGCGGCACTCGGCCGCAGCGAAGCGCCGGCGGCCGCCGACGCCGCTGGCGAGGTCTTCCTGGACTGGGAGCGTCGAATTGCCGCGGGGCTCGAAGCCGCAGGGTTGTCAGCCGACGACGCTGCGCGCCAGGCGACGCTGACGGTCGCCGCGGTGGAAGGGGCCATTGTCATGGCGCAGGCGACCCGCTCCGATCTGCCGCTGCGCCGCGTCGAGCAAGCACTCGTCGAGTCGGTTACGCAGCACCTGAGTTAGGCGGACTGCGCGGGTGGCACGTCGGTGGCGGTGCCGGAAAGGCATTTGGCGATGAAACGGGCCATGCATGCGTACGCCCGGCGACTCTCCGGCAGCCCGGGAAATATCGCAGGGAACGCGTGGACCTGACTGGGCCACGCCATGACTTCACAAGCCCGCCCGGCTTGGTGCAGTTTGTCCTGCATCCGCTCGGCGTCGCACAGCAATGACTCGGTCTCGGAGACGACGATCAGCGACGGCGGCATCGAATCCATCGGGCCGGAAATCGGCTCCAACTGGTCGAGATTGCCGGTGGGGCAGATGCGCTCGGTGATAACCGGCAGTCCGGCGGCGATCCCGAAGACGTCGGTCTCTGCGGTCGAATGCGCAGCGCGCGCAACGTTGTCCAGTTCCAGCAAAGGGGAAATGCCGACCACCCCTGCGGGACTCGGGAGCCCGTGCTTCGGGGCCTGCTGGGCGGTGGCGAACGCCAGGAATCCGCCGGCCGAGTCGCCGGCGACGATGACCTTGGCCGGGTCGACGCCCTGGCTCAGCAAGTGGCGGTAAGCGCTCACGCAGTCCTCGATGGTCGTCTCGAGATCGACCTCGGGGTACTGCCGATACTCGATGTGTACCAACGGCAATCGCGTGACGCGAGAGAGGGCGGCGACGGCGCGGAGGTGAGTATTCAGGTCTCCGAGGACGAATCCGCCGCCGTGGAAGTACAGGATGACCCCGTCTTCGATCGGTGCCCCGAGGCCGGACGGCGAAACCCACTCGACAGGCAGGCCATTCCAGGTTTCGGTCACCATTCGGAAGCCGCGCGGCGGTCGCCGCCGCTGCAGGCTGGCGAGCCGGTTGACGTTGTGTCCCACTCGTACGATCCGGCGAGACGTGGCCTCGAACTCCGCCGTGGTGAGGGCGCGAATCAGGATGCGCGCCAACAGCAATGATGCGAAGAAGTGAATGATGCGCGCGCGCAGGCTGGCAGGCTCGGCGGCATAGACAATCGGGAGCGACGGCATCTACTTCTTCAATTCCACCAGCACGGGCGCATGATCGCTGGGCTGCTTACCTTTTCGCTCCTCGCGGACGATTTCACCGTGGGTGACCCGGGTCGCGAATTCCGGTGACCCCAGGACGAAGTCGATGCGCATGCCCTGCTTCTTGGGGAACCGCAGCTGCGTGTAGTCCCAGTAGGTGTAGACGCCCGGGCCCGGGGTGAACGGCCGCACCACGTCGACGAATCCGGCGTCGTTCATGGCGCGGAACGCCGCGCGCTCCGGCTCGGAGACGTGCGTGGAATTCTCGAACACCGCCATGTCCCACACGTCCTCGTCGGTGGGCGCGATATTCCAGTCGCCCATCAGGGCCAGGGGCAGCGCCGGGTCGTCGGCCAGCCAGCCGGTGGCGGTATCCCGCAACGCGGCAAGCCATTTCAGCTTGTAGGGCATGTGCGGATCAGCCAGCGTCCGGCCGTTCGGGATGTACAGGCTCCACACCCGGACCCCACCGCAGGTGGCTCCGATGGCGCGGGCCTCATCGGCGTCCTGCCATTGCGGTTGGCCGGCGAAACCGATCTGGACGTCCTCGAGCCCCACGCGGGACGCGATCGCGACGCCATTCCATTGGCTGTGCCCGACGTGCGCGACGTCGTATCCCAGCGCCGCGAACGGCATGGTCGGGAACTGATCGTCCTTGCACTTGGTTTCCTGCATGGCGAGCACGTCGACGTCCGCGCGGGACAGCCAGTCCGTGACCCGGTCGACCCGGGTGCGGATGGAGTTGACGTTCCAGGTGGCGATACGCATGACGCTCCGATCAGACAGGTTCGGGGACTTTCAGTTCCCGGCGCAGGGCGGTGAAGTCGGTGATGGTCTTGGTGGCGACATTGGCGACCGGACGGGCGTTGCGGCCGGTGGCCTCGGACTTGGACACCATCACCACGCCGTCGATGTACGGCTGAATGGTGGTGGCGTTCTGCACCGTTGCGACGATCACCAGCTGGAAGCCGAATTTGCGGAACGCCTGCAGTGCCTGTGAGGCGAACTGCGGGTCGGACTTTGAGAACGCCTCGTCGAGCATCAGTTGCGCGAAAACCGGCTTGTTGTCCCCGCTTTCGGGATTGGCCAGGTTGAAGCTGAGCGCACCGGCCAGACAGAAGGCCATCAGCTTCTCCTGCTCGCCACCGGAGTTGTCGCCCGCGTTGCTGTGGGTGCGGATCAGTTCGTCGTTCGCGACGTCCCATTCGGCGCAGTCGAACGTGAACCGGTTGCGCACGTCGAGTGCGTCCCGGGTCCAGGCCCGGTCCTCCGGACTGTTGCCGGCCAACCGGTTTCGCAGTCGCAGGATGTCGGCGTACTGATCCAGGATGGCCTTTTTGTCGCCCAGTCCCACCTCGGCGATGCGTCGCGAGATGGCCTTGACGATGTCGGTCAGCTCGGACACGGCGACCATGCTGCGTGGGTTGGCGCGCAGCGTCAGCCGGGTGCCGCGGTTGAATTCCACCGCGCCCAGGCCGGTGTTGACCCGATCGATCTGCTCGCTGATCCGCCGGGTTTCCTGTTCGGCGACGCGGTGCAGGGTCAGGATCGCGTCGGGCGCCTGTTCGGTGATGAGCCGCATCATGCGGTCGTAGGCGTCGGGCAGCTCGCGCTCGTCGATGTGACGGCAGACCGCGACATAGTCGTAGATTCGCTCATCGAAGTCGTCCGAGTCGTTCGGGATGGCGTCCGGGAACGACGTGTCGAACGTCGCGACGATGCGGGACAGCTCCTCGTAGGAGCGCCGCCGGCTCTCGGTGAGCTGGTCGCGTTCGCGGCGGATGGCCGCGAACAGGGCTTCGCGGTGGGGCTCGGGGTTGAGCAGCTCCAGCGGCACCGGAACGTCAGCGGCGTAGCGGCGCAACAGATCTGTGGCCTGCTCCGACACGTTGGCGGGCGACAGCCGGTCCTGCAGGTCCATGAGCTTGGTCCGACGGGCGTCCAGGTCGTCGCGCCGGGTCTGGATGGCGCCGCGCCGCGTCATGAGGGTCTGGATGTCGACCCAGCACTCCTCGGCGCGAGCCGACAACGCCTCGATGTCGGGGTGTTCGGCCAGCAGCAGCTCGTACTGCTCGCGGAGCCGGTCGGCGTGGCCCTCGGCGGTGTCGGTGTCGATCTGGCTCCACTGCGGGAACTGCTCGTAGACGGCCTTGCATGCTGCCGCCCGGTCGCGCCACCGTTGCCGCTGCGCCGCGATCTCATCCGCGGCGCGCCGGGCCGTGTTGAAGGCCTCCTCGGCCTCGGTGAGCTCGGCGTGCAGCGCCTCCAGCTTGGCGCCGATGTCGCCCTGATAGATGTATTCGGACGGCTTGATCGGGCGCCTGTCGTCCTTGATGGCCAACCGGTCGGAGTCCTTGTACAGACCCGTATCGGTGACGGCGCGGCGGAACCGCACGAACACATCAGGGGTGTCCACGCAGATGTGGTCGCCGGCCGCGGCGATCACGTCGGCGGCCTCGGCAGCACAGGGATGCTTGGGCTTGACCAGGAACAGCTTGCCTGCCAACGTGTTCGGCTCGGCCTCGCGGCCGGACGAACCGGCCCGGACGTGGTGCAGCGCCAGCCGGCCGCGCATGTTGGTCTCGTTGACGAACCGCAGCACCTTGGCGTAGTGCTGATCGGGCACCAGCAACCGCAGGCCCACCGAGCGCAGCACCTTCTCCACCGCGAGGCGCCACCGGGTGTGCTCGGGCTGCAGGTCGAAAAGCTCAGCGACATAGGGCAGTTCGGCGGGATCGATACCGACGCCCGCGCAGATGTGGTCACGCATCGTCACCGCGGATTCGGGCAGTGCCGATCCGACGTGCTCGACGCGCTTGAGCTCCTTGGCCGCGTTGTCGCGCAGGATCCGCGCGGACTTCTGCGCGTACTCCGCGTCGGTGGAGGCGTCACGACCCCACTCCAGCTTGCCCAGCATCTCGGTGGCCTGCCGGGTGAGCTCCTCCCGCAGGTTCCAGAATTCGTCGGCGGTGTCGGGTACTTCCACGCCCAGCGCCGTGACCATCTCCTCGTATCCCGCGCGCCGGCGGGCCACCTCGTCGGCCTGCGCCTCGGCGGAGTTGACCTGTGCCTGCAACGGGCCGACATTCGCCGACGCACCGCTGATCTGGGCGTTGAGCGAATCACCCTCGGCCTTGGCCAGATTCAGCTGCCGGGTCAGGTCGGCATTCTCGTTCTCCAGCTGATCGATGGTCGCATCGAGCGTCTCGATCTCGGCAGGGCAGTGCCGCAGCCGGACGTGATCGGTGTAGGCCCGCACCATCGGAAGGTCGACCAGATCGATGATCCCGAGGTCGGTCGACTCGGAGGCGTACCGCACCTGGATGGCCTCGATGTCACCGAGGATCTTGCGCTTGCGCTGGGCCACCGCGAGCAGTTCGCGGGCCTCGACCAGAGGATCGATCTGCTTGAGCGCCTCGGGCAGCCGGGCCAGGCTGTCCGGCTCGTCGAGCATGAATTCGCGAACGAACTGCTCCAGTCCACCAACACTTTTCAGTGACTTGGCCTTGCCCAGTAGCTGCTGCGCGGCGTCCGACGCGCGAATACCGATCGAGGCATACAGCTGCGCCAGGTACTGCGACTCGACCTTGGTCGTGAAGCGCCACCCGTTGTCCTTGAAGACGCCGGTATCGAACCGGCCGGCGGCCCAGCGGTTGCAGACGTCCTCGATGTCCAGATCGCCGTCGCCGATGACGAACCGGCTCGACGAATCCGAACGTGATTCTCCGGTCAGCCATTTGAGCACCAGGCCCGTGATGGTGCGTCCGGTGTTGCTGGTGTAGGTGACGGCGACGGCGGACCAGGTGGTGCCGTCGCCGCGCAGGTACATGACCTGACTGGTACCGGCGTCGCTGCGCTGGCCCCACGCGCCCCGGACGTACTTGTCGACGGTGCGGCGGCCGGCACTCGAGCCCGCTGCGGTGTTGTCGCCGGAGGCATTGAAGTTGCGCCGGTTGAACGGCAGGAAGCCCAGCGAAATCGCATCCAGCAGTGACGATTTGCCACTGCCGGACGCGCCGGCGATCAACGATCCACCGGCGCTGAACGGAACGGAATGGTAACCGTCGAAGACACCCCAGTTGATGATCTGGAGGCGGGAGAGGTGGAACTGTTCAGCCATCAGTGTCGGCCCCTCCGTTGGTGAGTTGTTCGAACTGTTGCTGCAACTCGGTGATCACAGAGGCCGTCATCACGGCGGTGATGACCGGGCTCACGGTGTAGCTGTCCTCGTCGTCGCGGCTGCGGCGCAGGATGTCGAGACCGGTCAGGCGGGCGATGGCCGCGTCGACGCGGGCGGTGAAAGTCACCGCGTCGCGGTCGGTTTCGTTGAGTACGCCGGTGAACATGCCGTGCATCTCGTCGCGCGTGATCAGGAAACTCTGGTCGCCGCCGGCGCGCATCATCTGCGCCAGGTGCAGCGCCAGAATCGAGTCGTAGGTGCCCAGCGGTTCACGGCGGAGCAACTTGATGCCCTTGGCCGACTCATAGCGGGCCTGCTCGATGAAGGCGATGTCGACGCTTTCGGAGATGCGCAGCTGCAGATCGAGTTCGGACAGTCGCACTGATAGTTCGTTGCGGTACTCCAGGATCCAGCTGTAGATATCGCGGTCGGATTCGCTGCTGATATAGCGGCGGGTCAGCAGGTGCTGCAGTGCCCAGCAGGCGCGGTCCGGCATGGCGCTGACGTCGCCGTCGAACCGCGGACGACGCTGTCCAGCCACCCGGCTGGCGCCGTCGACCTCAGGGAGCGAGGCGAAATCGATAGGTGAGTCAGTCATGAAGGGCTCCTGCCACAGCAACAGGCTCGGTGAACATCAGATACGGCACCTCGATTTCGCGGTCCCGACCGTCGAGCGACCGGAACCGCACCGACATTGTGTTGCCACTCGTATGGCCTCCGGGCGTCGCGGGTTGTTTGAGCGCCCAGGACCACAACACGATGACGTGGCCCAGATACGCCGAATCGAGCAGCTCCACGGCCTCGGCCAGGGACACCGGGCGGCGCGCGACCGCGGCGTTGAGCATCTCGGACATCGCCGGTGCATCGACCTGGGTGGTCAGCGCGGCGAAGCTGGAGAGGTCGATGTCGCCCTGTGCAGCGGCGGCCGGCTTGGGTGCCGACAGGTCGCCGATCTTGAAGCTCAGCGCGCCGATCGAGCTGATCGCGTGCCGGGCCAAGGGGACTTCGATGTCCAGCCGGGAGTCGGTCAGGGACGACTTCAGCAGCGTGCGGGCCGCGCCGATGGCCTCGTTGAGCTGGCGGGCGACGCCACGGCTGGACTCCATGGTGCCGAACGCGGTGAACCGCTTCACCCGTTGCGCGCACCGCTGCTGGATGCGTTCGACCTCGTCGATCTGGTGGCCGATCAACTCGAAGAACCCGGCCATCACCTTGCGCAGCGCCGGGTCCAGCTCGGGGAGCGCCGACGCGACGGTGGCGATATCGGTCTCGAATTCGGCGCGCTGGTCGGGGTCGTTGATCATCCGCAGGAACGCCCGGTGCGAATCGCGGCCAGCCGAGTCCCACGCGGCCTGGTAGTCGGCGTACATCTGGCGCTGTCGGTCGCGGTACTCGATGTTGGTGTCGATCGGATCGTCCAGCGCCTGCGTGGCCTGCTCGATCATGGTGCCGTAGAGGCCGATGTCGGTGATCAACCGTTCCATCTGCAGCGCGATGGCGCGGGCCTCGTCGTACATGTCGGTGACGTCGGGCTCGGGGCGCAGTCCGGCTTCCAACTCGTCGAGCTCGCGGTGCAGCGCGGCGATCTCGGCTTCGATGCCGGCGCGGATACGGTCGGGGTCGTTTCCGGCGCGGGTGGCGATCTGGCGCATACGGGATGCGATACCGGCGATCGAGCCGCCGGTGGCGATGCTGTCGCCGCGGCGCATACCGCGGACGAAGTCGAGTGCGCGTCGAGCGTCCTGTGTCAGGTAGCAGACGTTGCGTTCGGCGCCGGCCCGCGTCTCCGCCACTCGATGCACCCAGCCCTGGCTGGCCCACGACTTGATCAGCGCGAGGCCGGACTGACCGAGCTGGTCGTCGGCCTCGCCGAGGGCTGCCAGATCGCGTTCCAGCCGCACCACCAGATCGGTCTCGGCGACCATTCCGTCACTGAGGTGACGCTCCATCAGCGTGGCGTACATCCCGAGGTTGTTGGTGGCCAGCAGCCGGACTGCGCGCGAGCCCTGAACGTCACGGTTGAGTTCGAGCAACTCGGCGGCCGACAGCGCCGCATTCTCTTGCACCCGCAACCCCTGACCAGCCTGACTCTTCGGTGCATTCCACCGCCGGTCCAAGATACTTGGCGAAGTGTCGGTCGGCGTCGGCGGTCGTACCCCGCGCAGACCCGAAAGGTGATTGCGGTTATTGCCGGGGACGTCCCGACCAAGACATCGTCTCAGTATGTGGACGCTGGTTGGCGGCCGTACCGCCCGCTGTGACGCGCGAGGGCAGCAACCGCTCCCAGGTCCCGATCGCGCCGATTGCTGATTTGCTCCGATAGGGAATTGGGGTGTCCCGATGGAGTTCACCAGGCGCGGCCGATGCGTGTGAGACCTCAGTCACGATCCTTGTGAATTGTGTGCTGAGTCACGGCGTGAAAACGCGCCTGAGCATTACTAATCGCCATATATCAAGTTGGCTGGCACCCGTCCCTGGGGGCTTGCTGAGCGGTTGCCCGGCCGCGCCAAATGGGTTTGCCGACTGGCCATTTGCCCGGAAGGTTAGCGGACCTATGAACGTAGGTTTACCGGCTAATACGCAAACCAGCTTTGCGTGGGCTGTGGGGCTCGTGCCGTCGCTATCGATTCGTGACGAGTTCGTCAAAAGCTCTGGATTAACTGAGTTACTCGTCGGTAAATTACCGGCCAGTAAGCACACACATTGAGGAGTCTGTTCATGCACGATGCGGTTCGTCGCCATACCAAGGCGGGTATCTGTGCAGCGACAGCGGCGGCCATTGTGGCCAGCCCGCTGTTGCCGTCAGTGCCCGCCGCCGCACATCTTCCGGCGTTGCCATCGGTCAGTAGCGCCGCTGTGCGGCTGACTGCGGCGTATAACCCGCTGCAGCCCTGGTTGGACGTGTTCAACACGGCCTCGGCGAATGTGCAGAAGATCGGCGGCAGCTTCGGCGCGGCGCCGGCCGTCCTGCTCCAACAAATCCTGGCCAACCAGGTAAGCCATCTTGGTGCGATCCTGCAGAACCCGGGCAGCATCGGGACGGTGCTCGGTCAGGTGGTGAACAACGTGCAGTCCGTAGTCCAAGCCGCCACGCTGCTGAACACTGATTACAACACCGGTCAGGCCTTCGGATCGCTCGATGGCTGGCACTACATGGCGCTCAATATCATGCCGAAGTTGCTCCCGACGGAGAACGACCCGCGTGCGACGCAGGTGATCACCCAGGTCCTCAACGTTCTGGCCTCGCCGCTCAGTGGTGTCCTGATCGGGTTGGCGGGTCCGGCGATCAGTCCGGTAGTGGCGCTGGTCAACAGTCTCACCGCGGCCGGAGCGGCGCTGTCCACCGGTGACGCAATGGCCGCACTGCAGCACCTGATCAACATCCCGGCGAATGTGGTCGGCGGTTTCCTCAACGGCGCCAACCTCAACCTCGGCGCGCTGGTGCCACTGATCAACGGCTCCGGACTCCTGACCCACGAGACGACCCTGCACGATCTGAGCATTCAGTTCGGCGGGCTGCTGACTGCCGGCGTCACCGGGGTGGACCCCGTCACCGGTGCCGCCAACAACATCGGCGGTTCGATCCTCAACTCGCTCGGTCAGGTCGTCACCACCGGCGTCATGGGTTTCCCTCTCGACCTGCCGATCGACGGCCAAGGTGTCGGGCCGATCGGTGCGCTGGTGAACCTGGGTCAATTGCTGGCGAAGGCCATCGGCTGGAGCGGTACCGGTAATCCGCTGAACCCGCCTGCTGCGACGCCGGCTGCCGCGACCCAGGTGTCGGTGACCAAGGCTGCCGCAGACAATTCGATCACCTCGATCCCGCAGCCGGCACTGGCGGTGACGCCGGTGAAGGCCACTGCTCCGGCCACCCCGGCGACGCCGGCGACCCCTGCCAGCTCGGAGACACCGGCTACTCCCGCGACGCCTGCCGCGCCGGCCTCCCCGGCAACCCCGACGAAGGCCGACAACCAGAAATCGGACACCACAACGTCGGACGCCACCAAGTCGGACACCACGAAGTCGGACGCCACCAAGTCGGAGACGACGAAGTCCGACACGACCAAGTCCGACACGACCAAGTCCGACACGACCAAGCCTGACACCACCAAGTCGGGCGCCACCAAGTCGGACATGAAGACGTCCGAGACCAAGTCCGAGTCGACGAAGCCGAGCAAGCAGAAGTCGGAGAAGCCCAAGCCCGCTGCTCCGGCGAAATCCGCTGCAAGCCAGGGTGGTTCGGCCCATGGTGCCGACTCGAGCACCTCGGGTGGTTCGAGCAAGTAGTCAGCCGTCGGTGGGTCGCCTCCTCGGGGCGGCCCACCGACTTCCGGCGGCAACACGCGCCGTTGATCACCGAGGACCTTGTCCCACCCAGAAAGGGAGTCTCTTCATGCATGTTGCGGTCCGTCGCCACACCAAGGCGGGTATCTGCGCAGCGGCCACGGCGGCCGTCGTCGCCGCCCCGCTGCTGCAGTCAGCGCCTGTTGCCGCGCATCTTCCCGCGTTGCCGTCGGTCAGCAGCGCCGCTGTGCAGCTGACTGCGGCGTACAACCCGCTGCAGCCCTGGCTCGACGCGTTCAACACCGCGTCGCAGAATGCGCAGCAAATCGGTGCGGCCGTCTCCGCGGCGCCGGCAGTGCTGCTGCAGCAGTTCCTGGCGAATCAGATCAGCCACGTTGGTGCCATCCTGCAGAACCCCGGCAACATCGGCGAGGTGCTCGGCCAGATCGGGCACAACGTGCAGTCGGCGATCACTGCTGCCACGTTGCTGGGCATCGATCCCGGGAACAGCTCACAGCCCGTCGATTCGAACGACGGTTTCCACTTCATCCTCCTGCAGATGATTCCGAAGATGCTTCCGACTGCCTCGGACCCAACCGCCAACCGCGTGGTGCAGGAAGTGTTCAACTTCCTGGCGTCGCCGCTCAGTGGAGTTCTGATCGGGCTGGCAGGACCCGCGATCAGCCCGGTGGTGGCACTGGCAAACAGCCTCACCAGCATCGGCGCTTCGTTGTCGCACGGCGACGCGGCGAAAGCTCTGCAGACCGCCATCAACATCCCGGCGGCCATGGTCAACGGCTTCCTCAATGGCGCCAATCTCAACCTCGACGTGGTGGGGCAGCTGATCGATAAGACGATCCCGCTCAACGACAATGCCGTCATCAAGGCGCTCAACATCCAGTTCGGGGGCTTGCTCACCGCCGGTTCGACCGGGTGGGACCAGAAGGGCCTCGGCGGTTCGATTTTGAACTCGCTCGGGCAGACCGTCTATGCCGACATCATCGGGACGGACCTGCAGGTCGACGGTCTGGGCATTGGGCCCATCGGCGCCATGGTGTCGCTGGGCCGCATCCTGGCCAAGGCCATCGGCTGGAGTGGCACCGGTAATCCGCTGAACCCGCCCGCTGCGACTCCGGCTGCTGCCGCCCAGGTGTCGGTGACCAAGGCGGCCACGGACAACTCGATCACCTCGATCCCGCAGTCGGCACTGGCTGTGACGCCGGTGAAGGCCACTGCTCCGGCCACCCCGGCGACGCCGGCCACCCCGGCGACCCCCGCCACGCCGGCCAGCTCGGAGACGCCGGCCACCCCGGCTACTCCCGCAACGCCTGCCACGCCGGAGACCCCGACGAAGGCCGACAACCAGAAGCCGGACACCACGAAGCCGGACACCACGAAGGCCGACACGACCAAGTCGGACACGACCAAGTCGGACACGACCAAGTCGGACGCCACCAAGTCGGACACGAAGACGTCCGAGACCAAGGCTGACACGACCAAGTCCGAGTCGACGAAGCCGAGCAAGCAGAAGTCGGAGAAGCCCAAGCCCGTGAAGCCCGCTGCTGCGGCGAAATCCACTGCAAGCCAAGGTGGTTCGGACCACAGCAGCGCTGACTAGCGCTAGCCACCAGCTCGCCGAGGCTACGGTTTCTCGCGCGCCGACGATGTCGCGCGAGAAACCGTAGCCTCGGCGTTACAGCAGTACGTACCTGGCCCGGTGGTGCAGCCGGAACCCCATCGACTCGGCCAGTGCCAGGGCCGCCGCATTGTCGTCGGGCACCCGAACGTAGGCATGCGTCGCACCGCGGGACGACGCCCATGCCAGCATCTGCCCGCACACCTTCCGGCCCAGCCCGCGTCGACGTTCCGACTCGAGGACTGCGACGTCCGACAATCCGGCCCACACCCTGCCGTCGGGCGCCGTGGTCACGGCGACGCGCGCTACGGCCGCATCGGCCACCGTGGCGAATGCCACTTCTCCGTCTACGACGGCGCTGAGCGCCCCGACGTGCGCGTCCTGGCCATAGATCGCCAGCCACCGCTCATCGGGGCGTGGTGGCATCGCGACATCCGAACCACCCGACAATTCGACGGTCAGCACCCGGTTCGGCTCGACACCTTCTGCCCGGACGGGCAGCAGCCGCTCCGGTAGTGCCACCCACGGCTGCAGCCCGCGGGCGCCATACCAGTTGGCGATCGCCGGCAGGGCTGTCAGGTCCGATGAAAAGAGCAGCGGTACAGCCGAATTGGTTCGTTTGGTCGAACCTCCGGCGCGCAGCAGCCAGCCGTCGACCCACCGGTGCTCGGTGCCCGGCCAGGCCAGCGCGGCGGCGTGCTCGACCGCGCGAATCTCCGAATTGCGCACCGGGGCGTGCGACAGCTCGCGCACCGACATCACGTCGGCGGGCCGGACCTCGACGCGCTCACCGGATTTGGTGCGCACCACCACGAGTGGGGTGAGCGCCTCGATGTGACCGACGACGTCGGTGAAGGCCTCTGTTTCGGAGTCCGCAAGCTGGTAACGGAGCGAGACGCGGCTACCGACGCGCCCGCCGGCGGGCATCAGTGCCCGAACGGGTCGTCGACCTCACCCGGCATCCAGCTCAGCCCGGGCACCCCCCACTTGTTCGACTTGACCATCCGCTTGGCGGCCCGTGCGTTGCGGCCGATCAGGCAGTCGAGGTACAGGAAGCCGTCGAGGTGTCCGGTCTCGTGCTGCAGCATGCGGGCGAACAGGCCGGTGCCCTCCAACTCGACGGGTTTGCCGTCGGCATCCAGGCCGGTGACCTTGGCCCACGTGGCGCGCCCCGTCGGGAACGACTCGCCGGGGACCGACAGGCAGCCCTCGTCGTCATAGTCGGGGTCGGGCATGGTCTCGGGGATTTCCGAGGTCTCCAGTACCGGATTGATCACGACGCCGCGGCGGCGCGCGGTCTGGCCGCGGTCGTCGGCACAGTCGTAGACGAACAGCCGCAGCCCGACACCGATCTGGTTGGCGGCCAGGCCCACGCCGTTGGCCTTGTCCATCGTCTCGTACATGTCATCGATGAGCTCGGCGAGATCGGAAGGGAGGGATCCGTCGGTGCCGACGGCCACCGGAGTGGTCGCGGTGTGCAGAACAGGGTCACCGACGATGCAGATTGGACGTACAGCCATGACGAGCAATCTTAGTGATCCGACTCGCGGGTAACGATCACGGCTCAATACCGTTCGCCGTGGTTGAATGTTGCCGAATCACTTGGTGTGTCCCAGATCCGTTGTGACGCACGAAACACAGCGGGCATGTACCGAGATCAGAGAAAGGGTCCAGGGGCGAAATGGACGGCGCTATTGCGCGTACTGAGCGATCCGGGGACGACTCTGAGCTCGCCGACGGGTTGACCCGCCGCGAACACGACATTCTTGGTTTCGAACGTCAGTGGTGGAAGTTCGCGGGTTCCAAAGAGGACGCCATCAAGGAACTGTTCTCGATGTCGGCCACCAGGTACTACCAGGTGCTCAATGCGCTGGTCGACCGACCTGAGGCGCTCGCGGCAGACCCCATGCTGGTCAAGCGGCTGCGTAGGCAGCGGGCCAGCCGGCAGAAGGCCAAGGCCGCGCGTCGTCTCGGTTTCGAAATCACCTAGCTTTTCTGCCCTGAGGGTTCGCCTCGATAAGGTGGGGAGCAATGAATCAGCGAGAGTCTTCCGGACTACCCCTGCGCGCCATGGTCATGGTGCTGCTGTTCCTCGGTGTCGTGTTCCTGCTCGTGGCGTTCCAGTCGCTGAGTTCGGACAGCAGCTCCGAGTCGAGCTCGTCGAGCAGCTCCACCAGCGCCACGTCCGCCACGGCCAGCACGACGTCGACGGCGCCGGCGCCCGCCAAGGCCGACGTCAAGGTCTTCAATATCTCCGAGGTTGCCGGCGCGGCGAAGACCGTTGCTGACAAGCTGCACGACCAGCAGTGGAACGTGACCGAGACCGACAACCTCACCGTGGACGCGCCGCCGCCGGCTACGACCGTGTATTTCGGTGATGCGGCAGGGGAGAAGGAAGCCGCCGAAGCGGTCGGCAAAATCCTCGATGCGCCGGTCGAACCGCGCATCCCCGCGCTGAATGACAAGGGACCGGGCGTGATCGTTCTGGTGACCGGGTAGCCGGACGACGATCAAGCGGCGAGGTACGAGCCGCGTTGAGGAGTTCGGCAAGAGGGCGGTAGCCTCTCGAACATGCCGATCTCAGCCCCGATTCGCTTCCTCGCCGCCGCTGCGGTCATCGCCCCCGTCGTGGCCGCATGTGCTCCTCCCGGACAGGTTGCCACCTCCCAGCCCGGCACCACGCCGGCCATCTGGACCGGTGTCGAGCACGCGCCGCAGGGGCACGGTGAAAAGGCCGCCCCGCAGGCCGCTCCGATCGGCGAGAAGCTGGTCGCCGAGCTGAAGACCCCTGAGGGCGCGACGGTCGCGACCGCCGAGTTCCTGTTCAACGGCGGCTTTGCCACCCTGACGGTGAAGACGACCGAGGGCGGCGTGCTGGCTCCCGGCTTCCACGGCCTGCACATCCACTCGACCGGCAAGTGCGAGGGCGACTTCCAGTCCGCCGGTGGCCACTTCCAGGTGCCCGGCCACACCGCGCACCCGATGAGCGGTGACCTGGCTTCGCTGCAGGTACGGGGCGACGGCCAAGGGCAGCTGGTGACCACCACCGACGCCTTCACTGCCGAGCAGCTGCTCGCGGGCAACAAGACCGCGCTGATCATCCACGAGAAGGCCGACAACTTCGGCAACATCCCGGCCGACCGGTACCAGCAGATCCAGGGCGCCGCCCCGGGTGCGGACGAGGCCTCGTTGAACACCGGTGACTCCGGTAAGCGCGTGGCCTGCGGTGTCATCTCTGCCGGGTAGGGCGGACAGCCACACCCCACCGCGGATCGACTTCGCGGGGTCGCCACGACCGACCCTCGGCGTCGAATGGGAATTCGCCCTCGTCGATGCCCGCACGCGCGACCTCAGCAATGAGGCCGCCGCGGTCATCGCCGAGATCGGCGAAACACCGCACGTACACAAGGAGTTGCTGCGAAACACCGTTGAGGTGGTCAGCGGCGTGTGCGACAACGTCGGTGAGGCCATGGACGACCTGCGGGCCACACTCAGTCCGGTACGCCGGATCGTGCGGGAGCGCGGCATGGAACTGTTCTGCGCCGGGACACACCCGTTTGCGGAATGGGAGAGTCAGCAGCTCACCGAGGGCCAGCGCTACGCCGAGCTGATCAAGCGCACGCAGTGGTGGGGACGGCAGATGCTGATCTGGGGCGTGCACGTGCACGTCGGGATCTCGTCGGCGCACAAGGTGATGCCGATCATCACGTCGCTGCTCAACCACTACCCGCATCTGCTGGCGCTGTCGGCGTCGTCGCCCTACTGGGACGGCGAGGACACCGGTTACGCCAGCAACCGGGCCATGATGTTCCAGCAGCTGCCGACGGCGGGCCTGCCGTTCCACTTCCAGAAGTGGTCGCACTTCGAGCGCTTCGTCTACGACCAGCGCAAGACCGGCATCATCGACCACATGAACGAAATCCGTTGGGATATCCGGCCGTCGCCGCATCTTGGCACGATCGAGGTCCGGATTTTCGACGGCGTGTCCAACATCGCAGAGCTCGGTGCGCTGGTCGCGCTGACGCACTGCCTGATCGTCGATCTGGACCGCAGGCTGGACGCCGGCGAGCAGCTGCCGACCATGCCGCCCTGGCATGTGCAGGAAAACAAGTGGCGCGCAGCGCGTTACGGGCTGGACGCCGAGATCATCCTGGATGCCGACAGCAACGAGCGACTGGTCACCGATGATCTGGAAGAACTGCTGAATCGGTTGGAACCCGTTGCGGCATCGCTGAATTGCGCTGACGAGCTGGCGCGCGTCGAGGACATCTACACGCTGGGCGGGTCGTATCAGCGTCAGCGCCGGGTTGCCGAGGAGACCGACGGAGACCTGCTGGAAGTCGTCGATGCGTTGGTGGCGGAGCTGGAGTTGTAGCCGTGACCATCACCCCGATGTTCCCGCTGGAATCCACGCTGCTGCCCGGTGACCAATTACCGCTGCGCATCTTCGAGCCGCGGTACGGCGAACTGGTGCGGGACTGTATGGCCGCCGGGGACCAGGTGTTCGGCGTGGTGCTGATCTCGGCCGGCCGCGAGGTCGGCGGGGGTGAGGCCCGGTGCTCGGTCGGGGCGCTGGCGCGCATCGACCGGTGCCAGCCACAGGGGGCCGGGCAGTACATGCTGAACTGCAGCGTGACGGACCGCATCCGAATCGTGCAGTGGCACAACGATGATCCGTATCCGCGGGCCGAGATCGAGGCGTGGCCCGACGAGCCCGGGCCGGTGGTACCCGAATCGTCGATCGTGGCGGTCGAGGACCGGATCATCGCGCTGTTCCAGCGCATCGCGTCGGTACAGGGCGCGCGCCTGCGCGATCGCGACTCGATCCTGGCCAGGACCGTCAAACCTGCTGTGGGACAACGGCTGTACGCGCTGGCTTCACTGCTGCCGATCGGCCAGGCCGACAAGTATTCGGTGCTGGCCGCCCCGAATGCCGCGGCCCGGCTGGAGGCGCTGGACGAAGCGGTCGAGAGCATCACGGCCATGGTGGAGTTCCAGCTGTCGGAGGACTAGCGGTTCGGCCATTCCGCGCAGCGAGGGGAGCGCGGCACCGCTTATCCTGGACACAGTTTCTTGTGTTAGGGGGAGGGCTGATGACGGGTTGGCAGGGGAGCGGTTATAACGGTCCCAATCCAGGCGGGGGCGCCGGTAGGTCGTCCGACGAAGAAGAGACGGCGATTCACCAGACCAGGCCTCCGGCTGCGCCGGGCTGGCCGCAGCAGTCGCCGCAGACGCCGCCGCCTTTGAGTCAGCCGCCGGCGGGCCAGACCCAGACACCTGCATGGGGCCAACCGGCCACCCCGCAGACCGGGGGCTGGGGCCAGCCGCCGAGCGCTCCGGGCACGGCCCCGATGGGTTGGCCGGGGGCACCGGGCGGCTACGGCGCGCAGCCGTTCGTCACGCCGCCGAAAAAGAGCAAGGTGCCGCTGATCATCGCGGCCGTCGTGGTGGTGCTCGTCGTCCTGGGCGGCGGCATCTACTACGTGTACGACTCGTTCGGCTCGGGCGACAGCAGCGGCTCGAGTTCGGCCAGCGAGGTCGTCAAGGGTTACCTGGAAGCGCTGTCGAATGGCGACGCCGACACGGCACTGTCGTTCAGCGGTGACCAGCCGGCCTCGAAGGAGTTCCTCTCCAGCGACGTGCTGAAGAAGCAGATCGCCGAATGGCCGATCAGCGACATCCGCATCCTGAACGAAGACAAGACCATGGCGTCGATCGGGCGCGCCGACGTGCATGTGGCGGCCAAGTTCGGCGACAAGAACTCCGATGCCACGATCAATGTGAAGAAGGACGGCGACAAGTGGCAGCTGGCCCACGCCGCCATCAAGCTCGATCTGTCGTCGCTCAGCAGCTCCGACAACGCCGCGCGTAAGACAATGACGGTGTTCGGCAAGGAGATCAGCGAGGAGTCAGCGATCTACGTCTTCCCGGGCTTCCTGGAACTCGGCAGCACCAGTCCTTACGTGTCGGTCACCAACAGCAAGCCGTTGCTGCTCGACGCCATCGAAGGATATTCGGCCAGCTCTTACCTGCAGCCGAAGTTCGCGCTCAATGACGACGGCACCAAGACCATCGCCAAGCTGCTCAGCGCGGCGTACGGCAGCTGCTCGGCGTCGCGCTCTCTGGTGCCGCCGTCACCCTGCCCGGTGAAGATCAGCGACGGAGAACTGGTCGACGGCACCGTCACGTGGGGTCAGCCCGACATGAGCGCCGTCAAGATCGGCGATCTGGACGAATACCGCATGGAAGTACGCATTTCCGGCGAGGTGCACTACGACGTGAGCGGACAGGGGCGCAGCGGTGGGACCAAGCGGGGTACGTTGACCTCCTACGTCACCGGGACCACCGCCGACGTCAGCGGCCAACAGGTGAAGATCAAGTTCAGCTGAGCTCGGCGTCGACGAACACGCTGCCGATGTCCGGCGGTTCGCCCGAGAACTCGGGCCGGTAACGCGCAGTGATTTGGGCGGGCGTCTCAATCCTGGCGTGCCAACCGTGGCGGGTCAGGCACTCGGCGACATCCTCTCGTGGTTCTATGTAGAACAGCTCGGAGACATCGGTCATCGGCTGACCGGCCTTGGCGGCTTCCTCGCGGATCGCATCCATCCGGGCTTTGCGGATGCGCTGGTTCTCGTCGCTGAAATAGTCCGCGCCGAAACCTTCCACCGCGACCCGACTGCCCGGCGCGCTGAGCTCGTGCAGTCGCTCGAACAACAGGTCCTGTGCTTCCGCCGGTAGATACGGCAGCAGACCTTCGGCCAGCCACGCGGTCGGCTGGGTGGCGTCAAAGCCCGCCTGTCGCAAGACTTCCGGCCAGTTCCGGCGGAGGTCGATCGGGACGGCGACGTGCCGGGCGACCGGCTGGGCGCCGTGGGCGGCCAGCGTCTCCTCCTTGAACGCCAACACCTTCGGCTGATCGATCTCGAAAACCACGGTGCCGGCGGGCCAGGCCAGGCGCCAGGCGCGCGCATCCAGCCCCGCGGCCAGGATCACCACCTGACGAATGCCCGCGGCGCCGGCCGATGCGAAGAACTCGTCGAACCACTTGGTGCGGGCTGCGGCATACGCCCACACCATGCGAATCCGCTCGGCCTGCGCCGAACCGGCATCACCGCCGGAAAACGGTGACGACCAGCCGGACGCGGTGGCGGCGTCGATGAACAGCTGCGCGTAGGGGTCGTCGAATAGGGGGTGCTCCGAAGCGGATTCGGCGGCCCGGGCCATGGCCACGCCAAGGGCGGTGGCGCCCACACTCTCCGTGATGTCCCAGGAGTCGTCGTCAGTTCGCGCCATGGTCGTCCAATTCGTCGCGGATCAAGAGGTCGTCGCGGAAACTCTGCTCACGATAGGCCAGCTGGCCCACCCGATTCGCCACAACCGGAGCCGTGATCAGAGTGAACATTCCGGCCAGGATCAGCATGCCGACGTCGGCGTGGCCGCGCAGCCGCAGCCCGGCGCCGGTAAGCACCAACAGCAGCCCCAGCACCTGCGGCTTGCTGGCGGCTTGCAGCCGCGACAACGTGTCGGGGAAACGCACCACACCGATGGCTGCAGTCAGTGCGAGCGCCGAACCACCGAGCACCAAAGCGCCTGAGACAGCGTCGAAGAAATTCATCGTGGCGGCTCTGTTCCGGTTTCGGTATCGGTGTCGCGGACGCGGAACCGGGCCACACTGACGGAGCCGACGAAGGTGATCAGCGCCAGCGCCGTCAAGCTGTAGGTCGCCGTGGTGTCGAGGCTGTAGGCCGCCCAGGTACCGATGCCGCACATGGTGACGGCGACGAAGGTGTCCAGTGCGACCAGGCGGTCCAGGGTGCCGGGACCGGCCAGCAGCCGGAACACCGTGATGGCCGCGGCCGCGACGAGCATCACGGCAGCGATGGTCCAGAGGGTGTTCATGCGGGGTCCGCTTCCAAAGGCTGCCAATGGGATTCACGTTCGAACGAGGCGATCATCAAGCGCTCCACTTCGGCGATCTGCCGGTGGAACTGCTGTACCGCGCGCTCGGATCCGACGTCCAGGACGTGGACGTAGATCATCCGGCGCGCCTGGTCGATCTCGAGCACGATCGAACCGGGGATGAGGTTGATGACGTTGACCGCCACGGCCAGCACCAGATCCGACTTGAGGGCGAGCCGGGCCCGCAACACCGCGGTCAGCGGTGGGGGTCCCGGTCTGATCGCCAGCCAGGCCAGCTGCACCGAGGACAGCACCAGGTAATAGGTGACCTTGAGCGTCAGATGCGCGAGCGAGAGCGGGTGCAGCCGGCCCGCGACGGGCACCTGCGGCAGCGGCAACAGCACAGTGATCAGCAGAGCCACGGCGAGACCGCCGACGATGTTGGGGGCGGAGATGTTGCCCCACAACAGGACCCACACGGCCGTCAGCCAGACCAGGATGCCGATACGCGGTAACCACTGCCTCATGGCGTCAACACCGCCGAGATGTACTGGCCGCGGTCTGTCACCTGGTCGGCGGCCCGCTCCGCGAACCCGAAGATGGGTCCGGCGAACACCGTGAGGGCGAGGCCAACCCCGATGAGAACCGCGGTCGGGGCCAGCATGCTGACGGGCATCCGGCCGACGTCCGGCCGGTCGTCGACGGCCACGTCTGCGACCGGTGCCAAGAGGCCGGCTGGGGCCGCCGCGGAGAGCATGCCCTCGGGGGCGTCGGCGCGGGCCCGCCAGAACGCGAGCGTCCACACCCGCGCCATCACATACAGCGTCAGCAGGCTGGTGATCACCGAGCCGGCGACCAGCGCCCAAGCCAGGACCGATGCGCTCGTCGCGCCCGCCTGTAGCAACGCCACCTTGCCGATGAAGCCCGAGAACGGCGGAATGCCACCGAGATTCAGTGCCGGGATGATGAATACGAACGCCAGCAGCGGGCTGGCCGCGGCGAGCCCGCCGAGGCGTTGCAGCGTCGATGCGCCGGCCTGCCGCTCGATCAGCCCGACCACCAGGAACAGCGTGGTCTGCACGACGATGTGGTGGGCGACGTAGTAGATGGCGCCGGCCATGCCGATGCGGTTGGACACCGCGATGCCGAACACCAGGTAACCGATATGGCTGACCAGTGTGAACGACAACAGCCGCTTGATGTCACTCTGGGCCATGGCGCCGAAGATGCCGATCAACATGGTCAACAACGCCGCGACCATGAGTACGCCGTCCAGCGAGCCGCCGGGAAACAGCAGGGTGTGGGCCCGGATGATCGCGTACACGCCGACTTTGGTGAGCAGGCCGGCGAACACCGCGGTGACCGGTGCGGGGGCCGTGGGGTAGGAGTCGGGCAGCCATGCCGAGAGCGGGAACACCGCCGCCTTGATGCCGAATGCCACCAGCAGCACCGCGAACAGCGCCGCACGTGTGCCGGGCGTGATGCCGTCGAGCCGGTTCGCCAGCTCGGCCAGGTTCAGGGTGCCGGTGGCCGCGTAGATCAGCGCGATGCCGATCAGGAAGATCACCGACGACACCATGGAGACCATGACGTAGCCGATGCCGGCCCGCACCCTTTCCTCGCTGGCGCCGACAGTCAGCAGCACGAAGCTGGCGGCCAATAGCACTTCGAAGCCGACGAACAGGTTGAACAGATCGCCGGCGAGGAACGCGATACAGACGCCCGCCGACAGCACCAGATAGGTCGGCAGGAAGATCGACACCGGCTGCTCGTCACCGCCGTCGCGGATACCCTGCCCGATGGCGTACCAGACCACCGCCAGCAGCACGATCGCGGACACCACCAGCATGAGGGCCGAAAGCCGGTCCACGACAAGGACGATTCCGAGGGGTCCCATACCGGGCTCGGTCTGGCCCCAGCCGCCGACGTGGACCGCGACGGTGCCGCTGTGGTCCACGACGTAGACCAGCGCCGCGCAGACCGCCGTCGTCGCGGCGAGCGCCACGAGTGCCACGAGCTGCTGCAGCCGCGGCCGACGCCCCGCGAACAACGTCGCGGCGGCGCCGAGAATCGGGATGAGGACGGGCAGCGGTGCCAGCACCGCGCCGGTCGTCACGTCTGGTCCGTTTCGGTTGGCAGCGCGTCGAGTTCGGCGGGTGCGTCGGCATCGGCGACGACGGACGGTGCGGCGCGGTCCTCCTCGACCGCGGGGGCGTCGGTGGTCGACAATTGCGCCACGCGGCTGTCCTCGGGATCGTTGGCCACCTCTTCGACCGTGGTCAGGCGGTAGGCCCGATAGTTCAGCGCCAGCACGAACGCGGCGACGCCCATGGTGATGACGATGGAGGTCAGGACCATGCCCTGGGCCAGCGGATCGGCGGTCCCGGTCTGGCCGTGACTGGTGCGGCCACGTACCGGCGGATTGCCGGAGTCGCCGCCCATGACCAGGATCAGCAGGTTCACCGCGTTGCCGATCAGCAACAGGCCCAGCAGCATTCGGGTCAGGTTGCGCTCCAGCAGCAGGTACACGCCGGTGCCCGTGAGGCCGCCGATGAGCACGAGGGGTACGAGATAGGTCGTCATCGGGTGGCCGCCTCACGGGGTGCGTACAACTCTTCGTCGACCTTGGCGCCCAGGCTGCGCAGGATGTCCAGCACCAGGCCCACGACGATGAGGTACACGCCGAGGTCGAAGAACAGCGCCGTCACCACCTTCACCGAACCCAGCAGGGGCAGCGTGAATTTCACGACTGCGCTGGACAGCACCGGAGCGCCCAGCAGCAGCGAGGCCATAGCCGTCCCGGCGGACAGGGTGAGCCCGGCGCCCAGAATCTTCCCGGCGTCCAGCGGCAGCGTCTCGCCCAGTTCGTAGCGGCCGCCGGCCAGATACCGCAGCACCAACGCCAGGCCGGCGGTCAGGCCGCCGGCGAAACCGCCGCCCGGAGTGTTGTGCCCGGCGAAGAAGAAGTACACCGACAGCACCATGATGAGCGGGAAGATCATGCGCGTCGCGACCTCGAGCACCAGCGAGCGGTGCCGTGGATCGCGCAGGTCGCTGCCCCGTAGCCAGGTGATGTCGGGCGTCGGCCGGTGGTCCTTGGGCACCCGGGGCGCCGAGCCGAAACGCCTGTGCCGGAACACCATTGACGCCACGCCGGTCGCGGCGACCAATAGCACCGAGATTTCGCCGAGGGTGTCCCAGGCCCGGATGTCCACCAGCAACACGTTGACGGTATTGGCGCCGTGCCCGCGGTAGTAGGCCGCGTCGGGCAGTAGTTCGGCCAGCGGCCGGGTGCGCCGGGCCGCCATCGCATAGACGGCCAGAGCGGTGACCGACGAGCCGACGGCGATGGCCAGCAGGGCGCGAGGGAGCCGGTGCCGCTTCATGTAGGTCGCGTCGGATTCGGCGGGCAGGGTGCGCAGCACCAGCAGGAAGACCACCAAAGTCAGCGTCTCGACCAGGAATTGGGTGAGGGCCAGGTCCGGCGCCCCGTAGAAAACGTAGAGCGTGCCGCAGCCGTAGCCGGTGACACCGACGACCAGCACCGCGGCCAGCCGGTTGCGCATCACCGTCGCGCTGATGGCCGCCGCCAGCACGACCAGGCCCACGACCACCTGGAGCGGCGAATTCCACCACCGCAGTTCGGGCTGGTCGCGCTCGCCCAGCAGCAGCACCGCGATGGGCAGCACGGCGAGGGTGGACAAGATCATGGACTGCGTCGTCGGAATCGATCCGCGCTGGGTGAATGCCGTCAGCCGCACGGCGAACCGGTCCGCGCCGCGGATCGCCGCGTCGTACATTCGGTCGGCGTTGCCGAGCGGCAGATAGGGCAGCCGGAAACGTTCGAGCCGGTGCCGCAGGCCGAATGCCGCCGCGCCGGAAGCGAGGACCACGGCCGACAACACCAGTGGCAGGTTGACGCCGTGCCACAGGGCCAGGTGGTAGCCGGTGCTGCCCGGCATGGTCACGGTGTAGTCCGCGATGGCATGGTCCAGCGCGTTCGGCAGCAGCCCGAACCCGAGACCCGCGGCGGCCAGGACGCCCGGCGGGAGCAGGAAACCGAGGCTGGGACGGTGCATCTCGGCGACGCGAACGGTCGGCTCTTCCTTGCCCTTTCGCGCGAATGCTCCGTACAGGAACCGCAGGCTGTAGATCGTCGTGAAAACCGAACCGAAAGCCACGGTCGCCAGCACAAAGGGGGCGGATGCGCCCAACGTCGGGCTGTGCCACAAGGTTTCGAAGTCCGCTTCCTTCGCGACGAAGCCGAAGAACGGTGGCAGACCGGCCATGCTGGCCGCAGCAGCGACGGCGATGCTCAACAGCACGGGGCTGCGGTGGCCGAGCCAGGCCAGTTTCCGGATGTCGCGGGTGCCGGTCGCGTGGTCGATGATCCCGACCACCATGAACAGCGCGGCCTTGAACATGGCATGCGCGCACAGCATGGCCAGGCCGGCCAGCATCAGGTCGCCGCCGCCGGCGCCGACCAGCACGGTGATCAGCCCGAGCTGGCTCACCGTGCCGAAGGCCAGGATCAGCTTGAGGTCGTACTCGCGGACGGCGCGCCAACCGGCCAGCACCAGCGTCGCCAGCCCCAGCGCCACGACCGTCGGCCGCCACGGCTGGTGATCGGCGAAGCCGGGTGTCATGCGGGCGATCAGATACACCCCGGCTTTCACCATGGCCGCGGCGTGGAGGTAGGCGCTGACCGGTGTCGGCGCCGCCATGGCGCCCGGCAACCAGAAGTGCATGGGCACGATGGCCGATTTGGACAGTGCGCCGATCAGCACCAGTACCACCGCCACCGATGAGGTGGTGCCGGTCGGCGCATCGGCGACGAGGTCGGACAGCCGATAGGTGCCGGCGAGCGTGCCCAGCATGATGATGCCGGTCAGCATGGCCAGCCCGCCGAAAGTGGTGACCAGCAGCGCCTGGGTCGCGGCGCGCCGGCTGGCGGCGCGCTCGGCGTAGTGGCCGACCAGCAGGAACGACAGGACGGTCGTCAGCTCCCAGAACAGGTACAGCAGGAGCGTGTTGTCACTGCAGACCAGTCCGAACATGGCGCCGGAGAACGCGACCAGTTCGGCGGCGAAGCTGGGCAGCCGGTTCTCGGTATGGCCATCGGCGTGGTCGAAATAATTCGCGCAGTACAGCAGCACCAGGGTGCCGACGCCCAGGACCAGCACCGACATGATCGCCGCCAGTGAATCCAGTCGCAGCGTGATGTCCATGGACAGCTGGGGCACCCAGTCGATGTGCAGGGTCTGCGCGCCCGTGCCGGGCCAGTTCAGGGCCAACCAGATCAATGAGCCGGCGGGTGCCAGCGCAAGTGGATAGAACGCCCGCCGTCCCCAGTGTCGTACCAACAACGGAGCGAGCACGGTGGCGATCGCGTGCACGTACAGAACGGTGAGCATGGGCCTCCGGCAGGTGTCGGGGACGGTCCGTTGGGGCGAGCGTAGCGACGGGGGAGGGTTCGGCCAGCTTACGGGGCCGCTGTGACTGCCGTGGTCTGGCGGTTCTCGCAGGCCACAGGCCCGCTACCGGGCGCCCACCGCACCGACTCCTACACTTTCCACTTATGGTGACGAACGCGACGGGGCGCCGATGAACCTGCCGGGAATCGGATCGGTGTCGTTGTCGGGCTTCGCCCACCCCTGGTTGTTGTTGACCGCGCTGCTGCCCATCGCCCTGGTGGCGGTGTATCTGGCTGCGCAGCGCAACCGCGCCAGCCGGCTGCGCAGCTATGCCGGCGACCAACCTCGGACCGATGTCGTACCGCTGCAGCCGTCGCGCTGGCGGCACATACCCATGGTGTTCTCGGTGGCCGCGCTGCTGTCCCTGACCGTCGCGCTGGCCGCGCCCACCCACGAGATCAAGACCCCGCGCAACCGCGCGGTGATCATGCTCGTGATGGATGTCTCCCGTTCCATGCAGGCGGACGACGTCTCGCCGAGCCGGCTGGCGGCGGCGAAGGACGCGGCCAAGGAGTTCTCGAAGAAGCTGACCCCCGGCGTGAACCTGGGCCTGGTCACGTTCT
Organism: Mycobacterium sp. FW102-FHT13B02; assembly: GCF_058790275.1. Classification (NCBI taxonomy): domain Bacteria; kingdom Bacillati; phylum Actinomycetota; class Actinomycetes; order Mycobacteriales; family Mycobacteriaceae; genus Mycobacterium; species Mycobacterium sp. FW102-FHT13B02. The sequence continues at coordinate 29,135 of NZ_JBYTCM010000029.1, forward strand.
CCGGTAACACCAACCTCCTGGTGTCGCCGACACCCGACCACCAGGCGACCATCACCGCCTTGGACCACCTGACCGTCGACGACGGCACCGCGACCGGCGACGGCATCTTCGCGGCCCTGCGGGCCATTTCGACACTGGCCGACGTGCTGGGTGGCAGTGGTAACACCGACAAGCCCCCGAAACGCATCGTGTTGCTGTCCGACGGCGCGGAGAACCGGCCGGGCAACCCGGACAGCCCGCACGGCGCGTACACCGCGGCGCGGACCGCGAAGGAGTCGGACACCCCGATCTCCACGATCGCGTTCGGGACCAAGGGCGGCAAGATCAAGATCGACGATCAGAGCGTCAACGTTCCGGTCAACGACACCACGATGAAGCGGGTCGCCGAACTGTCCGGCGGGCAGATGTACACGGCGGCGAAGATCGAGGACCTGAACAAGAGCTACGACGCCATCCAGCAGCAGATCGGTTACGAGATCATTCGCGGACCCGGTGGCACCGCGTGGCTGCGGCTGGGTGTGTTCGCGCTGACCTGTGCGGTGATCTCGGCGCTGTTCATCAACCGGCGACTGCCGACATAGGGTTGAATACGACTCGTGGACAACGAAATTCGAGTCGTCAGTGCCAGCCGTGACATCGCCGCCCCAGCAGCGCGGATCTTCGAACTGATCGCCGACCCCGCCCAGCAGCCGCGCTGGGACGGCAACAACAACCTGGCCGAGGCGGCTGCCGGGCAACGCGTCCACGCGGTGGGCGACGTGTTCGTCATGGGGCTTCGGCAGGGCGTCAACCGGGAGAACCACGTCGTCGAGTTCGACGAGGGCCGGCTTATCGCGTGGAAGCCGTCCGAGCCAGGACTGCCGCAGCCGGGGCACCTGTGGCGCTGGGAGCTCGAGCCCATCGACAACGAGCGCACCCGTGTCACCCACACCTACGACTGGACGGCGTTGGCCGACGAGAAGCGGCTGAACCGGGCCAGGCAGACCTCCGCCGACTGGCTGCAGGCATCACTGGCCCGGCTCGCCGCGCTCGCCGAAGCGCAGTGACCACAGCTTGGGGGTGAGGCCCCGTCGTTTGCTGGCACAGTGCGATGTCCCGCTATCGGGCTAGATATCCCAGAAATGGAAATCGCATGTCGGTATGCTGTGAGAAGCGAATCGAGATTACGATCGCGATGCCCGTTTCTTCGTGGCTACGGCCGTCGGGGCGAACGGAATGGACTAAGGAGAACCGGTATGACCACCGTTCGGCACTCGACCCGTAAGAAGATGGTGGCCGGCCTCGCCGTGACCGCCGGCCTCGCCATGGGCCTGCTCTCGTCGTGTGGCGAGAAGGCCAAGGAAGAGCCGACCACCACGACCTCGACCACCACCACGACGTCGGCACCCGCCTCGTCGTCGCCGGTCACCCCGAGCGAGAAGGGCGGCCCGACCAAGGGTGGCAACTCGTTCTCCCCGACGGTGAAGGCTCCGGGTCCGCAGACGGCGTTGCCGGGCAACGTCATCACCGCCCCGCACTAGAAGCGGGAGCCCCATTCCAGTAGGTCGCCGATGCGCCGTACGGCGCATCGGCGCGGTACTGGTAGCAGTCGGGCTGACGACGCTGGTGTCCGCCGGCCCAGCTGCTGAGCGGGGTGGCCATCTGGCCCTGTCCGGTCCACTGGCGCATCTGCTCTCGGCTTCCGTTGATCTGGGCCCGTCGGCGGCGGCGCACGTCGAACTGACTGCGGCGCTGTCCCATGCCGTCCGGCCCGATGGGTTGATTCAATGGGCAAGAGCCGCCGGGCTTTCCGTGCAGTGGCGCCCGGGCGAGAACTGGGCGACCGTCGAAGGCGCGGCCCGTGCGATGGCGGCAGCGCTACGCCTCGACGTCCGTGACTACCGCGGGCGCCGGGGGCAGACTTTCTACGCCGCTACGAGTCAACCCGAATTACCGCCGTCGCTGGTGGCCGAGTTGAGTGGTTTCGGCAGGCTCCTCGGCTATACGCCGTTCCGGGAGTCACGTCCGTGGATCATGCCGCGCGACGTCCCCGCCGGCGGATTGTCGGCTCAAGATCTACGCCGGTCCTACAACGTGTTTCCGCTGACCGATCAGGGCTACACCGGCAAGGGACGCACCATCGTCGTCTTCGGCTTCGACGGCTTCGAGCAATCCGATCTCGACAAATTCGCCGAACTGAACCAGTTGCCGCGCTTCACGCCCATCGTGGTGGGAGACATGCCATCGGAGCGCACGGGCGAAACCACGATGGATCTCCAGATGGCCCACGCCATTGCGCCCGATGCCCGAACCGTCTATGTGAACGCCCGGCCGACCGTGTCGGGCGACGGCGCCTACCGCAAGATCGGCGAGATGATGGCAGACGTCGACCGGCGGTTCCCCGGCGCCGAGTGGAGCCTGTCGATCGGATGGGGCTGCGACAAGATGCTGACCGCTGCCGATCTGGCGCCGGTGCGTTCGGCGCTGGCCCGGGCGCACCGCAGCGGCACCACCGCCTTCGACGCCAGTGGTGACCTGGCCGGCCTGGAATGCAAAGGGGGGCAGGACTGGTCGGCACCGCCGAGCATCGACGACATCGGACTGGATTCGGTGGCTTCGGTGCCGGAGATGACGGCCGTCGGGGGCACCACGCTGTCCACCGATGAACGCGGCCAGTGGCTCGGTGAGCAGGCCTGGTTCGACGTGCCCCTCACCCACGGCAGCGGCGGCGGAGTGTCCGCGTTGTTCGACCGTCCGGGATGGCAACGGGGCGTGCCGTCGGACCGCGGCCGCAACAAGCGACTTATCCCGGATGTCTCCGCGGTCGCGGACTTCTTCACCGGGGCACGCATGGTCTTCCACGGCGAAACGGTTCTGGCCGGCGGCACCTCGATGTCCGCGCCGATCTGGGCGGGGATGGCCGCCGTGATCGACCAATACCTGCTGGGCAACGGTGGGCGACTGCTCGGCGATCTGAATCCGCTGCTGTACCGGGTGCAGCGGGCCGGCCGGCTGCCGGCGTTCCACGATGTCACCGTAGGCGGCAACGCGGTGGCGATGGCCGGCCCCGGCTTCGATTCGGTGACCGGTCTGGGCACACCCGATGTCGACAAGCTGGCGCGCAGTCTGCTGGTAGCCCAGGGGACAACCGGATGAGCGGCATCGGGGTGGTGAGTGCGCTGTTCCCGCGGCTTCCGGAGAGCGGCCGCCGGCCGTTCCAGGTCGGGCTCGCCCTTCTGGTGGCCTGGTTGGCCGGGGCTGCGGCGCTGCGGCTCCCAGGTCTGTTCATCTCGACTGTGGCCGTGGGGTTTCCGCTGCTGTTCGCGCTCTACGTCCGGCAGCTGGGCTACCGCCGGCCGGAGCTCATCCGGTTGTACGTCAGCGCGGCACTGGGTGCCGGATTCGGCGTCGCGTTCGCCTTCGGGTCCGGCATGGCGGTGTCGCACGCCTATGGGGTGCCACTTGAAAGTGGTGTCGCCGCAGTGCATCTGCGGACCGTTGAGGCCGGCCTCTCGGCGGTGGAGGCGCTGTTGGTGATAGCGCCTGCGCTGCTCGTCCGAATGTTCGGCCCGGGCGATCGCAAGGCGTTGTACGGCTATGCGATCGGCGCGGCAGGCGCCCTCGGCCTGACAGCCGCGACGGTCACCGTCCGGATGTTCGCACAGCTGGAATCCGGATTGGTCGACCGTGACCAGCCGTTGGCCGATCTGCTGATCGAGGCCGGGATTCGCGGACTCACCATGCCCATCACCGCAGCCGCCTCGGCCGGAATGCTCGGCGCCGCACTGTGGTTCCGGCCTCGTGGCCGCCGGGTCTGGTGGCTTGTGGTGCTGATCGCCGTCGTTCCCGTGCTGGCGCACATGTGGCTCGGTGACGAGGACTCGGCGGGCATCTCGCAGTGGGCGAAGGTGGCCTGGCACCTCGGGTTCGCCGTGCTGGCAGTGCTGCTGCTGCGGTTCGTTCTGCAGTTGACGTTGCGGCACGAAGATTCCGGGGATGACGCAACACGGGCGGTGCGCGTGCTGTCCGTGCCGCGCCTGGTCGCGACCTGGGCCGCGGTTGTCACCGTGCTGGCCCTCGGCTTGGTCGGCCTGTCCGCTGCGAGCACCACGCCGGTGGCCCGGTACGAGTGCCCGCCCAACTGCGGTCACCCGCTGATGGGCAAGCCGGTGGCGATCAATCCCACCTTCACCGCTGCCGATGGTGCGTTCACCGTCTCGTATCCTGCTGAAGGAACGGCTTATTCGGTGACCACCGATGACACCGGGGTGACGGCGCAATACACCGGGGGCGGCGGTGGCGTCATGCGGCTGTGGGGTGGGCCGGCACGGGGGCGCGACGCCAAGGACGTCACGATGACGCTGCTCATGGACGCCTACCCCGACTCGCGGGTGGCCTACGAGGTGCCCAACACCTTGGTGGGTTATCACCCGGGCTACGGCGTGGCGGCCGACGACTGGCCGGACGGCCAGAACGTCGTCGCCTCCCGGACCCGCATTCTGGTGATGGTGGCCGTGAAGGACGATCTGGCCCTCATCGCCGCGGCGGCCGGGCCGTTCCACGAATTCGGCGCCCACTCCGGTCCGCCGACCGGGGCCAGCCTGGAACTCGCCGCGGATATGGGCAAGTACGTCAACAGCTTTCGGTGGCGGGGCGACCCGCCGCGCTGACCGCTGCTACGCAAGCAATTTCTGCCAGACGGCACGGACGTGATTCGCCATGTCGATGGACGGATCGGACATCCACTGGAACTGGATGCCGTCGGTCGCCGAAATCAGCGCCGATGCGGCGAAGTCCGGATCGACGTGCGCAGCGATGCCGCCTGTGGCTTGCCGCTGTGCCACGTAGTCGGCGATGAGGCTACGCATGCGCGCGTAGCGCTCCTTCAGATACGCTGCAGCGGGATGCGATGGGTCGACTGCCGCGGCCGCGACCAGCGAAAGGTAGAGGGTCGCCAACCCGGGTGTGGCGACCTTGGCCGCCATGGCCTGTGCGAGCAGCTCGCCCGGGTCGACATCGACATCCGAATTCCGGTACCACTCTTCGAATTTGGCGTCGCCGTCGCGCTGAATCCCGGTCAGGAGGGCGTCGCGGGTCGGGAAGTAGTGCATCAGGCCGGCCAGGCTGATGCCGGCTTCCTTGGCGACCACGCGCATCGAGGCGCCGGCTTCGCCGTCGCGTTCGAGCACGGCCAGTCCGGCAGCGAGGATCTCTGCGCGCTTGGCCTCGCCCTTGGCGTACCGCCCCTCAGTTGCCATGCTCCGACCCTATCGCCCGTCGGCGAACTCCCGAAGAGACTGAACCTGAGCGGGATCCAGCGACGGCCGCACCGTCTGCCGGGCCTTGGCGACGTCGGCCGCGGTCACGTCGGCGGCGTCGATGAACCGGCGCATCGCGGTCAATGCCGCCTCTCGCAGCAGTGCGACGCAATCGGCGGCGCTGTAGCCGTCGAGCTCACCGGCCAGCTCGCCGAGGTCGACGTCGGGTGCCAGTGGGATGGATTTTCCTGCGGTACGCAGGATTTCGTGACGCGCGTCGGCGTCGGGCGGCTCGACGAACACCAGCTTCTCGAGCCGGCCGGGCCGCAGCAGCGCGGGGTCGATGAGGTCCGGCCGGTTGGTGGCGCCCACCACCACGACGTCCCGCAACGGATTGATGCCGTCGAGCTCGGTGAGCAGCGCGGCCACCACGCGGTCGGTGACGCCGGAATCGAAGCTCTGGCCGCGCCGGGGCGCCAATGCGTCCATCTCGTCGAGGAACATCAGCGACGGCGCGGAATCGCGTGCGCGCTGGAACAATTCGCGCACGGCACGCTCGGATGAACCCACCCACTTGTCCATCAGCTCCGCGCCCTTGACGGCGTGCACCGACAACCGGCCGGAGCTGGCCAGGGCCCGCACCAGGAACGTCTTGCCGCAGCCGGGCGGTCCGTACAGCAGCACGCCGCGCGGCGGCTCCACACCGAGCCGCTCGAAGGTGTCCGGGTGCTGCAGCGGCCACAGGACCGCTTCGGTCAGCGCTTGTTTGGTGGCCACCATGTCGCCGACGTCGTCGAGGGTCACCGACCCGACCGCGACCTCCTCGGTCGCCGACCGGGACAGCGGCCGGATCACCGACAGCGCGCCGGCCAGATCGTCCTGCCTCAATGCCGGCTCCACACCGTCGGCGCTGGCTCGGGCCGCAGCCCGCAGCGCGGCCTCGCGTACCAGTGCGGAGAGGTCGGCGACCACGAATCCCGGTGTGCGCTCGGCGATCTCGTCGAGGTTCAGCTCCTTCGCCGGGACCGATCGCAGCAACACTTCCAGTAGCGCCTTGCGGGTCGCCGCATCCGGCAGGGTCAGCCCCAACTCGCGGTCGCAGAGATCAGGCGCACGCAACCGGGCATCCACGCCGTCGGGCACGGCGGACGTCGCGATGAACGCCACACCCCGGCTGGCGACGGCCTTGCGCAGCTCGGCCAGGATCATCGTGGCCACCGGCTCGGCGACCGCGGGCAGCAGGGCGTCGATGTCGGTGACGAGCAGCACGCCGCCGCTTTGGTCGGGTAAGCGCACAGACCGGACAGCATCCGTGACGGCGGCCAGCCGGTCCTCGGCCCGCAGTGCCCCGACCTCCGGCCCGGCGAGTTCGACCAGACGGCGGGAGGCGCACACCGCCCGCACCATGGCGGCCTTGCCGACGCCTGCGGGTCCCGACACCAGGACACCCAGATTGGCGGTGGCGCCTAGGGTTTCGAGTAGTTCGGGTTGGTCGAGAGCCAGCTTCAGCCACTCGGTCAGTCGCGTCACCTGGGCGTCCATGCCCTTGAGATCGTCGATCGAAAGAGCTTGGGCGGCAGCGGCTTCCGGTGGAGAGATCACCGGCTGCGCGGCCGCGGTGACGACGCTCGCGTCGCCCCACGTGACCACCGAATTCGGCTGCACACTCACCGGCCCGGCCGGATCCACGGCCGTCACGGTGAGCAGCTCCGAAGTCCAGGTGATACCGACCTGGGTGGCCAGCGCCGAGGTGGCCGCCGACGTCGAGGTACCCGGGCCGAGGTCGCGCGGCAGCAGCGAGACGGTGTCGCCGACCGTCATCACCTTGCCCAGCAATGCCATTCGCAGCGTCGCGGTCGGTATCGATCCACTGGCCAGCCGGGAGCCGCTGACGGTCACCGAACGGGCGCCGTACACCGTCGCAGGTGACACCAGCACTGGCGAGTCGGCCCGGACCCCGGCATTGGAAAGCGTCACGTCGTCGAGCAGAACGGTGCCCGGGGGAGTGCCGGCGGCGGCGATGCCGACCACCGCACAGGTGGTCCGGGTACCGGTCAGTGACACCGCGTCCCACTCGCGAATGCCCAGGGCGGCAATCGCTTCGGGGTGCAGCATGACCACGCCGCGACGGGCGTCGAGGGCCGAGGTGTTCAGGCGGGCGGTGAGCTGAAGCTGCGCACCGGACGGATCGGATGCAGCCTGCACGGCCGGTGGCTGACTGCTCCTCGCGTCCGCAGGCGTCATCGCCGCGGTCCGGGCCTACGCAACCGCAGCCGGGCCGTGGAGCGGCGCTGGCCGCGGTCGGTACGCCGCGGTTGGGCCCGGCGGATGGCCCGGCGCGCCTGCCGCTGTTCCTTGGGCTTGTCATCCCACACCTCAGGGTGCTCACGCAGCCACGCCTTGGTCCGGATGGCGAACGGGATGTGCAGTACGTACGCCACGATGATCGCCAGGATCACGATGTAGCCGTACATCACCGAGGCGGCCACCAGGATCGCGAGCAGCGCCAGCAGCGGCAACGCCATGTTCGGCGGGATGGCGAAGGTGTGCACCTTGCGCATCGGGACGGTGCTGACCACCAGCAGTGAGACGCCGATCAGCCAGACGCAGATGAACACCTGACCCGAGTGCGAATCCCACCACGGGCCGGGAAACTGCATCTTGGCCGCCAGCGGGCCGATGGCGCCGATCGCGCCGGCCGGGGCCGGCATGCCGGTGAAGAACTCCTTCTCGAACGCGGGACCCTCCACGTCGAGCATGGCGTTGAAGCGCGCCAGCCGCAGCACGATGCACACCGCGTACAGCAGCACCACGATCCAGGCCAGCGGCGAGGTGTTGTGCTGCAGCAGCGTGGCGTACACGATGAACGCCGGCGCCACACCGAAGTTCACCGCGTCGGCCAGCGAGTCGATCTCGGCGCCCATCTTGGACGTGGCGTTCAGCATGCGGGCCGTGCGGCCGTCGAGCGCGTCGAGGATCGCCGCACCCGCCAGCAGCGCCATGGACTCGGTGGGGCGGTGGTCGAGAGCGAACTTGACCGCCGTCAGGCCCAGGCAGATGGCGGCGACGGTCAGGGCACTGGGGACCAGCTTCCGCAGGCTCACCTGCGGAGTCTTGATCCGGGGTTTCATTCCGGCGACCCGGTGGTCGGCGTGGGCAGCTCTGCCAGCACGGTCTCGCCGCCGATGGCACGCTGCCCGATCTCGACGCCGATCACCGAGCCCTTGGGCAGGTAGGTGTCCAGCCGCGAGCCGAACCGGATCAGGCCGTAGGTCTCGCCCAGTGCCAGGTGCGCACCCGGGTGGGTGTTGCACACGATGCGGCGGGCCAGGAGACCGGCCAGCTGCACCGCGACGACGTCGTGGCCGTCGGCGGTGCGCAGCCAGATGCTGTTGCGCTCGTTGTCCTCGCTGGCCTCGGCCTTGTCGGCGGACAGGAACCGGCCCGGCCTGTGCTTGACCGTGATCACCTCGCCGGCCACCGGTGCCCGCTGTACGTGCGCATCGAACAGGGACAGGAAGATGCTGATCCGCGGCAGCGGCTCGTCCGACAGGTTCAGCTCGGCGGGCGGGACGGCCTCGTCGATCAACGTCACCTGCCCGTCGGCCGGAGCGACGACGACGCCGGGTCGGCTCGGAGGCGTCCGCGGCGGATGCCGGAAGAACCCGGCACACGCGACGGCCGCGGTCAAGCCGGCCGCCCGGACCCAGCGTTTGCGGCGGCCTATCAGGGCGACACCGAGAGCGCCGCCGATGAACGGCAGCCCGGCCGGGTGAATCGGGGGAACGGTGGAACGGACCAGGTCGACGAAACGGGACAGTTCGGACTCTGGAGTGTCAGCTGGGGGGCGCGCAGGTCTGGCCATCGGGACTCGATTCTACGGTTTGCGGGGCTCTAACTGAGATCCCAGACGGGCACGGGTGATCCGGCTGGCAATTCGACCACGTCTTCGCCGATGTCCAGCAGGCAGTTTGCCGTTGCCAGCCACCGGAGGTGGTGCGAGGCCGGCGGGCCGTAGCTGCTGACCTGCTCGTTCGTGCCGAGCACGCCGCGGCGAAACTGGCGTTTCCCGGCGGGAGAGGTCAGCGTCTCGGTGAGGGTTGCCGACCGGCGCGGCCGCTGTGACGGCAAGCCCATCGCCGCGCGCAGCGGCGGCCGGATGAACACCTCGAACGACACCAGCGCCGAGACCGGGTTGCCCGGCAAGGTAACGATGGGCGTGCCGGCGACGGTCCCGGCGCCTTGGGGCATTCCCGGCTGCATGGCGACCTTCACGAACTCGACATCACCGGAAAGGGCGTCTTTGACCACCTCATAGGCACCGGCACTGACGCCGCCGGTGGTGACGATCAGGTCGACGTCCTTGGCGTGACCGGACAACGTCTGCCGAAACAACGCGACGTCATCGGACGTCGCCGGTGCGGTGGTGACGTCGGCTCCGGCCTCGCGCAGCGCCGCGGCCAGCATCACGGCGTTGGACTCGTAGATCTGGCCCGGCTGCAGCGGCGTGCCCGGTGTGACCAGTTCCGTTCCGGTGGACAGGACCAGAACCCGCTGCCGCGGAATCACTTTCAGCTCGGCGAAGCCGAGTGCGGCGGCCAGGCCCAGCGCCGCGGGGGATAGCACCTCGCCGGCGGACAGCACCGTCATCCCGGCGGTCACGTCCTCGCCGGCACGCCGGATGTGGCGGCCCTCGACAGCGGCGGCGAAGATCGAGACAGTGTCCGTCGCCGCATCGGTTGATTCCACGGGCACCACGGCTGTGGCACCGGCCGACAGCATGGCGCCGGTCATGATCCGGTGCGCGGTGCCGGGCGCCAAGGTGAGCAGATCCGTGCGGCCGGCCGGAATATCTTCGGCAACAGGCAGTTTCACCGGGTTCTCGGCCGACGCGCCGGCAACGTCGGCAGCGAGGACGGCATAGCCGTCCATGGCCGAGTTGTCGAAACCGGGCAGCGACAGAGGGGCCACCAAATCTTCGGCAAGGGCCAGTCCCAGCGCGTCGGCCAGCGGTACGGTGACGGCCGGCCGGGCGCTGATCAACCCGGCGACGACCCGCTGATGTTCTTCGACAGTCCGCATGATGCTAGATCGGGAACGTGACGCCGGTCAGTTCTTCGGAGACGGCCCACAACCGCCGCTGGATGCCGGCGTCGTGCGACTGGGCGCTCGACTGGACCAGCACCGGGTGGCCGACCAGTTGCCGGAAACCCGACGGGCCGTAGTACTCGCCACCGCGCGCGTCGGGGTCGACGGCAGCCCGCAACGTGGCCAGGGCGCCGACCTCGGGGCTGTTGGCGACCAGTCCGCTGATCTGGTGGAAGCCCGGGAGCCCCGAACCGGGGATGTGGCGCATCAATTCGGTGTTGGAGATGCCCGGATGGGCCGCGACCGAGATGGTTTCGGCGTTGGTGGCCACGAGCCGGCGCTGCAGCTCGTAGGCGAACATGAGGTTGGCGAGCTTCGACTGGCCGTAGGCGGCGACGCGGTTGTAGCGGCGCCGCTCCCACTGCAGGTCGGTGAAGTCGATCTTCCCGAGGATGCGGTGGGCGATGCTGCCGAGTGTCACCACCCGCGAGCCCGCGACGGGCAGCAGGTTCTCGATCAGCAGGCCGGTCAGCGCGAAGGCGCCCAGGTGGTTGGTGCCGAACTGCAATTCGAAGCCGTCGGCGGTGGTCTGCTTCGGCGGGTACATGACACCGGCGTTGTTGATCAGCAGATCGATCCGCGGGTAGGCCGCGCGCAGGTCGTCGGCGGCGGCGCGGACCGAGGTCAGTGACCCTAGGTCCAGCTTCTGCACGGTGACATCGGCGTTCGGGGTGCTCGCCCGGAGCCGGGCGGCCGCGTCGTCACCCTTGGCGGTGTCGCGCACGGCCATCACCACGCGCGCGCCCTTGCCCGCCAGCACGCGCGCCGTCTCGTAGCCCAGCCCGGTGTTGGAGCCGGTGACGATCGCCACCCGCCCCGTCTGGTCCGGCACATCGCCCGCAGTCCAGTTAGCCGTCATGCGCGATGACACTACCGAGCGGACTGCCTGAGTTGCGCAGGAGCGGCGGGCGTTTACTGTCGGCAGCATGGCAATCGGCGGGGTTCTCTTCGACATCGATGGTGTCCTGGTGACCTCGTGGCGGCCGATCGCCGGTGCGGCCGAGACGCTGCGGGCGCTGGAAGAGCGCCAGATCGCCCGGTCCTTTCTCACCAACACCACCACCCGCACCCGCCAGCAGATCGCCGAATTGCTCTGTGCCGCAGGGATCGACGTCGCCGCCGACGAAGTGGTCACGGCCGCTGTGCTGACCGCGGACTACGTGCGTGACCGCTACCCGGGCGCCCGATGTTTTCTGGTGAACAACGGCCAGATCGGTGCGGACATGCCCGGCGTCGATCTGGTTTACGCCTCCGATTTCACTGGCCCGCAGCAGCCCGACACACCCGACGTGGTGCTGCTCGGTGGCGCCGGGCCCGAATACACGCATCTGACCCTCAGCTGGGTCTACGACTGGATGGCCCGCGGTGTCCCGGTGGTGGCCATGCACCGCAGCAACGCGTGGACCACCGCCGACGGGTTGCGGGTGGACACCGGGCTCTATCTGGCCGGCCTCGAACAGACCACCGGGTATCAGGGCACCGCCGTCGGCAAGCCCGCGCCCGCCGGGTTCCTGGCTGCGGCCGCCCGTCTCGGCGTCGAGCCCGAAGAGATGTACATGGTCGGCGACGACCTCAACAACGACGTGCTGGCGGCGCAGGTCGTCGGCATGGCCGGCGTGCTGGTGCGCACCGGCAAGTTCCGGCAGGACACGCTGGACCGGTGGGCCGCAGACGAATTCGCGATGCAGCCGAACTACGTGGTGGATTCGGTGGCTGATCTGCCGGAGCTGCTCGGGCTCTAGGCCGTACGACGATCAAGCGGCGAGGTACGAGCCGCGTTGTGGGGGTACCTCTCGCTTGTGGGGGCGAGTGCGGCGAGTGGATTGAGCCGTCAGGCCGTCAGCTCACGTTGCATGTTGCGGATCGCGGAGATGCGGTCCTGCAGCTGCTCGCGCGTCGCGGCGGCCACCGGCGGGCCGGGATGGCGGCGTCGCAGCTCGTTGTGGATCCAGCCGTGCGGCCGTCCGGTGCGGTGGTGGAAAGCGGCCACCAGCAGGTTCAGTTCCTTGCGCAGCTCGCGCAACTGACCGTGCGTGGTCATCGGTGGCGGCGGTGCACCCGTGGCCGCGGCCTTGGCGCTGCGCTTCTGCAGCTGTTCGTCCTGGCGCTTGCTCAGCAGATCACGCATCTGGTTGGGGTCCAGCAGACCCGGGATGCCGAGGTAGTCGGCCTCCTCGTCACTGCCGGCCTCGGTCGCGGTGCCGAACGACGAGCCGTCGAAGATCACCTGGTCCAGCTCGGCGTCCGACCCGAGCATCTCGAAGCCGTTCTCCAGCTCCGACTTCTCGTCTTCCTTCTTCTGCGCCTGCTCGAGGAGGTCGTCGTCGAGCCCGTCGGACACGCGATGCGGCTTGCCCAGCACGTGGTTGCGTTCACGTTCCAGCTCGCTGGCCAACTCCAGCAGGTTCGGCACCGACGGTAGGAAGATGCTGGCCGTCTCGCCCTTGCGCCGCAGCCGCACGAACCGGCCGATGGCCTGCGCGAAGAACAGTGGGGTCGACGCACTGGTGGCGTACACGCCAACCGCGAGCCGCGGCACGTCGACGCCTTCGGACACCATGCGGACCGCGACCAGCCAGCGGCTGGTGCCCTCGGAGAACTGCGAGATGCGAGCCGACGCCGTCGGGTCATCCGACAGGATGACGGTCGCTTCCTCACCCGTGATGGTGTGCAGCAGCTTCGCGTACGCGCGGGCCGTGGTCTGGTCGGTGGCGATGATCATGCCGCCGGCATCCGGGATGTGCTGGCGGAGCTGGCCCAGGCGCTTGTTGGCCGCTGCGATGACCGCGGGCATCCATTCGCCCTCGGGGTTCAGGGCGGTGCGCCAGGCCCGGGCGGTCTGTTCGGCGGTGAGCGGTTCACCCAGTCGGGCCGCGTGCTCCTCGCCGGCGCTGTCGCGCCAGCGGGCCTCACCCGAGTACGCCATGAACACCACCGGGCGGACGACGCCGTCGGCGAGCGCGTCGGAGTAGCCGTAGGTGTGGTCGGCGACCGACTGCTGGTGGCCGCTGCCATCGGGTTCGTAGTTGACGAACGGGATGGGGCTGTCGTCCGACCGGAACGGCGTCCCTGTCAGACACAGGCGGCGCGTCGCGTCGTCGTAGGCCTCGCGAATGGCCTCGCCCCAGCTCTTCGCGTCGCCGCCGTGGTGGACCTCGTCGAAGATCACCAGCGTCTTGTGGTTCTCCGTGCGTACGCGGTGCCTGGTCGGATGGCTGGCGACCTGGGCGTAGGTGACGACGATGCCGTGGTAGTCCGACGACGTCTGCCCGGTCGAGTTGCTGAACTTGGGGTCCAGGGCCATGCCGACGCGCGCCGCGGCTTCTGCCCACTGGGTTTTGAGGTGCTCGGTCGGGACGACGACCACGACCTGGTCGACGGTGCGCTCCGTCAGCAACTCACCGGCGATCCGCAGGGCGAACGTGGTCTTGCCTGCACCCGGCGTCGCGACAGCCAAAAAATCCCGTGGCTTGGCGGTCAGATACCGCACCAAAGCCCGACGCTGCCAGCCCCGCAAAGCCTGGGTGCTGGGCGCTGCGTATGCCCGCACCCGAAGACTCCTCCTTGGTTGAAAGGGCAGTTTAGGGCAACGGGTTCGGGCTGCGCACTTTCGTCGGCGTGTCCTGGGAAGAGTCGGCTCGTCCTACTCGACGAAGAAGTTGTCGTGCTTGATGAACCACTCGCGGCGTTCGTCATCGGTCATGTCGGCGAGCTGGCCGAACCCCTCGAAATACGCCTCTCGCGGAGCACCCGGAGCGAACAGCATCAGGATCGACGCCGGCTCGTCGGCCTCGTTGCGGAATCCGTGGATGCCGCCGGGCGGAACGTACAGGAAGTCGTTGGCGCCGGCCCGCACCCAGTCGGTGCCGTCGTAGAGCGTCATGGTGCCGGAGAGCACGAAGAACGCCTCGGACATCGCGCGGTGGAAATGCGGCCCCGGTCCGCCGCCGTGCGGCGCGATGTCGACGCGATACAGGCCGTAGTCGCCGGCGGTCTTCGTCTGGTTCGCGAGGTAGAGGTACTGGATCAAGCCGTGCGAGTCGTAGTCGGGCGGCTCGTCTCCGCGCCGTAGTGTGGCGCTGACCTCCGGTTGATCAGCGGTGTAGCGGGCCGGGGGGTACGGCGGAACTACCAACGACATGGTCGGCTCCTGGGTGGACGACGAGCAGGGGACACGGCTTCTCGCCAATCACGATAGGGCGGCCGCCCGGTCCGGTGCTCGCGGCAAACTCACAGCTTCTGGACACTCGTTGTTCAGAGTCTGGGCCTACCGTCCGGCCTGTGATAACCAGACGGGCTTTCCTGGCTGCTGGTGCCGCCGCTGCCGGTTCGCTGGCGTTGGCATCGCGGGCGTCCGCCGCCCTGGATCCGGCGGCTGTCGCCGGTCAATATGCGCGCCGGGTGCCGACCCAGTGGGGGATGGCGCTGCCCGGGATCGTCACCTCCTTTCCGGCGAGCGGGCGCCAGATCGCCCTGACGTTCGACGCCTGCCGGGGCGGTGTCGACGAGGCCCTGCTCGACACGCTGCAGCGCAACAACGTGCCGGCCGTGTTGTTCCTGAACTCCCGCTGGATCGACCAGCACCCCGACCGGGCGGCGCAACTGGCGGCGAACCCGCTCTTCGAGATCGGCAACCACGGCACCCGCCACGTGCCGCTGTCGGTGACCGGCCGTGCTGCCTACGGGATCGCCGGCACGCGGTCGGCCGCCGAGGTCGTCGACGAGGTGTGGGGCAACCAGATCAAACTCACGACATTGACCGGCAAGGCGCCCACCTGGTTCCGTCCCGGCACCGCCCACTACGACGACGTGGCCGTGCAGATCGTGCATGACCTCGGGTTGCAGCCGCTCGGCTTCGCTGTCAACGGAGATAGTGGCGCCACGCTGCCTGCCGCGCGGGTGCGCGCGAATGTGGTTGGTGCACAAGCCGGTTCCGTCGTGATATCCCATATGAACCGCCCCGGGTCGGGGACCGCGGGCGGGTATGCGGCGGCGATCACCGACATGAAGGCAGCCGGTTGGGAGTTCGTGCGGCCCGCCTAGCATCGGTGCGGTGGAGAAGTTTGACGAAGACGTGCGGACTGCGCGGCTTCTGGGCGCCCAGGACAAGGCGGCGGAATTGTTCGTCGCCATCGAAGAGCGGGGGCTGATCCGGCCCGGCGCCGGCGAGCGTCAGGTGTCCGACGAGATTCGAGAGCTGGCGGCCGAGCTCCTCGGCGTCACCCGGCACTGGCACAAACGGATCGTGCGCGGCGGCGAGAACACCCTCGCGACGGCCCGCGACAATCCGCCAGACCGTGTCATCGCCGACGATGACATCGTGTTCGTCGACCTGGGGCCCCTCTTCGAGGAGTGGGAAGCAGATTTCGGCCGGACGTTCGTGCTCGGTGACGACCCTCGAAAGTTGGCCTTACGCAACGACTTACCGAAAGTGTGGGAAGCGGCTCGGGCCCACTTCGAGGCGACCGCGGACATCACCGGTGCGCAACTGTTCGAGCACGTCGTCGAGTTGAGTCGAACCGCCGGTTGGGAATTCGGCGGTGCCATCGCCGGACACCTGGTCGGCGAGTTTCCGCACGAGAAAATCCGCGGCCACGAGATCGACTCCTATGTGGCACCTGGCTCGGACCTGCCGATGCGTCGGGTGGATACCCAAGGGCGGCAGTGCCATTGGATTCTGGAAGTGCACCTGATCGCCCCGGGTCGGCAGTTCGGCGGGTTCCAGGAAGAGTTGTTGGACCTGCGGAGGTGATCACGGTGTGGCGCCGATGGCCGGCGCCACACCGTGATCGCTATACCTGGATTCCGCTGCTGCCGGCAGGATTCCCGGAGCCTCCGGTGCCGCTGCCGCCGGCAGCGCCAGGGGCGCCGTCGGCACCGTCGTGGGTGCCGTGACCGCCATTGGCACCGCCCGTACCGCCCGCACCGCCGGCGCCGCCGGCCGGACCGTTGCCACCGGCGCCGGTCGTCGAACCGGTTCCGCCCGCACCACCGTTGCCGCTGGTGCCGCCGACGCCGCCGGCACCACCATTGCCGCCGTTGCCCCACTGGGTCAGGTTGTCGTTGTAACCGTCGCCGCCGGCACCGCCGGAACCGCCAGCGCCGCCGACGCCGCCGTTACCGCCGGCACCGCCGACGTTGTTGCCCGATGTTCCGCCGCTGCCACCGGCACCCGCGAGACCACCGTGGCCACCCACACCGCCGGTGGCACCGGCGTTTCCGTTGATGAACGGAGTGCCGTGCGCGCCGGTCTGGCCCGCCCCGCCGATGCCGCCGTTCCCGCCGGTGCCGCCCGTCCCGCCGGCACCGTCGATGCCGTGCGCTGCAGTGCCACCGGCTCCGCCGCTACCGGCGGCACCACCTGCGCCGCCGGTACCCCCGAAGCCGCCACCGCCGCTGATTCCGGCCGCATTGTTGGAACCGAAGGCCGGGAGCCCGCCGATGCCGCCGGACCCACCGGTCCCGCCGGCGCCGCCGGCCCCGCCCTTGCCGCCGTCACCCGACGTGGTTCCGCCGGCACCGCCGATACCGCCGTTGCCGCCCGCACCGGCGCTGCTACCGGACAAGCCCGTAGCGCCCAGCAAGGGCCCGATGGTTCCGTCGGCGCCATTGCCACCGGTACCGCCGGCACCGCCGGCACCACCGTTGCCGGTCACGCCGCCCGAGCCGCCGGCGCCACCGTCCCCGCCGCGGCCCGCGGTGTCGAGGATGGTGATGGCGTCAAAACCGTTGCCGCCCTTGCCGCCGGCGCCGCCGACACCACCGACGCCGCTGAGGGCCTGGCTGACGCCGCTGCCGTTGAAGCCGCCCGCGCCGGCACTACCTGCCGTCCCGCCGGTACCGCCCTTGCCGCCATTGCTCTGGATCGACGAAATACCGTCCGAACCGGCACCACCGATGCCGCCGTTGCCGGCTGCGCCACCCTTGCCGCCGGCCCCGACGGTGCCGTGGGCGGCCGCGCCGCCCTTGCCGCCGACGCCGCCGTTACCGCCCGCACCCCCGGAACCGCCGGTGTTGCCACCGAGCACGCCCGAGCCGCCGCTGCCGCCGTTGCCTCCGGAGCCTCCGATACCGCCCGTGCCGCCGTTGCCGGAGTTGGTGCCGCCGGCGCCACCGCTGCCGCCCGCGCCGCCGTTGCCGCCGTTGGGGCCGTTCTGGCCAAGTGCGGCAAGGCCATTGGCGCCGTTGCCTCCGGTTCCGCCGATACCGCCGTTGCCGCCGTTGCCGTCGGTGCCACCGCTACCGCCGTTGCCGCCGGCGCCGCCGTTGCCTGCGATGCCGATCGCGGTGATGGTGTCGAAGCCGTTGCCACCCTTGCCGCCGTTGCCGCCGTTGCCGCCAGTTCCGGTGGCGGCCTGGTTGACGCCGCTGCCGTTGAAGCCGCCGGCGCCGGCGCTGCCGGCATTGCCGCCGTCACCACCCTTGCCGCCGTCGGGGATCAGTGACGAACTGCCGTCGGAGCCGTTGCCGCCGTCGCTGCCGTTGCCCGCATTGCCACCCTTGCCGCCGGCCCCGACGGTGCCGTGGGCGGCCGCGCCACCCTTGCCGCCGCCGCCGCCGTTACCGCCGTTACCACCGCTGCCGCCGCCGCCGAGGGCGCCGCCGCCGAGCACACCGGACCCGCCGCTGCCGCCGTTACCGCCGATACCGCCAACACCGCCGATACCGCCGTTGCCGGAGTTGGTGCCGCCGGCGCCACCGCTGCCACCGGCGCCGCCGTTGCCGCCGTTGGGGCCGTTCTGGCCGAGTGCGGCAAGGCCATCGGCGCCGTTACCACCGGTGCCACCGCCGCCGCCGTTGCCGCCGTTGCCGTCGGTGCCACCGCTACCGCCGTTGCCGCCGGCGCCGCCGTTGCCTGCGATGCCGATCGCGGTGATGGTGTCGAAACCGTTGCCGCCCTTGCCGCCGTTGCCACCATGGGCGCTGGCGTTGGCGGTCGCGGCCTGGTGGGCGCCGTTGCCGTCGAAGCCGCCGGCGCCCGCAGTGCCGGCATTGCCGCCGTCACCACCCTTGCCGCCGTCGGGGATCAGTGACGAACTGCCGTCGGAGCCGTTGGCCCCATTGCCGCCGGACCCCGCCGCGCCGCCCTGACCGCCGGCCCCGACGGTGCCGTGGGCGGCCGCGCCGCCCTTGCCGCCGCCGCCACCGATACCACCGTTGCCGCCGTTGCCGCCGCCGCCGAGGGCGCCGCCACCGAGGACACCGGACCCGCCGGAGCCACCGCTGCCGGCACTGCCGCCGGCGCCGCCCGTGCCGCCGTTACCGGAGTTGGTGCCGCCGGCGCCACCGATGCCGCCCGCGCCACCGTTGCCACCGTTGGGGCCGTTCTGGCCAAGTGCGGCAAGGCCATCGGCGCCGTTACCGCCGGTGCCGCCGGTGCCGCCGTTGCCGCCATTGCCGGCAGTGCCACCGGTGCCGCCGTTGCCGCCGGCGCCGCCGTTGCCTGCGATGCCGATCGCGGTGATGGTGTCGAAGCCGTTGCCACCCTTGCCGCCGTTGCCGCCGGCGGCGGTCGTATTGCCGGTCGCGGCCTGCGTCGTCCCGCTGCCGTCGAAGCCGCCGGCGCCCGCCGTGCCGGCATTGCCGCCGTTACCGCCCGTTCCGCCGTCAGGGATCAGTGACGAACTGCCGTCGGAGCCGTTGGCACCATTGCCACCGGCACCGGCAGCGCCACCCTGACCGCCGGCGCCGACACTGCCGATGAACCCGACCTTCTTGCCGCCATTGCCGCCGACACCGCCGACACCACCGTTGCCGCCGTTACCACCGCCGCCGAGGGCTCCGCCGCCGAGGACGCCCGAGCCACCCTTGCCGCCGCTACCGGCGTCGCCGCCGACGCCGCCGACGCCGCCGATGCCGAAGACGTAGCCGCCGTTGCCGCCGTTGCCGCCATTGGCGCCGCTTTGGCCGTTGGCACCGTTCTGGCCCAGTGCGGCAAGACCGTCGGCGCCGTTGGCACCGCTGCCGCCCTTACCGCCATTGCCGCCGTGGCCGATTCCCCCGGCGTTGCCACCGTTACCGCCGGCCGTCGGCGTGAAGATGCCGAAGCCCGAGTAGCCGTCGCCACCCGAGCCGCCGTTGCCGAAACCGCGGGCGTTGCCGCCGGTGCCGCCGTCGACTCCGGGAAGGCCGCTCGAGTAACCCTTACCGCCGTCACCCCACCACAGGCCGCCGTTGCCACCGTTGGGGTTGATCAGGTTGCCGTTGGAGCCGTTGCCGATCAGGTACTGGCCGGCGAGCAGGTTGATCCCGCTGTCGACGACAAAGCCGATGGGGCTGTTGATCCAGGCCTGCACGCCGAAGTGCACGTTCTGATAGATCCAGTTGGCGACCACCACGGTCGGGTCGACGAATGTGGGTAGCGCCAGCGGGCCGACGGCGGCCAGCGGGTTGACCGCAGCCAGTGGGGTGACCGGGTTGACCGCGGCCGTCGGCGTGACGGCGGGCAGCCGGTCAGCTGTGGCCGGCGGAGCGGCGGCCACCGAGGCCGGGTGGGCGGCGGAGTTCAGTTGCACTCGCTTGGCCGCTACGCCGTACTCGGTGTTGCGCCGCACCCAAGCCATCACAGCCCAGACACCGGGCATCTGGTTGGGGGCGGTCGGTGCGTCGGGGACCAGCGTGGTGCCCAGGCCGAGCGCCGACAGCATGCCGGTGATCGGGTTGAACGGCTTGCTCGTCGGGGCGGTCAGCACGGGGACGACCACTGGCGCCGACGGCGCGGACGGGGCCGACTGGCCGCTGGGCGCCGTCGAGGTTGCGGCTGCCTCGCTGCCGGTCGCCGTACCCGGTTGCGTCGCGCTGTGCCCGGCAGTCGAGCCGCCGGTGACCGCGCCGGTGGGAGTCTTTTTGGGGCTGACGGCTGCGGTGGAACTCGCCTTATCCGCTGCGTTGGGCTTCTGGGCGGCCGTTGGCCGGGTGCCGCGCGAACCGCGAGTGGTCGGAGTGCCGGTGGCAGTGTCGCCGGTGGCGGAACCCGGGCCGTCGGCGTTGGTGCCGCCATGCTTGGGCTTGCCACCACGGGCGATGTCGTTCAGGGCTTTCCTGGCGTCGTCCGCGTACTGGCGCATGCGGTCCTGCGCCTGCTGGCGTGGGGTTCGCGGGGTGTCGGTCGTGCTGCCGGAGTTCTGCGTTTCGCCGGACGTGGGCTTGGCCGGAGGCTTGGTCTTGTCCTGGGACTTGGCTTTGCCGTCAGTGGCCTTGGACGTACCGGTGCTGCCGGATTTGGCGCCGCTGTCGCTGGTCGAGCTCTCGGTGTTGACGAGCCTGATGTCCGCGGTCACCGACCGCATCGTCGGCGAGTCCGGACCCAACAGCAGCATCACGCCCGCACTGGCGAACGCCGCACTCGTCAATCCCGCCGCCGCGAGCGGCCCAGCCGCACTCCACCAAGTATTGGTGCCCACTGCCCTGTGCTTTGCCACGATCCTCCTCGCCCCGTGAGGCGCCGGAACCAGGCACCCCCGTCAATAAACGTCGGGGACACTAACAGCATTAGTCGTGCGCTGAGTACTTTTCTGGGAAGTTGCTTTGTGGCGAGGTCTCTGGCTTGGTAACTGGTCGGGATCAGGGAAAACTCCCCGATGTGCCCGTCACCTGCATAGGAGCCGGTCAGTGCGGATCGTGAGTGACGGAGTGAACGGTGGCTGCCGTGCCCGTGACCTGGTGTGGAGGTGGTCGGCTGGGTGACGTGGTGCAGAATTTAGAACACGTTCATTTTCGCCTTATTGCGATGGTGGCAATGTTTGCCAGTCCTGGGCGGAGTACCGCGTTCGCAGCGGCCCTGTCGGTTGTGCAAGCCCCTTGTCGCACAACCAACAGGGCATCGCCCGGTTATACCGGGAACGTCACTCCGGTCAGTTCTTCGGAGACCGCCCAAAGTCGCTGTTGCAACGCGGTGTCGTGCGACTGGTCGCTCGAGCCCACGACCTTCGGGTGGCCGGTCTGCTGGAACAGTCCGTCCGGCCCGTAGTACTGGCCGCCGTATGCGGCCGGGTCGGTCGCGGCGCGCAGGGTGGGTAGGGCGCCCATGGCGGCACTCTGGAACAGCCGCTCGACGATGGGTGTCACGATGGCGGGCGGCAACGCCACGTGCCGCGCCAATTCGGTGCTCGAGCCGCCCGGGTGCGCGGCGAGGGCGACGGTCTCCGCGCCGGTCAGCCGGCGCTGCAGTTCGTAGGTGAAGAGCAGGTTGGCGAGCTTGGACTGGCCGTAGGCCGCGACCCGGTTGTAGCGGCGTTCCCATTGCAGATCATCGAAGTGGATGGCGGCGCGAATCCGGTGGCCCAGGCTGCTGACCGTGACGACGCGGGAGCCGGGCACCGTCAGCAGCTGGTCCAGCAGCAGGCCGGTGAACGCGAAGTGTCCGAGGTGGTTGGTGCCGAACTGCATCTCGAAGCCGTCGACGGTGGTCTGCTTCGGCGTCCACATGACGCCGGCGTTGTTGATCAGCAGGTCGACGGCCGGGTATTCCGACTTCAGCTGTTCGGCGGCTTCCCGGACCGACTGCAGTGAGGTGAGGTCGAGTTCCTGAAGGGCGACGTCGGCGTCGGGTGTCGCCTGCCGGATCCGGTCGACGGCGTCCTTACCTTTGTCGAGGTTGCGGACCGCGAGCACGACGTGTGCGTTCTTCGCGGCGAGCGCCGCGGCGGTCTCATAGCCGAGCCCGGTGTTGGCACCGGTGATGACGGCGGTGCGCCCGGTCTGGTCGGGGATGCTGGCGGTTGTCCACTTGGTCATGACGGTTCCTCGGTAGCCTGGCCTCATCCGGGGCGAGCGCCCCGGATGTTCACATATCCGGAACGGTGGCCCCGTTTAATTTGTTCCCGGGAGCACGATGATCTGCAAACCGAAGCGGCCGCTGCGCGCCGACGCGGCCCGGAACCGGGCTCGTGTGCTGGAGGTCGCCTATCAGACGTTCGCCGACGAGGGGCTCTCGGTGCCCATCGACGAGATCGCCCGACGGGCCGGCGTCGGCGCCGGCACCGTCTACCGTCATTTCCCGACCAAAGACGATCTCTATCGTGCGGTGATCGAGGACCGGTTGCAGTCGGTCACCGATGCCGGCCGGGCGTGTTTGGCGTCGGACGCCCCGGGTGACGCGCTGTTCGACTTCTTGCGGTCCCTGGTCCAGTGGGGGGAGACCGACCAGGGTCTGGTCGACGCGCTCGCCGGCCTGGGGATCGACGTCCACACCTTGGTGCCCGACGTCGAGGACGAATTCCTGGCCCTGCTCGGCGAGTTGTTGTCGGCGGCCCAGCGCGCCGGCGCCGTGCGCTCGGACGTCTCGGTGCCCGAGATCAAGACGCTGCTGGTCGCGGCGCAGGCCGCGCAGCGCTACAACCCCGACGCCGCCGACCGGGTGGTCGAGCTGATGATGGATGGTCTGCGACCGCGTCGGGAGTAGCGTCGGCCGCATGAAGTTCGGAATCGCCACCTTCGTCGACGACGACACCATCGACCCGGTGACATTGGCGCGGGCGATCGAGGACCGGGGCTTCGCGTCGCTCATCGTCGCCGAGCACAGTCACATCCCGGCGAGCCGGGAATCGGCGTATCCGAACGGCGGTGACCTGCCGCCCTGGTACTACAACACCCTCGACCCCTTCGTCACGCTCGCCGCTGCCGCCGCGGTGACGTCCACGATCGAATTGTTCACCGGCGTCGCCCTGCTGATCCAGCGCGACCCGATCCACACCGCCAAGGAGGCGGCGAGCATCGATCTCATCTCGGGCGGTCGGTTCACCTTCGGCGTCGGCGCCGGCTGGAACCTCGAGGAGATGCGCGACCACGGCACCGATCCGAAGACGCGGGGCGCCCGGTTGGACGAGAGCATCGAGGCCATCAAGGAGCTGTGGACGGAGGAACCCGCCGAATATCACGGGAAGTTCGTCAACTTCGATTCGTCGTATTGCCGCCCCAAGCCGGTGCAAAAACCCCACCCGCCGATCTATATCGGCGGGAATTCGGATGCCACCGTCAAACGGGTCGTTCGGCACGGCGCCGGCTGGATCTCCAACCCGCTGCCCCGGGACGTGCTGGCCAAACGCATCGGGCAGATGCGCGAGGCCGCCGGCCACGACGTTCCGCTGGCCATGTTCGGCGCACCGATGAAGGCCGACTACTGGCAGGCCGCCGAAGGCCTCGGTTACGGGCAGCTCGGATTGTTCCTGCCCTCGGTGGGTAGGGACGAGTCGCTGCGACTGCTCGATGAATACGTGACGCAGGTGGCGCACTACCGGTCGGGGTCCTGACTCAGCGGCTACCCGCCATTGCCCGGGTGCTTGCGCGGATGGCGAACAACCTTGCACTCGCCCTACCTGAGTGCTAAAAAGACGTTGGCACTCTCGATAGGTGAGTGCTAGGTCGGGACAGTGAGGCCGGGGCCGCATCTGCGAGCACAGCCCAGGCCGTCCGTCGCGGGCGCTGCGCCTGACCAAAGACGTGCAATTCCCAACCGGAGGAATTACTTCGCAATGGCCAAGACAATTGCGTATGACGAAGAGGCCCGTCGCGGCCTCGAGCGTGGGCTCAACGCCCTCGCCGACGCGGTAAAGGTGACGCTGGGCCCCAAGGGTCGCAACGTCGTCCTGGAGAAGAAGTGGGGCGCCCCCACGATCACCAACGATGGTGTGTCCATCGCCAAGGAGATCGAGCTGGAGGACCCGTACGAGAAGATCGGCGCTGAGCTGGTCAAGGAAGTCGCCAAGAAGACCGACGACGTCGCCGGCGACGGCACCACCACCGCCACCGTCCTGGCTCAGGCACTGGTTCGCGAAGGTCTGCGCAACGTCGCGGCCGGCGCCAACCCGCTCGGCCTGAAGCGCGGCATCGAGAAGGCCGTGGAAGCAGTCACGGCCAGTCTCCTCAAGTCCGCCAAGGAGATCGACACCAAGGAGCAGATCGCTGCCACCGCCGGTATCTCGGCCGGTGACCAGTCCATCGGTGACCTGATCGCCGAGGCCATGGACAAGGTCGGCAACGAGGGTGTCATCACCGTCGAGGAGTCCAACACCTTCGGCCTGCAGCTGGAGCTCACCGAGGGCATGCGCTTCGACAAGGGCTACATCTCGGGCTACTTCGTGACCGACGCCGAGCGTCAGGAAGCGGTCCTCGAGGACCCGTACATCCTGCTCGTCTCGTCGAAGATCTCGACCGTCAAGGACCTGCTGCCGCTGCTGGAGAAGGTCATCCAGTCGGGCAAGCCGCTGCTGATCATCGCCGAGGACGTCGAGGGCGAAGCCCTGTCGACCCTGGTGGTCAACAAGATCCGCGGCACCTTCAAGTCCATCGCCGTCAAGGCCCCGGGCTTCGGTGACCGCCGCAAGGCGATGCTGCAGGACATGGCGATCCTCACCGGTGGCCAGGTCATCAGCGAAGAGGTCGGCCTCTCGCTCGACACCGCCGACATCACGCTGCTGGGCACCGCCCGCAAGGTCGTCGTCACCAAGGACGAGACCACCATCGTCGAGGGCGCCGGTGACTCCGATGCCATCGCCGGCCGGGTGGCCCAGATCCGCAGCGAGATCGAGAACAGCGACTCCGACTACGACCGCGAGAAGCTGCAGGAGCGCCTGGCCAAGCTGGCCGGTGGCGTCGCGGTCATCAAGGCCGGAGCTGCCACCGAGGTGGAGCTCAAGGAGCGCAAGCACCGCATCGAGGACGCCGTTCGCAACGCGAAGGCCGCCGTCGAAGAGGGCATCGTCGCCGGTGGTGGCGTGGCTCTGCTGCAGTCGGCTCCGGCGCTCGACGAGCTCAAGCTCGAGGGTGACGAGGCCACCGGTGCCAACATCGTGCGTGTCGCGCTGTCGGCTCCGCTGAAGCAGATCGCCTTCAACGGTGGTCTGGAGCCGGGCGTCGTCGCCGAGAAGGTGTCGAACCTGCCCGCCGGTCACGGCCTGAACGCCGCGACCAACGTGTACGAGGACCTGCTGGCCGCCGGCGTTGCCGACCCGGTCAAGGTCACCCGCTCGGCGCTGCAGAACGCGGCGTCCATCGCGGCGCTGTTCCTCACCACCGAGGCCGTCGTCGCCGACAAGCCGGAGAAGGCCGCGGCTCCCGCCGGCGACCCGACCGGTGGCATGGGCGGTATGGACTTCTAAGTCCAGTTCTATTACGGGAAAGCCCCGGCTCGCTCGGCGAGTCGGGGCTTTTTCATGTCACTGCTCGATGGGCACACAATCGTGCAGGCAGCCACTCGCCGCCGCCGGGGTGTCCGGCCGGGCCTGCCGGTGCAGGATCGCGCGGCTCGGAAAGACCTGCAGCCGGGTGTCTTTCACTTCGGCGCGACCGTCGATCAGCAGCGTGTAACCGTCGGCTTCGCGCGGCGGGTAGACGAGGGTGACGTCGCTGTGATGCTTGAGATTTTCGCTGGTGCGGTTTCCGATGGCGGCGATGTCGAAGACCCCGTCGGCAAGAGTGGGCTGGACGGTGACGACGTGTGCGCGGTGGTCGTCGGTCACCGTCACGAGATAGGCGAAGGTGAAGTCGTCCAAGGCGCCGGACAGCTGATCGAGATCAACGTGTGCGCTCATTCCGTCAGGATAGGCGCCGGCGTCGGTGCTGGTAATCGGCGACAGAGGGCCACCTGAAGTAGTGATACCGTCGGGTCGCCGGTGTAAGTCGGCACGGGGATGAGGGGGATGTTCAATTGGTGACGGTTCTTGACGGTGGATTCACCTCGTGACGCAGCCGCCGCAGTCGCCTTTCGGCGGTCCCAATCCGGTTGACGGGCCGGCGCCGCAGCATCCCGGTTACGGGCAACCGCCGCCCCCGCCGCAATGGGGCGGTCCGGCGCCGATGGGAGCGCCGCCGCAGACCCCGCCGCAAGGGGCTTGGCCGGCCGCGCCCCAGCAGCAGTTCCAACACTTTCCGCAGCCCGGATATGCGCCGGCGCCGAAGCCGCCCAAGAACAGGAAGGCGCTGTTCATCACCGGCGGAGCCACGCTTGCGGTGCTCTTGGTGGTGGCCGTCGTCGTGGCGATCGTGTCATTCTCCGGCGGCGGATCGAGCGGTCCCGGTGGTGGTGGCGCCAGTTCGGCAGAGGGCGCGGTCAAGGGCTACCTGGAAGCGCTGTCGAAGGGAGATGCGGGCGCCGCGTTGGCATTCGGCACCGATCAGCCGGCCTCAAAAGACTTCCTGACCGACGATGTGCTCAAGCAGCAGACGGCGAAGTGGCCCATCACCAACATCCGGATCCTGAGCGCCAACGAAACCGGCCCCATGGCGCAGGTGCACGTGTCCGTCAACTTCGGTGACCAGACCGCCGATCAGACGTTGCTGGTGAAAAAGGACGACAGCGGCTGGAAACTCCCCACTGCCAGCGTCAAGCTGAATCTGGGTGCGACCGGTGGCATCCAGATCAACAACCCGGTCACCGGTAAGCCGCTCCCGGCCGCGCCGCTCACGCTGTTCGGCAAGCCGGCGCCGAGCAATGCGGCGGTGTACGTCTTTCCGGGGTGGCTCGATCTGGGCTCGGCGAGCAAATACCTGACGGTGTCGACGGCGCGGCCGGTGCTGCTCGACGGCTTGGTCGCCTCCGGTGTCGGCCTGACTGTCGGTGCCCAGATGCAGCTCAGCGAGGCTGGTTCGGCGGCGGCGAAGCAGGCTGTGGCCACCGCGGTCGCCGAATGCGCCAAGTCCACGTCACTGGCGCCGCCGGGCTGCCCGAACGCCATGCCGAACCCGACGCTGGTCGACGGCACGGTGCACTGGGAACCGCCGGCCGACCTCAGTCAGGTCAACTACACGTTCACGGCATTCGATCTGTCGGTGCGCACCATGGGGACCTCGCAGTGGACCATCACCGCGACGAGCACCAGCGGCGCGACGGTGCAGGGCAAGCAGTTCGTCCCGCTGATGGGGCAGATCGACATGACACAGGAACCGTTGACAGTGAAGTGGTTTGGCCGATGAGCGCCCCGACGAACACGATGCAACAGCAGCCGACGCGGGATGAACTCGACCGCGCCCGTGCGGTGGTACACGCGGTGTCCGGAGCCTTCGCGGCCAAGGTGGTGGGCCAGACCGGACTGCAGCAGAGTCTGTTGATCGGAATGTTCACCGGCGGGCACGTGTTGCTGGAAAGCGTTCCGGGACTTGCCAAGACGACGGCTGCCCGGGCGGTGGCCGATGCGGTGCAGGCCAAATTCCGGCGCATCCAGTGCACCCCCGACCTGTTGCCGAGCGACATCATCGGGACCCAGATCTTCGACGCGTCCAAGGGCGTCTTCCACACCCAGCTGGGACCGGTGCACGCCAACATCGTGCTGCTGGACGAGATCAACCGGTCGAGTGCGAAAACCCAGAGCGCCATGCTGGAGGCGATGGAGGAACGCCAGACCAGCATCGCCGGCGACGTCTACAAGATTCCCGAGCCGTTCCTGGTGCTCGCGACGCAGAACCCGGTTGATCAGGAGGGCACCTATCCGCTGCCCGAAGCGCAGATGGACCGGTTCATGTTCAAGGAGATCCTGACCTATCCGAACCCTCGGGAAGAGGCGGAAATGGTCTTCCGGATCGACGCCGGTGTCTACGCCGACCACCGGACCGCTCCGGTGGCGTCGCTCGATGACATCCTCTACATCCGGGACGTGGTGCGACGGGTCTACCTCGACCCGGCGATCGTCAACTACATCACCCAGATCGTCGCGGTGACCCGGACGCCGCAGCAGTACCTTCCGGCGAATCTGGCTCGGCTCATCGAGTACGGCGCCAGTCCCCGCGCCACCATCGCCTTCTGCAAGGCGGCGCGGGCGTTGGCGCTGCTTTCCGGTCGCAATCACGTGCTGCCCGACGACGTGAAAGCGCTGGCGCACCGGGTGCTGCGGCACCGGCTGATTCTCGGCTTCGAGGCGGTGGCCCAGAACGTCACACCGGAAGTGTTGATAGACAACGTCATTCAGGCAGTCCGAACTCCTTAGCCGCGATGGGCGTACTACTGCAGGAGGTCAAGGCGCAGACCCTGGCCGGCAATCGACTCTCGGGTCCCAACGGGGTGTCCCGCGGGCTGCTGGAGGGCGAGCACCGCTCGATGTTCCAGGGACGCAGTCTGGAATTCGACGATCTGCGGCCCTATGTGCCGGGAGACGACGTTCGCGACATCGACTGGAAGGCGTCGGCGCGCTCGCCCGAGGTACTGGTCAAGCGATTCGTCTCGTACCGGCAACAGCGGATCCTGATGGTCACCGACCTCGGCCGGAACATGTTGGCCCACACCGCAAGTGGCGAGGTCAAGCAGCGTGTGGTGCTCAATGCCGTTGGCCTGGTTGGGCTCATCGCCATCAGCAAGGGCGACGAGATGGGTTTGGTGTACGGGGATGCGACCGGATCGGCACACATGCCGAACCGGCGCGGTGAGGCGCACCTCGAACACATCCTGGAACGCGTCAACCGGCATCACGTCGCGGACAGCGGCCGCAGCGATATCTGCGCGCAACTGGACTACGTGCAGCACCACTTCCGGCGCCGGCACATCGTTTTCGTGATCTCGGACGAACCCGATGTCGGCGCGGGGCTGGACGAGCAGTTCCGCAAGATGGCGGCGCGGCACGACGTGTACTGGGTGACGGTGCGTGACGCCCCGTTGATCGGAGCGCCGGGATTCGGCGGTGAGGGCTACGACGTCGACAGCGGCAGAACTCTGCTGCGTGAAGAGATCCTGGGGCACCGGGTGCTGGAGGCGTACCGGCGGGCCGAGGCACGGCGGGAGGCGGCATTCGAGCAGTACGTCAACAGCTCGGCGATCCCGTGCGCACGGGTTTCCGGTAGTGGTGAGTTGTTCAACGCCGTCACCCTGATGTTGAAGAAGGCCGGCCGTGGCAAATGACTTTCTGAAATGGGTTGTGGCGCCGCTGCCGTACTCGGTGTTCTGGCTGGTGTTCGGCATCCTGCTGGTCCTCGGGGTGATCGGCTGGTTCGGTGGCGTGTTGGTGTGGACGCTGCCCGTCGAAAGGTTGCGGACCATCCCGGTGATCCGCGACATCAGCGCCCGGGTGTTGCGGCGCAAGTTCAGTGCCGCGGTCGGTCACGTGGCCGACCGTTACCGGATCGGTGAGCTGAGCAGCCGTCAGGCGTACACCGAAATGAGTCGCATACTGCGGAATTTCGTGTTCTACCGCACGGGCGTGCGGGCCCAGTACATGACGTTGGGTGAGGTGGAGCGCGGGCCCGCGGCGGCGGCGGCGCCCATCGTGAAGGCTTTGTATACCCGACAATTCGACGTTGTCGACAACCCCGATGTTGCTGCCGCGGCAGCCCAGGTGCGGAGTGCGATCCGGTCATGGAGCTGAGATGGTGGTGGGTGGTCGTCGTGGGGCTGACGGCATTGGTCGTCATTGTGGCCGTCGCGTTCCTCTGGCCGCTGAGACAGCAGCAGCGCCGGCTGCGTCCGCTGGCATGGGTCGGTCGCCTGACTCAGCTGCCCGAGTACGCGCGCGCCTATCGTCGGTACCGAATCCTGTTGGCGGCCATCGCCGCAACGACGGTCGGGGTAGCACTGTGCGCGATCATCGCCACTGCGCGGCCAGTCAGCGCACAAGCCACCGCCGCAGACATCAACCGGGCGCACCCGG
The DNA here is from genome assembly GCF_058790275.1 of Mycobacterium sp. FW102-FHT13B02. Taxonomy (NCBI): domain Bacteria; kingdom Bacillati; phylum Actinomycetota; class Actinomycetes; order Mycobacteriales; family Mycobacteriaceae; genus Mycobacterium; species Mycobacterium sp. FW102-FHT13B02. The sequence continues at coordinate 59,088 of NZ_JBYTCM010000029.1, forward strand.
AGGACATCATGCTGTGTGTGGAGGATGACCCGGCCGCCCACGATGCGTCCGTGCTGTTCTCGTATTTCCGTGACCAGGCCGCGAAGTTCGAGACGCAGCGTCTCGGCCTCACGTCCCGCACGCTGCGGGTGATCCCACTGACCCGGGACTATCCCTACCTCCAGGAGCAACTCGGCCGCTATGCGAACCTCGAGCGACTGAAGACCCAGCAGAAGCCATCGCCGGAGGACACCGCAACGCTGCAACGCGCGCAGCACGAGTTCGGCCGGACCGTCAGCTATTCCGACTACCGGCTGACGGTCAACGACGCTCTGGCCCTGTGCATGAAAGGTTTTCCAGGAGTGGGTAAGCCGTCGGATACCCGGCGCTCGGTGATCTACCTGGGGCCGGCCGATGGGTCGAAGGCGCCCATCTATTCGGACGCCGCGCTCGGTGCACTGGCGAAGTCCTCGGGTATTCAGCTGAACGTCCTGACCCCGACGACGCGCGACGCCGGTGGCGCGCTGAGCGGCATCACGGAGGCCACCGGAGGGCGGTTCGTCAGCTATGTCGCGGCGGATCCCAAGGGCGGCAACAGCGGAACGCAGCAGAACGCGATGGACGCGGCACTGCGCGGCCATCTCGACGACATCCGTGCGCACCCGCCCGCGCTGACCCGGTCTGACGGAACCATTCTGGTCGCGCAGGTGCGCGACCGGCCCGACGCGGTGCTGGCCGTGGCTCTGGCCATGGTGATCGTCTTCTCGATCAGCCTCGCGGGGGTGCGTCGATGACGTTCGAACCTGTGGTCGCCTGGTGGGTGTTCCTGGTGCTCGCCGGGCTGACCCTGATATTGCGGATGTTCACCCTCTACCGGGTGCTGGTCGTGGTCGGGAAAGGCGGCCAGCGCAAGGTGGTGCTGCGCTGGAGCTTGTTGACCCTGGTGATCGTCTGCCTGTTCGCGGCAGCCGCGCGGCCGGGAATCGAAGGAGATAAACAGGTTTCGGACCAGTCCGTCGCGGCGGCGGCCGGCCGGAACGTGAATGTGTTCTTCGTCGTCGACCGCTCCCTCAACTCCAAGGCCGAGGACTACGGGAACAACCAGTTCCGGATGGCCGGGATTCGGGCCGACATGCAGTCGATCGTCGACCAGTACCCGTCGGGCCGGTTCTCGATCACGTCGTTCGCCACGAAGGCACGTGTCGACTGGCCGTTGTCGGATGACGTCTGGAGTCTGCGGGCGCTGCTCAAGGGCTATTCGGCCTATGGAGCGGACTTCGATTCGGTGTACCAGGTCGACGTCGGTGCGGCCGACGAGCAGTTGAAGCGCCAGCTGGAGCTGGCGCACACGCAGTACCCGGGCTCGAACAACGTGGTCTTCTATCTCGGTGAGGGAGCGGGCGTCTCGAAGCGGCCGGCGACGAAATTCGACATCCCCGCGGGACTGATCGCCGGGGGCGCGGTGCTCGGGTACGGCACGGCAGGCGGCGGCCGGGTGGCCAGCAAGCTGGGGGCGGGCGGTGAAGTGTCGTATTTTCCGGACCCGAGTGGCGCGCAGTTCCTCTCGGCATTCGACGAAGCGTCACTGAAGACGGTCGCCGGCCAGCTGAAACTGCCGTACTACCACCGGGCGCCGGGCGATTCGACGGCCACCATCATCCCGGCCCTGGATGTCCAGGCATCCACAGAGCGACAACAGGTTTCGCTGCCGGGGGAGCGCACCGAGTTCTACTGGATTTTCACGGCGATCGCGATGCTGTTGATGGGCTACGAACTGTTCGCCATGGCGCGCGAGTACCGGGTCTCCCGCATGACGAAGGTGCGGGACGAATGACGCAGATATCGGCGTTGTGGCAGACGGTGATCGCGGCGGTCGGCCGGTACTTCTCATCCGGGCCGAGCCGAAAGGTCCTGCGGCGCAAACTGCTGGTCATCTCGGTGCTGCCGGCCCTGTTGGTGGTGGGGATCGCCGTCAAGTTGGTGACGATGGTGACCTACGGGCAGTCCGCGAGGTCGAACTTCTTCGCGTACAACTCCTACGGCATGGACCATGACGTGCGAAAGCTCAAGTCGTTCAACGTGATCGACTCCTACAAGGCGTATTTCGCCGACGGCGACCGCTATCTGTTGGAAGGCAAACTGTCGGACGCCGAGTCGGAGTTCAAGAAATCGCTGGCACTGGTCGACCAGGACGAGTCGTGCCCGGTACGCATCAACCTCGCCGTGGTGCTGGAGGCGCGGGGCGACGTGAAGAACAACGAGAAGCACCGCGACCAGGCGAAACCGCTGTGGCAAGAGGCGCTCACGGTGGTGCAGCAGGCGCCCGCCGGTTGTTTCGACACGTCGACCGAGCCCGACGAGGAGCAGCGTAAACACCGCAACGACACGGCGAAGCGGTTGCAGGACAAGCTGAAGGATCCGGAGCCGAAGTCCTCGGACGGGCAGGGCGGTCAGGGTGGCCAGGACAACAGCGGCGGGGCGGGTGACTCGGGTCAGAACGGCCAATCGCCGGGCCAGGGTGAGCAGCCCCAGAGTCCCGGCAATCCGCCGCCGAGCCCGGGTGAGCAGCCCCAGAGTCCCGGCAATCCGCCGCCGGGTTCAGGAAACCCGCCGCCCGGTCCGGACGCTCAGGGCTCGGGACAAGGCGATCCGGACGGTCAAACCCCGGCCGGCGGACCCACCACACAGGCCCCCGATACCGTTGGCGCAGACCGTGTCGCGACCGAATCCGGCGGGGTGTCGACGCATGAACTGCACCCGCAGCAAGGCGATCCGGGTGATGTGCTCAAGCGGCTGCTGGAGGATTCGGGTGCCACAGGTGTCGATCGTGAGTGAGCTGCCGCCGCTCAGGCCGGCGCCGGCTGGCGGCCACGGACCAGACGTCCCGGCCGCGCCGCCGTCGGCACGCCGTTCTCGGCGATGATCTCGCCGGACACCATGGTCGCGATATAGCCGTCGGCGGTCTGGTCCAGGCGGCGCCCACCGGCGGGCAGGTCGTGCTCGATGGTCGGTTTGTGCAGCGTCAGTGCGTCGTGGTCGATCACATTGAGATCGGCCTTGTAGCCCACCGCGATTCGGCCGCGGTCGGCCAGGCCCGCGACGCGCGCCGGTACCGATGTCAGTTCCTTCACCGCATGCGCCAGGTCCAGCCGGCCGGCAGCCCGGTCGCGCACCCAGTGCGTCAGCAGGTACGTGGGAAATGACGCGTCGCAGATCATTCCGTAGTGGGCGCCGCCGTCGCCGAGGCCCAGGATGACGTCGTCGCGCCGGATCAGTTCGGCCACGGTGTCGAGCGAACCGTCACGGAAGTTGGCGAGGGTGACCAACAGCATGGCGTGCCCGTCGTCGTCGAGCACCCGGTCGTAGGCCTCTTCGAGCGGGCTGACGCCGCGGGCGGCGGCCCGCGCCGCGATCGAATCCGACGGTGCCGGTTCATAGTTCGGGGGAGTGCCCAGCGGGAACATGTAGTCCCACGCCTGCGCCGCGAACATGAGCGGGTGGCCGTCGGCAGCCGCGGTGTCGTTCAGGATGCGTTGGCGTACCTCAGGTTTGCGCATCTCGGCGACGCGCTCGGCCAACGGCAGGTCGGCGATCTCGCGGTACGACGGGTACAGCACGAACGGGTTGCCGGACAGTTCGAGGCCGATGACGAGGCCGATCGGCCGGGGAAAGATCTGGGCCGAGATCGAACCGCCATCGGTATTGGCCTTCTCGACCATGCGCAGCGCGTCCTCGAATGTGGCCGGCCCGGCGTTGCCGACCGCCAGCGTGAACGTGACGGGCAGACCGACGTCGGCGGCGACGTCGAACACGGTCTTGAGCGCGACCTCGTAGTCGCCCGCCAACAGGTCGGGCACGAACTGGATCAGTCCGCCGCCGCCGTCTTCGATGCCGCGGGCGATGGCCTCGATTTCCACCTGTGCCGCGTCATGGCTCGGGATGGGCTGCCCGCCAGAGGTCTTGTGCAGGGTCAGTCGCGACGACGCGAAACCCAGCGCACCGACCTCCACTGCCTCGGCCGCCAGCTTGCGCATCAGCGCGAGGTCCTCGGGAGTGGCGGGTTCGCGATCGACACCGCGCCGGCCCATCACGTACACCCGCAGCGGCGAGTGCGGCAGGAACGCGGCCACGTCAATGTCCCGGCGTCCCGCGTCAACCGCGTCCAGGAATTCGGGGAAGGTCTCCCAGGTCCATGGCAGGCCGTCGACCATCACGACGCCCGGGATGTCCTCGACGCCGGCCATCACGTCGACGAGTACGTCGTGGTCATCTGGGCGGCACGGCGCGAAGCCGACACCGCAGTTGCCCATGACGGCGGTCGTTACGCCGTGAGCGGACGACGGCGTCATCCGTTCCGACCAGATGGCCTGTCCGTCGTAGTGGGTGTGCAGGTCCACGAAGCCGGGGGTGACCAGCTTGCCGGTGGCGTCGATCTCGCGCGTGCCGGTCCCCTCGACAGTGCCGACGGCCACGATGGACCCGTCCTGAACTGCGACATCGCCATGGAAGGGCGCGCAGCCCAAGCCATCGACGATGAGTCCGCCCCGAATGACGATGTCGTAGGCCGTGCCCGCTGCGTTCATGTGAACAACGTACGACTCAGCCCCTCATCAGATCTGTGAGTTGGCTTTGAGTTGAAGATTAGAACGGCTAGGCATTGCAGAAACGATGTATCGTGATAGGTACAAGATGCATCGAATCAACGAAAGGAATTGCGATGTTCTCAGCTGGTTTCGGCCCCGGTTTCGGTGGGGGCTTCGGCCCGGGATTCGGGGGCTTCGGTCCCGGCGCGGGTGGTCCCGGCGCCTGCGGCCCGGGCCTCGGTGGTGGTTTCGGCGGCGGCTTCGGGGCCGGCGCCGGGCACCACTTCTTCAAGGGTCGTATCAAGCGTGCCGCGATTGCGGCGGCCGCGCTACTACAGGCAGGTCCGGCCACCGCCGAGCAGCTCTCGCAGCGGGTCTCGGAGATCACCGACGGCGCGTTCGCCCCGCCGGTGGACAAGGTCGAGTTCGTCATCTCACTGCTCGCCGCGCGCGGCGTGGCCACGGTCGAGGACGGCGTCGCGACGCTGACCGAGTTCGGTGAGCAGCTGCTCGCCTGGCGCGGCGTCAGCAGCGAGACGGTGCAGGCGTTCCTCGGGCAGGCGGCGAAGTTCGGTGACGTCATCAAGCTGCGCAAGGACTTGTTCGAGCTCGCCGGTCTTGCGCGCACCATCAAGTTCACCGGCAACGACGCACAGAAGGCCGACCTGAAGTCGGCCGTTGCGACGGTGTCCGCTGCGGTCGCCGAGGCCAAGAAGACCCTCTACCGCACCCTGGCCGACAACTGAATCACCAATCGGAGCGGCGGGCCCAGCCTGGGTTCGTCGCTCCGATTGTGTCGGTGGCTCGTGGCACGATCGCGGCATGATCGATCACGTCGGCATCAACTGCAGCGACTGGGCCAAGTCCAAAGAGTTCTACGACACCGTGCTCGGTGTCCTCGGGTACAGCCGTCAGATGGATTTCGAGGTCGCCATCGGTTACGGCACCGCCGGGCGGCCGGAATTCTGGATCGGCGATGCCAGTGCGGGTGAGGCGTCGGGGCCGAACCGTGAGGTGCACGTGGCCTTCCATGCTGCTGATGCGGATACGGTGACCGCTTTCCATGAGGCCGCGGTCGCACTCGGCGCCGAGTCGTTGCACGCGCCCCGGCTGTGGCCTGAATACCATCCCGAGTACTTCGGTGCGTTCGTGCGTGACCCGGATGGCAACAACGTGGAAGCGGTGTTCCACGGCTCGGCCGCCGACCGTCAGGTCGGGTAGCGTCGGAACCATGTCCGACACCGCCGCGGCGCGAGAACTGTTGCGCGACTCATTCACTCGGCTCATCGAGCACGTCGAGGAGGTCACCGACGGCCTGACCGAAGAGGTGTCGTGCTGGCGCCCGACGCCGGAGGCCAACAGCATCGCGTGGCTGTTGTGGCACAGCGCGCGGTGTCAGGACATGCAGCTGTGCGACATCGCCGGTGTCGAGCAGGTGTGGACGGGCCAAGAGTGGGAGCAGCGGTTCGCTCTCGACCTGCCGCACAGTGATGCCCCCGGCTACGACATCGGCTACGGCCACACTCCCGAAGACGTCGGCAAGGTGCGGCCGCCGGTCGACTTGCTGGTCGGCTACTACCGCGCGGTGCACAAGGTGACGTTGGAGTACGTCGCGAGCGTGACTTCGGAGGAACTCGAGCGGATCGTCGACCGTCGCTGGAATCCGCCGGTCACCGCGAGCGCGCGTCTGGTCAGCATCGTCGACGACTGCGCGCAGCACCTGGGGCAGGCGGCGTACGTGCGGGGTATCGCCGCGCACCGATGACCGCCCGATGACAACGGAGAAATTCGTCCGCTGGTGGCCGCCGGTCGGGCTGGTGACGATGGCCGTGTTGGGCTGGGTTGTCGGCAAGGCCTCCACACCGGTCGACGACGTCTTCCAGCAGGCCGGTCGTGATACCCGGCCGTACTCCGGGTGGCTGCTGTTCTTCACCGACCCGAGAACACTGCTGGCGATGCTGGTGATCGCGGTGGGAATCGCCTTGTGGCGCAGGCGATGGAGCATCGCGGTGGCGATGGCGCTGTGTCCGCTGGCGGCGCTGCTCATCGAACGCTTCGTGAAGCCGCTGTTCGGTCGCCATAAGGGTGGTGCGCTGGCCTATCCCAGTGGGCACACCACCCTTATGGTCACGGTCGTCGGCATGATCGTCGTGGCGGCCGGAGCGGTGCTGTGGTCACGGCTGCTGGCGGGCATCTTCGTCCCGGCGGGCATGCTCGGCCAGGCCTTCACCTACCACTACTTCACGGACACCGTCGGTGCGCTGCTGTTCGGGTCCAGCCTGGTGTGCCTGGCGGCGTGGGTCGCCGGTGTCGTGCCGAGCTGTAGTGCCGCTCGCCGCGACCGCCGCTGACACGCCCAAATTTGACACGCGTCAAGCCGGGTGCGACCCGTGTCACACCTGGTCGTTACGATGGCCGTATGACCGCTACGTCTGACGTCCAGTCGCCGGGCTCCGGCACCATTTACGACCCTGCCACCGGTGCCATCGCAGGAACCGTGAGGTGGACGGACCCGGCCGACGTACCGCGCATCGCCGCCGGTCTGCGCGCCGCGCAGCCGGAGTGGGAAGCCCGCGGGGCGCAGGGGCGGGCGAAGGTGCTGGCCCGTTTTGCGGTGTGGCTCAATGATCATCGCGACGAGGTCGAGGCCCTGCTGGTCCGCGAGACCGGCAAGTCGATGGTCGACGCGAAGGTCGAGATCCCGCTGGCGATCCTGATCATCTCGTACGTGGTCAAGACCATGGAGAAGGCGCTGGCGCCCGACACCCGGCCGGCGCCCATGCCCATGCTCTCGATCAAGAAGATCACCGTGCACTACCGTCCGCGTCCGGTGGTGGGCATCATCGCGCCGTGGAACTATCCGGTCGCCAACGCGCTGATGGACGCCATCGGGGCGCTCGCGGCCGGCTGCGCCGTGCTGCTCAAGCCGTCCGAGCGGACCCCGCTGACCGCCGAGTTGCTGTTGCGCGGATGGACCGACTCCGGGGCGCCCGAGGTGCTCGCACTGGCGCAGGGCGCCCGCGAGGTGTCCGAGGCCGTCATCGACAACTCCGACTTCATTCAATTCACCGGCTCCACGGCCACCGGCCGCAAGGTCATGGAGCGCGCGGCGCGTCGTCTCACCCCGGTCAGCCTCGAACTCGGTGGCAAGGACCCGATGATCGTGCTCGAGGACGCCGACGTGGAGTTGGCCGCGAACGCCGCGGTCTGGGGCGCGATGTTCAACGCCGGGCAGACCTGCGTGTCCGTCGAGCGTGTCTACGTGCTGGAGCCGGCGTACGACGCGTTCGTCGACGCCGTCGTCAAGGCGGTGCAGAACCTCAAGGTGGGCGCGGGCGAGGGCTATCACCTCGGCGCGCAGATCGACGCCGGCCAGGTGGACATCACCGAGCGGCACGTCAACGAGGCCCTGGCGGCCGGTGCCCGGGCCCTGACCGGCGGCAAGCGCCCCGACGGCCCCGGCAGCTTCTACCCGCCGACGGTGCTCGTCGACGTCGATCATTCGATGGCGTGCATGACCGAGGAGACGTTCGGCCCGACCCTGCCGATCATGAAGGTCGCCACGGTCGGTGAGGCAGTCCGCCTGGCCAATGACAGCCCGTACGGGTTGAGCGCCGCCGTGTTCTCGGGCGACGTGCAGCGGGCCAAAGACGTTGCACTGCAGCTCGACTGTGGCGCGGTGAACATCAACGATGTGCTGGCCAACCTGATGTGCACCACCGCTCCGATGGGCGGCTGGAAGACGTCGGGCATCGGTGCGCGGTTCGGCGGGGCCGAGGGCATCCGCAAGTACTGTCGCCAGGAGACGGTGGTCGAGCCGCGCACCAGCGCAGGCGCCGGCGGCAACTACTACCACAACTCGATGAAGGCGCTGGCCCGCATGAACACCGTGCTGACCAAGGTGTCGTTGATCCGGTCCAAGCGCACCGCCAAGTAGCACCTGCTGTTCACCAGGATGTCACCGACAGGTTTGGCGGAGCCGTTATTTTCGGCCGGTGACCCTCGACACCGCTACCGCCACCGGCTACGCCGTTCGCGATGACGACGACGACGATCCCGAGTTGGTCCTGCTGCCCAGCGGGGAAGTAGTCGACACCTGGCGCGAGGGTTACCCGTACGACGAGCGTATGAAGCGCGAGGAGTACGAGGAGCAGAAGCGGCTCCTGCAGATCGAACTGTTGAAGCTGCAGAAGTGGAGCCAGGCCAACGGGCTGCGGCACGTCATCGTCTTCGAGGGCCGCGACGCCGCCGGCAAGGGCGGCACCATCAAGCGGTTCATGGAGCATCTCAACCCGCGCGGCGCCCGGGTCGTGGCGCTGGAGAAGCCGACCGAGAAGGAACGTACCCAGTGGTACTTCCAGCGGTACGTGACGCATCTGCCGGCGGCCGGCGAGATCGTGCTGTTCGACCGTTCCTGGTACAACCGGGCCGGTGTGGAGCGTGTGATGGGGTACTGCTCGCCCAAGCAGCACGCCGAGTTCGTCCGCCAGGCACCGCTTTTCGAGCAGATGCTGACCAACGACGGCGTCAGCCTCACCAAGTTGTGGTTCTCGGTGACGCAGGCCGAGCAGCGCACCCGGTTCACCATCCGCCAGGTGGACCCGGTGCGCCAGTGGAAGCTCTCCCCGACGGATCTCGCCTCGCTGGACAAGTGGGACGACTACACCGCGGCCAAGGAAGAGATGTTCGCCTGGACCGACACCGAGGTCGCGCCGTGGACTGTGGTGAAGAGCAACGACAAGAAGCGCGCCCGGATCAACGCCATGCGCCATGTTCTCGGTAAGTTCGACTACGACAACAAGGACCATGAGGTGGTCGGGCACGCCGACCCGCTGATCGTGGGACGGGCGCTGTCCGACTGAGCGGCGCCCACCGATCTAGGAGGGCGCTTGCGATTCGTCGCGACACTGCTGTTGTGGCTGGTCACCACCATCGCTGTGGCGGTGGCTGTGCCGGTCTGCTGGGCCCAGCACACCATCGTCGACCGGGGCGGCTACGTCGCCCTGGCGACCACGGCCGCCAAGAACCACGACCTGCAGAAGGCCACCGCCAGTGAGCTGGGCATCCAGATCAACAAGCTGGCCACCAGCGCGGGCTATGACCTGAGCACCAGCACCATGTCGAATGCGGCCGGCCTCTACACCTCCAGCTCGGTGTTCCCGGGCCAGTTCGGCACCGCCAACGGCTACGCGCACGACTGGCTGTTCACCGACACCATGGCCCACTCGGACGCATCCGGCCGCTGGACAATCGACCTGTCGCCGATGCTGTCGGACGGGTCGTTCAGGGCGACTCTGACGGCGCTCGGGATCCGCGTCCCGTCGAAAATCGAAGTACCGATCACCGATTCGGCCCAGTCGGTGCGGCCGGGCCAGTTCCGTGCCGCGACGACGTGGGGACCGTGGGCGCGCGTCGGCATCTGCGTCCTGACGGGCGTGTTCGCCCTGCTGACGCTCGCAGTGACCCGATCCCGCGGAAAAACCGTTGCGGCCCTGGGAATTTCGACCATGATCGTGGGCGCTGCCGGCTGGGCCGGCATCGAAGTGGGGCGCCGCTACATCGATGATGGGCTGAACCGCACCACCGGAAACGTCCGGCAGGTGGCTGACATCATGGTCGATACGGCCATCGCGAACGCCCACCAGTGGCTCAACATCACCCTCGCCACCGGCGGCGGCTTGGTGGTGCTGGGCGTCCTCGTGACACTGCTGGGCAACCTGGGTCGCCGGGTGGTCCGCAAGCCCAAGCCCACGGGAGCTCCTGCCGCCTGACAGCGATTTGTGCACGAAAATCCGCAGCCGGTGGTTGTTGCGTTTTGATTGAGCGTGTCTGGGTGTTTTGACCTGGCGTTTCGGCAGAATGTGTTGGTGGCCAAGA
>NZ_JBYTCM010000030.1:0-53540 GCF_058790275.1 Mycobacterium sp. FW102-FHT13B02
GGCACCGACACGGCCTGAACATCTCCGCCCACCTCAGCCCCGTCCCCGAATTCCCACCACCCCAGGGGACTTAGCCTCGCGGTGCGCCCGCGGCAGCGTCAAACACATTCGCGAGCAACGTTTCGCGGTAGATGTTCCGCGCCTCGGCCACCGCAGCGACCTGAATCGCCTCGCGATTTCCGAACACCGTGAGGATGCCGCTCTTGCTCACCCCGGTGGCCGCGGCCAACGCCCCCACCGTGATCGAGTCGAGCCCATGCGTCGTCGCGATCATTGCCGCCTCGTGAGCGACCTTCCGGCGCGTCGCGTCGCCACGGACGCGTCGGCCATCGGCCTGATTATCGGTTGCCACCTCGACATTTTATACGTCCGACTGGACGCATAAGCGCATCAAACGCTATGGTCCAGATAGACGACCGTTCGGACGCTTATCTCTGAGATTGGGGCGCCACATGACTGCGAATCCACAACCGGTGCTCGAGGACAGCATCGACATCGCCGCACCGCCGACCGCGGTCTGGTCACTGGTCAGCGACGTCCGCCGCATGGCCGAGTGGAGCCCACAGGTCGAATCGACCCGACTCCGCAACGGCGCCGAGCAGGTCGTCGATGGTGTCGAGTTCACCAACCTCAACAGCAACGGCACCTTTCAATGGACGACGCACGGAACCGTGGTGCGGTTGGACAACGGCCGCGAGATCGCGTTCCGGATCCAGGAGAACTGGGCCATCTGGTCACTGCGCCTCGAGCCCACGCCGAGCGGAACCAAGCTCACCCAGCGGCGCGAAAGCCCCGACGGCAGCCCGGACGGGACCGTCAAGGTCATCGACGCCTACTTGGGCGGGCAAGACGCCTTCACCCAATCGATGCGCGACGGGATGCGCCAAACGCTTCAAGCGATCAAGACAGCTGCGGAAGGGTAGTCGGGGCACTGCGTCGTCAGCTACGCCTACGGCACAGTGCTCATCGCGTGCGCGATCAACCTCGTCATCACCCTCGTGAGGTGACGTCGTTCGCGTGATGGACGATGTCGTGCAGGTGGTAGACCGAAATGCTCGCGATGGTGAATTCGCTTCCATTACTGCGTAATCCGCGTCGGCTCCACGCGCCCACCGGCATATTGGCATATGTGGCGGCGACGATGCTCGCAGCGTCGAACAGCTCCGTGGCGACCACGGCGGGGTCTTGCGACGCATAGTCGTCGGCGATCGCGGTTTCGTCCTGGTCCCAGTTCGGGAACTGCGGATCGTCCTTGGTCAGCATCAATCGGACGCGGTGATCGAAGATTCGGTGCACGTCACGGATATGGCACCCGTACTCGAGCATCGACCACACGCCAGGTTCTGGTCGGGTGCGGACGTCGGACCCTGCCAAGCGGTGCACCCAGTCAGCGGCATCGTCGCGAATCCGGTCCGCGACGTCGGTGGGCTGGACGGCCGACGCGTCGAAGCCGCATTCCGGGCAAGCGCGAGACAGCACCCAGGTCCAGTCCTTGGTGTCGGGTTCGATCGGGTCCGGGGTCGTCACCGGACCAGTGTGGCACCTGCTCCGGTGCGGTGATTCGGATCGGTCCCCCGACCAGCACGCGATAGCCTCGACGCACTCATCCGGCGAGCGACGTACGCGCCGCACCGGCGCAACCGTGACCCGGTCCCCAGCACCAGGCGATCACCACCGAATGGAAGGCAAACCGATGGCTCCAAGCACCCGTCCCACCGAGGGGCGCCGGGCCGAGACCGCCTCCTCGACTGACGCCCCGATGCACCGCGAGCTGAAGAACCGGCATCTGCAGATGATCTCGCTCGGCTCGGCGATCGGAACCGGCCTGTTTCTGATCTCCGGTACCTCGGTGCAGACGGCCGGGCCGATCGTCCTCGTCGGGTATGCGATCGCCGGCATCGTCCTCTACGGGGTGATGCGGATGCTCGGCGAGATGGCCGTGGCGCATCCGGTCGCGGGGTCCTGGTCCGCGTACGCGCGCGAATACCTGGGCAAGCCGGCGGGATTCATCGCCGGCTGGAACTGGTGGTACGTCTGCGTCGTCGTCTGCATGGTGGAGCTGACGGCGGCCTCCGAGTTCATGGCGTTCTGGTTCCCCGGCATGCCGCACTGGATCACCACCGCGGTGTGTCTGGTGCTGATCACCGGCGCGAACACGATCAACGTCAAGGCGTTCGGCGAATTCGAGTTCTACTTCACCTTGATCAAGGTGACTGCCGTGATCGCCATGATCGTGCTCGGCATCGCGATCATCTTCGGTGCCGGTGACCACGACGTGCACGGCCTGCAAAACCTTTGGGCACACGGCGGTTTCGCACCCAAGGGACTCGGCGCCTTCATGATCTCGCTGGTCGCGATCACGTTCTCTTTCGGCGGCATCGAGTCGCTGGGCACCGCCGCCGGCGAGGTCGAGGAACCTGCGCGCAACATCCCCCGCGCCATCAATCAGGTGCTCCTGCGCATCCTGATCTTCTACGTGGGTGCCATCGGCGTCATGCTGATCATCTGGCCCTGGGACAAGGTCGGGACGGACGGTAGTCCCTTCGTACTGATGCTCGTCGGCCTCGGAATCGGCGGCGCCGCAACACTGCTCAACATCGTCGTGCTGACCGCGGCACTGTCCGTGGCGAACGTCATGACCTACAGCAACGCGCGCGTCCTGTACGACCTCGCCGCCAGCGGCCAGGCGCCACGGTTTCTCGCCCACACCAACGCGCGCGGCGTACCGGTGCGTGCCCTCCTGATCAACTCCGGATTCGTTGCCGTGGCGGTGCTCCTCAATGTTGCGCTACCCGGCAAGGCGCTCGCGATCCTCATTCCCGTCGTCGTCGGCGCGGAGCTGATCACCTGGAGCATCATCGCGCTGAGCCACCTTCGGTTCCGGGCCCGCGAAGGTGCGGGCGTCTTCAAGACACCCCTGTCACCGATCACGAACTACCTGTGCCTGGGCTACTTCGCGTTGATCTACGTCTTGATGACGCAGGACCCGTCGTCGCACTCCGGTGCGATCGCGCTGCCCTTGTGGTTCTGTGGACTGCTCATCGTCGGGTTCCTACTCAGGCAGGGTCGCCCGCTAGCCTCGAACCGGTGAGGGTGTCGGGGTCGCGCGTCGCACGGGTATCGGCGGTCGTGCTCGTCCTCGCGGCGTGTGGGCGCCCCGCGCCGCCTGCGGTTGGCACTTCGCCGACCGCCAGGCCGCCGTCCGCTCAGGCTCCCGCCACAACGTCTGCGGCCGCCACTCCGGTGCCGAGTGTCGTTCCCGCGGGTCCCTTCGCCGCCGTCTCCCGTCTGGTGAATGACGCGCTTGCGGCACATCGGTTGCCCGGTGCGGTGATTCAGATCGGGCATGGCGGCAACGTCGTCTTCCGGCAGGCATACGGTGCCCGCAGGCTCGGCGACGAACCGGGGCTGGACGGTTTGCCCGCGCCGGCCGAGCCGATGACCGACGACACCATTTTCGACCTCGCGTCGCTGTCGAAGAGCCTCGCGACGACCGTGGCTTTCCTGCAGCTGTACGAGAAAGGTCTGGTGCAGTTCGACGAACCCATCCAGACGTACTTTCCGGAATTCAATGCCACCCACGACCCGCGGCGCGCCCAGGTGACGGTACGCATGATGTTGACGCACACCTCCGGCACCGGTGGCGATCTGAGTCATCAAGGGCCCTGGGGACTGACGAGCGCCGACAAAGCGGAGGGTATTCGTCGTGCGCTCACGGCGCCGTTGGAGTTTCCACCCGGGGACGGGTTTCACTACTCCGACCTCAACTTCATCATTCTGGGTGCGCTGGTCGAGAAGATCACCGGTCAGTCGTTGGACAACTATGTGCAGGACAACGTCTTTGCACCGCTGGGGCTTTCCGATACCCGGTACCTCCCTGCCACCAAGGCCTGCGGTCCCCACCAAATTCGCGGTACGGCAATCGTTTTCGAAGGCATGCCGTCAGGGCCATGCCCGCCGGGAACCTGGAGCACCAGTCTGTTGACGCGCGTTGCGCCGACCGCGCACGACGACGACACCCCGGGTATCAACCCCGACTTCGACCACTTGATTCGCGGCACGGTGCATGACCCGACGGCCAGGCGCATGGGCGGCACCGGAGGCAGCGCGGGGGTGTTCTCGACGGTCGATGACATCGGCCGGTACGCGCAGGCCCTGCTCGATCGCCTCGCCGGGCGTCCGAGTCCGTTCCCGCTGGCCCAGACCACCGCGGCGTTGATGGCGACCCCGCAGCAACCTGGACACACCGCCGGCCAGGTGCCCGCGGCGAATGTTGCGGCGCGGGACGCCATCGAAAGGCACCCCAACACAACGGATCCGCTACTGGCGCCGAACTATCCGGCCATCGCCGGACAGTCGCTGCGCAGCTTCGGCTGGGATATCGACACCGAACACTCCCGGCCGCGCGGCATGGTCTTCCCCGTCGGCAGCTTCGGTCATACCGGCTTCACCGGGGTCAGCCTCTGGATCGACCCTGGATCGGACACCTACGTGGCGGTGCTGGCGAACGTGATCCACCAGCGCGGCGGGCCACCGATCGCGCGGCTGAGCGGCGACATCGCCACCGAAGTCGCACGGGCCTTGGGGCTCTACGGGAACTGACGGAGTTCTGCGCGCACGTCGGCGTGTCGGCTGTCCCTGCAGCACTGGCGATCTAAAGCTGCCAGCATCGGCTGACGTTGTCCGCTCTTGTTGACAATGTCCCTTCTTGTGACAACTCGGGACCGGAACTGCCGTCACGAAAGGAGAATGCACCGGGTGAGGACTCTTTCCGGCGCCAACCGATTCTGGATCAGCTTGACGGCCGGGCTCGTTGTCGGAGCCGTAACCGGGTGGCTTACGCAGCGTTGGCCGGTCGGGCTGTTGGCGGTCGTCATCGTCACCGCCACGAGCGACGTCCTATGGGCGCTCGCGGTGTTGTGGCGGATGGACCCTGAGCGGACGAGGGAGCATGCAGGTGAAGCCGACGTCGACGACGAGATCGGCGATCTGGTCCTGGTCCTCATCTTGATCGCCAGCCTGACATCCATCGGAATCCTCCTGTTGTCCGCAAACAACGCGGACAAAGCGTCATACGCAGGCATGTCGCTGGCCGCGATCCTCGCGACGTGGGCGCTGCTCCACACCATGTACACGGCTCGCTACGCCCGCATCTACTACGACGACAACCCGGGCGGGATCGATTTCAACAGCCCCGATGTCGATCCGCAGTACAGCGACTTCTTCTACTTCTCGTTCAACCTCGGAATGACCTACCAGGTGTCCGATACCAACGTCACCAGCTCACAGATGCGCGCCGAGGTTCTCCGGCACTGCCTCTTCAGCTACATCTACGGCACGGTGATCATCGCGTGCACGATCAATCTGGTCATCAACCTGGTCGGCTGATTCTCTGGCTCGCCGATCAGCGCGCGGCCGACGGATTCGTTCAGTACTCTGCCGCCTGTGCCCTGTAGGCCCTACCTGACGATCGACCTCGCGACGGTGCGCAGGAACGTTGCTGAGTTGCGCGGCGCGCTGCCCTCGGCCGAGATTCGGTACGCCGTGAAGGCCAACCCGGCCGAACCCATCCTGCGGCTGCTGGCCGGCCTTGATTGCAGTTTTGACGTCGCGTCCGTGGGCGAAATCGACCTGTGTGCGGCGGCCGGCATCGACGGCGCCCTGATGACGTTCGGGAACCCGCTCAAGAAGCCCGCCGAGATCGCGTATGCGTTTGCCCGGGGTGTCCGCCGGTTCACCTTCGACACGGCGGCCGGGCTGGAGTCCATCGCCGAGAATGCGCCGGGGTCGAGTGTCGAGTGCCGCATCGCGCCGACGTTCCCGTCGTCGGTGACGCCGTTCGGGGACAAGTTCGGGTGCGCGCCCGAGGATGCGATCGAGTTGTTGACGCAGGCCCGGGGGCTTGAGTTGCACGCGGACGGCGTAGCGTTCCACGTCGGCTCGCAGCAGCTCGACCCCAAGGCGTGGGAGATCGGTATCCGTTGCACACGTGAGATTTTCGAGGCCGTGCCCGACCTGACGGCACTCAACCTGGGCGGCGGCATCCCGGTCTCGTACGATGCGTGCGTGCCTGACGTCGGGGTTGTCGGCGACGCGATCACCGACGCACTCAAGCGTGATTTTCCGACGCTCCCCCGCATCGTCATCGAGCCGGGCCGAGCGATCGTGGGCTCGGCGGGCACGCTGTGCTGCGAGGTGGTCTCGGTGCGGACCGGCACCGACGGCTGTCGCTGGGTGTACCTGGACATCGGCCGCTACGGCGGGCTGGCGGAAACCGAGAACGAATACATCCGATACCGGCTGCGCACGGTTCGCGACGGCGACCCCGTTGATGACGCTGTCGTCGCCGGTCCGACGTGCGACGGCGACGACGTGCTGTACCGGCGGTATCCGCTGCCGGTGACGCTGAGCCCCGGCGACCTGGTCGAGATCGATTCGGCCGGTGCCTATACGTCGAGCTACTCGTCGTCGTTCAATGGATTTGACCCGCTGGCAACGCGATTCGTGGAGGTCGATGATGCAGTCACAACCAGGCAGTAGCTTCGCAGGCTGTCACGTGCTGGCCGAATTCACCGGTGTCGATCCCGAGTTGGCCAACGATCGGGTGCGGTTGCGGCACCTGCTCCGCAGCTCGGTCGAGCGCGCCGGAGCCACCGTGTGCGACATGGTGGACAAGCGCTTCGAGCCACACGGCGTGACCGTGCTGGCGTTGCTCGCGGAGTCGCACGCGTCGATCCACAGCTATCCCGAGCGCGGCGCGATGTTCGTCGACGTCTTCACCTGCGGTGAGTCCGCCGACGCCGAGGAGGCGGTCCGCCTACTGCGGGAGGCGGTCGGTGCGGCAGATGCCCACGTCCACACCGTGTTTCGCGGAGCGGGCAAGCAGATCGTCGAGCCGATGGCGCCGGGGATCACCCGCACCTGGCAGCTGACCGACGTACTCTGCGATGTCCACACCGAGTTTCAGCATCTGGTGATCGGCCGGACGGAGCAAGGCATCTCGCTGTTCAGCGACTCGGACCGGCAGAGCACCGAATTCAGTCAGCTCGTCTACCACGAGGCGCTGATGGTTCCGGCGATGCTGCTGGCCGAGATGGTCGATCGGGTGCTGATCATCGGGTCCGGCGAAGGTGTGGCGAGCCAGATGGCCGTCGCCGCCGGCGCCACTCATGTCGACCACGTCGACATCGACCGCGCGGCCGTCCGGCTCTGCGCCGAGCACCTGCCCTACGGGTACACGCCCGACGAATTGGCAAGGGCGGAAGCCGGAGTCGGCCCGATCACGGTGCATTACACCGACGGCTACGAGTTCGTCGCGACCCATACCGGCCCCCGTTACGACGTCGTCGTCATCGACCTGCCCGACGAACGGACCGAGCCCGCCCAGCACAACCGTCTCTACGGCGCGGACTTCATGAAGCTGTGCGGCGACATCGGCGCCGTCGTCGTCGGCCAGGCGGGCTGCCCCACACTCTGGCGCAACGAGACGCTGATCCGATCGTGGGAGCGCTTCGGCGAAACCTTCAGCACCGTAGTCTATTTCGGCAGCGATGAGCACGAATGGGCGTTCCTGTCAGGGACCGCCGAGGTGCTCGAGGACCCGCTGACCACGATGACGGCGCGGCTGAAGACGCTGCCGTACCGGTGTCAGACGATCGATGCGGCAGCGCTCGCCGCGGCGACTACTCCGCCGATGTCATTGCGGGAGAATCGGATCGGCCTGGGAGCCGGCGCGCCCCCGTACGCCGACTAGAGTCGGCGCCATGCGACTCGTCGGTACAGCCATCGCCGTGTCAGGTGCGCTCACGTTTCTCGGACCGATATCAACCGCGTCCGCCGATGCGGCGAGCCCCTTCGACGTATCTGACCCCACGGTCGGCCGGCTCGATCCGGCCCTGTTGACCGCGATTCAGCACGCGGCGACCGCAGCAGCCGCCGAGGGGATCCCCATGACGATCACCTCCGGATGGCGCTCTCCGGAGTTCCAGCAGCAACTGCTCGATGACGCGATCCGCACCTACGGCAGTTACAGCGCTGCGCGCCAATACGTTCAGACGCCACAGCAGTCCAAGCATGTCAGCGGCCAGGCCGTCGATATCGGCGGCAAGAGCGCCGACACGTGGCTGGTCGCCAACGGTAGGCGATTCGGCTTGTGTCAGATCTACGCCAACGAACTCTGGCACTTCGAGTTGGCCACCGATGCCCACGGGGACTGCCCGCCGTTGCTTCCCAACGCTGCCAGCTGATCAGCCGGCAGGTGCCGGCGTAGTGGTGACTACGGGTGCCGACGAGCGGGTAACGCCAAGTGCAACAGTAATTTCCAATACCGCCTCTGGATCGTCCAGGCGGTCACCGTAGAAGTCGCGCAGCTGGGTCATCCGGTAGCGCACTGTCTGCGGGTGGACGAACAGCGACTCGGCGACGGCGTCGCGGCGGCCGAGGTGCAGGACCCAGGCCCGCAGCGTTTCCGCGAGCCGTTCGGCCGTGCTGGAACGCAGGCCGGCAAGCGGCGCCAACACGCGTCGACGTAAATCGTCCATGGCGTCGCGGTCGGCACTGAGCACCAGGTCGACGAGGTGCTCTTCGGTGTCGACGACGCCGGGGCCATCTATCACCAACGCACGTGCGCGCAACGCGCGCAGGTAAGAGGACTTCACCGTCCACCATTGACGGGAGGGCCCGACGACTGCCACGCTGCCGGCCATCGCATCGAGCAGCCGCTGACGCTGGCGGCCGTCGGCATCGGGTACGAGGACTACGGCCAGCGATTCACCGGCATCCACCTCAGACACGTCAACACTTGTGTGGAGGGTTTCCTGGGCGAACAGGACCGACAGCTTGCGGGTATCAACCTCGGGCAGCAACACGGCGCTCAGAGTCTTCGGCGGCTTCCAGTCGGCCTGCTCGGCACTGGCGAGCAACTGGTTCAACGGGGCGCCCGCCAGCAATTCCGCGGCGAGCCGGTCGAGGTGGCGTTGCCGGATACGGCCGGCGGCAGCGAGCTCATCGGCGTGGCCTGACACGCTGGCCGCCGACAGTTCGTCGATGAATGCGAACACCATTTCGGCGAACTTCGCCGTGGTCGCCGCAGAGAGTCCCGCCGCGACCGCGGTGTCCGAGAGCTCTCGCCACGCCACCCGCGCCCCGACCCGGTAGGCCGAAAGCAGTGCGTCGATCGAACGGCCGGTGCGGGCCTCTCCCCGACCCAGGTCGTAGGCACCGTCAAGCGCCGGAGACAGTCTGGGCCCCGCGTCGGTGCCGTGGGACCGGGTGGTCAAACGCAGGAAGGCGCCCAGCGCCACCTGCACGGCATTCTCGATGGTCTGCCCCATGGGACCGCTGAACGCGTCGGTGTAGCTCGGCACCTCGGCCGTGACTGCCGCGACGGTCCGCTCAGCCATTTGTGGCAACACGTGTTCCAGGGCCCGGACTATCTCCTCGTCGAGGTCCAGACCACTGAACCGAGCAGCGGGATCCGTCATAACTGTTCTTTACGCACAAGATACTGCGGACATCTCACCCCCGCAGCATAGGACTTTGTATGCCCCATTCAGGGAAGCTAAGAGCATGACCACGACATCAGTTCGCCCGACCGCTGCGGGATTGCGCCGGCGTGTGCTCGAGCTGGCCGAGCGGATCACCACCCCACTGCTGCCCGGCGACTACCTCGACCTCGTCGCACCACTGCGTTCCGGAGCCCCACTGCGGGGCCGGATCACCGCGGTACTTCCCGAGACACGCGACTGCGTCACCGTGACGATCAAGCCCGGCAACGGCTGGCAATCACACATCCCCGGCCAGTACGTCCGCATCGGCATCGACGTCGACGGGGTACGCCAATGGCGCACCTATTCGCTGACCTCGCATACCGATCGCCCGGACGGGCACATCGCGATCACCGTGAAAGCCATCGCAGATGGGGCGGTCAGCAACTATCTGGTGAATCGCGCAACCGTCGGCACGCTGGTGCAGCTCGACCAGGCCGCCGGCGACTTCGTCCTTCCGGCCTCGGTACCCGACAGGCTGCTGTTCCTCTCCGCCGGCAGCGGCATCACGCCGATCATGGGCATCCTGCGCAGCCTTGCCGACGACGCGGACACCGATGCCGTGGTCGTGCACAGCGCGCCCACTGCCGACGACATGATCTTCGCCGGCGAGCTGCGCCAACTGGCCGCGCGCGGCCGGATCCGGCTCATCGAGATCCACACCGCCACCGACGGACGGCTCGACATGACGCGGCTGCGGGAACTGGTCGGCGACCTCGCCGACCGCCATACGTGGGCGTGCGGACCTGCTGGACTACTCGATGCCCTGCACCAGCACTGGACCGAGAACGGCATGGCCGACCGGTTGCACACCGAGCGCTTCCGCGCCGAGGTCCTCACCACCGGCGACGGCGGCACCGTGACGTTCACCAAGAGCGGCACCACCACCGAGGCAATCGGCGATCAGACGCTGCTCGACACCGGAGAGGCCGCCGGCGTCCTGATGCCCTCGGGCTGCCGGATGGGCGTGTGCTTCGGCTGCGTCGTCCCCCTCCGCCGAGGGGCCGTGCGCGACGTGCGCACGGGCGCCGTCACCACCGCCGTCGAAGGCGACGGCGTCGTGATCCAAACCTGCATCACCGCAGCCGCGGGCGCCTGTGCCCTAGACATATGAGTCATCTGACCAATCCGCTCTTCGCACAAGGAGTTACGCCATGACCGCCCTGCAACGCAAACTCAACAACCCCGTCGCGCACCTCACCGAGGCCGACATCGAGAACATCGGTATCGAACTCGACGCGATCCGCGCCAACGTCATCGCCAGCCGCGGCGAACAAGACGCCGCCTACATCCGCAAAGTCATCGCCGGCCAGCGCAAGCTCGAACTGACCAGCCGCGCCGTGCTGCTGTTCTCGCTGTTCCCACCGGCATGGATCGCCGGCACCGCCGGACTCGCTGTGGCGAAAATCATCGACAACATGGAAATCGGCCACAACGTGATGCACGGCCAGTGGGACTGGATGCGCGACCCGAAGATCCACTCGACGACCTGGGAATGGGACCACGCGTCGCCCGCCGAGATGTGGAAGCACTCCCACAACGAGCTGCACCATACGTACACCAACGTGCTCGGCAAGGACCAGGACCTCGGCTACGGCATCATGCGCGTCGACGAAGACCAGCGGTGGACGCCCTTCTACCTGATGCAGCCCCTGACCAACTTCGTCAACGCCTGCTTCTTCCAATACGGCATCGCTGCCTACGACCTGCAGATCGGCCGCTACCTCAAAGGCAAGACGGACAAGGAGGAGTTCCGCCGTCAGGGCAAGGAAGTGCTCGCCAAGACTGGGCGCCAGGCACTGAAAGATTATGTCCTGCACCCACTTCTGTCCGGCCCCTCGGCACTCACCACGCTCAGCGCGAATCTGACCGCCAACCTCATCCGCAATCTGTGGACCCACTCGGTCATCATGTGCGGCCACTTCCCTGAAGGTGTCCAGACGTACGAGAAGACGTCGATCGACGGCGAGACCCGCGGTCAGTGGTACCTGCGGCAGATGCTCGGCTCGGCCAACATCTCCGGCGGGCGCTGGATGCACTTCATGACCGGCAACCTGTCCTTCCAGATCGAGCACCATCTGTTTCCCGATCTGCCCAGCAATCGCTATCAGGAGATCGCACCGCAGGTCGAGGCACTGTTCAAGCGCTACGACCTGACTTATGTCAGTGGCTCGCTGCCGAAACAGGTTGGGTCAGCGTGGAAAAAGGTGTTCCGGCTCTCCCTGCCCAACCGATTCGCGACGATGCGCTTGCCGCGCCTCGGGCTGACTCGGGCACCGAAGGCCACGCCGGAAGTGTCGACGGCAGCCGCGTAGCAGTTCACTGCGAATCCTGTTGTCACCGTCAGATGTTCATGTGATCGATGAGGGCCTGGGCTTCGTCATAGGACATTGCGGCGGGAGTCGGGGCACCGGTGGCGTACGCCGTCACGGCTGAAGCGGCCGCTGTGATGGCGACGCGGAACGGCATTGACCCGGTGCTGACCCGTCGGACGCCCAGTTCGCGGAGCCGCTGAAATGGCAGTTCGGCCAGAAGGTTGAGCGGGGTTTGTCCGAGGGTGGTGACGAGCTGCTCGATCAGGTGCTCGTCGCGAAGACCGGGCACGAAGACGCCGTCCGTGCCGGCGTCCACGTAGGCCAGCGCTCGTTGCATTGTGTCGCCCGTCGCGAGATGGAACCAGTACGTATCTACTCGAGCGTTGACGAACACGTTCGGCGCAGCGCCCTTGAACGCTGAGATCAGCGCGCACTGCTCGTCGAGCGCCGCGAGGTGGTCGCCGCAGCCGTCCTCGATGTTGACGCCCGCAATCCCGATGGCGGTCAGCTCAGCGGCCAATTCTGCCGCGTCCATGCCGAAGCCGGCCTCGATGTCGACGGTCACCGGAATTGGCAGACGAGCCAAGGACTTTGCCAAGGCAAGAGTTTGCGGCCCGGTGGCACCCGTAGCGTCAGGGAGCCCGTGGGATGCGGCGACGCCGAGGCTTGTGGTGCCGACGGCAGAGAAACCCGCGCGGACGAACGCCGCTGCTGACGCGAAGTCCCACGCGTTCGGCAACAGCAGCGGTTCGTCGGTGTGATGCAAGTTCGCGAACTGGCGAGCTTTCTCAGCCTGCGCTTGGGCGTCCATGGCTCCATTCTGGCGGGAGTAGTCATGCCGGGCACGCCGTGGGCCGGCTACCGCACCTCAACCGATGTGCCCGCCCAGCGAAGCGGTGATCAGCGCGGGTGGCGAGTAGGAAACGAACACATTCGCCCGTTCTTGGGCCGTCAAGTTTCGTCGGGCCCATAGCCGCCGATACCCCGGGCAAGACAACGCAATCCACAAAGTCACGCGCGAACTCGTCGCCACCCGCTGGTTGTGTACAACCATGACCGTTGCAAGTCCTCTCGACATGAACTCGAACCGCCGTCTACCAGATGCAGCCAAAACTGTTCAGGGACAGTGATGTTCGTTGGTGGCTCGGGTCGCGCCGAGTCGGTCGTAGACCTGCCACCAGATGGCTTCGTGAGCGCTTACCGACAATCGGCCCTGATCACGCCAGCGGTCTGCGGACAGGAGCATGCCCGTTAAGACTTTCTTTACAGAACGTGTCCAGCTCCGGTCGCACGACGCACGCCGGCGGCGATCAGGCAGCCTCAACCCCCGAACCGTCGGCGTAACAAACGCCACAGCGGGTGTTCAGATCGCGTCAAGACCAGGTCGCATTCCTCTCATTCGGGTCTAACGTCGGCCCCCGCGGCGGATGGCACGCCGCAGGCTGACGCAGGAGGGGCAGTAACGATGCATTGGGGCATGATGGCGTGGCTGCAACTCGCCACCATCGTTGCGATCCTGGCAGTGCTGCACGTGCCGTTGGGCAACTACATGGCATCCGTCTACTCCAGCGAAAAGCACTGGCGCGCTGAGCGACTTATCTATCGAATAGCCGGCGTAGAGCCGGATCGCGAGCAGCATTGGGTCTGGTATGCGGCTTCGGTGCTCGCGTTTTCGGTGGTCAGCGAGGCCGTGCTGTTCGGTCTACTGATGCTGCAGACCCAGCTGCCCGCACCCTGGGGTGCACAGGGAATGACCCCGCTGCTCGCGCTGAATACGGCCGTCAGCTTCGTCACCAACACCAGTTGGCAGAACTACGCGGGCGAGTCGACTCTCGGTCACTTCGGCCTCACCGTTGGCCTGGGTGTGCAGGCCTTCGCCAGCTCCGCGGTCGGCATGGCTGTGGCCATCGCGTTGATTCGTGGCATCGTGTGCCGTCAGACCTTCGAACTCGGCAACTTCTGGGTGGACTTGGTCCGCGGCATCATCCGAATCCTCATCCCCATGGCGGTTCTCATCTCGGTCCTGCTCACCGCGCTCGGCGTGCTGGAGACTTTCGGCGTCGCGCAATCGATCGGCACCCTGGCCGGCGGATCACAGACCTTGCCGACAGCGCCGGTCGCGTCGTGGGAGTCCATCAAACTGATGTCCGGCGACGGCGGTGGTGCCTTCAACGCCAACAGTGCGCACCCGTTCGAGAACCCGACACCGCTGACCAACGTCATCGAGATCGTGACCATGGCCGTCATCCCGGTATCGCTGGTCCGCACCTATGGCGTCATGATCGGCGACCGGCGTCAAGGCTTGGCGTTGCTGGCCGTGGTCGTCGTCCTGTTCGGCTTGGGCACGGCCGCCGTCGGGATGTCGGAAACGATGCCGCACGGCACCGTCACGAGCGCGGTCGGTGCGGCATTGGAAGGCAAGGAGATTCGGTTCGGGATACCCGGAAGCGCGCAGTTCGGCCAAGTGGCCACCGCTACCGCAGACGGCGCGGCGAACTCGTCGTACGACAGTTTCACCAGTGTCGGCGGTGGGGTACTGATGGCCAATATGATGCCGGGCGAGATCAGCCCTGGCGGTACCGGCAGCGGACGGTACGGTTTGGTTGTCATCGCGCTGCTCGCCGTGTTCCTCGGTGGTCTGATGATCGGCCGAAGACCGGAATATCTGGGCAAGCGGCTCAACGCCCGGGAGATGAAGTTGGTCCCGTCGCCTTCAGCCCAACGCCGAGGATGGATACGGTCCGGTTACGATCTGAATTCAGCTCGCAATGGCCACAGCTTTCACATCTGTCGCATTGTTAACATCTCGCAATGCAGGACTTCCCGGCGCCCACCGGCCTTCGGCGCCCGCTGTCGCGGCGCGACGCGCTGCGCTACGTCGGCGCCGCATCGGCGCTGGCCGGGCTCGGTGCGGTAGCCGCAGGTGCCGGCATCCCGACGGCGTCGGCCGCCGCCCCCACGCTGATCGACTTCGCCATGAAGCAGATTCCGGCACAAGACATCCGGGCCGCCGGCCACGCGGGCGTCGTCAACTACGTCTCGATGTCGCGCCCCGGCTCGACCATGGGAGCCAAGCCCATCACCCTGCCCTACGCCAAGTCACTGGCCGCGGCGGGACTCGCGATCGTCAGCAACTACCAATACGGCAAGCCCGGTGGGACCGTGCCGTCGGACTTCACACGCGGATACGCGGGCGGCGTCGACGACGCCAAGACCGCCTGGCAGTTGCACAGCGCCGCGGGTGGCGGCCAGAGCGCGCCGATCTTCTTCTCCGTCGACGACGACATCAATCGTGAAACGTGGAACAACGTTGCGCTGCCGTGGTTTCGGGGCATCAACTCGGTGCTGGGCGCGCAACGCACCGGCGTCTACGGCGGCATCAACACCTGCCAGTGGGCCGCAGCCGACGGCGTCATCGGGCGCTCGACCACGCCGGGGCACGTGTGGGCCTGGCAGACCCGGTCCTGGTCCGGCGGCAAGATCTATCCAGCCGCCGTGATGTACCAGCGGATCGTCAGCACCGCGTCGAACCCCGGCCCGGTGGTCGGCGGGCTCGAAGTCGACGTCAGCGATGCGCTGGCCTCAGATGTCGGGCAGTGGAGCCTGCACCCTTGACGTGGTGAAGCACCTGGCGACGCCACAGGATTGGCTCCGCGTCAATCGTTGGTGCGTATCGCACCCGGACGCGACGCCGACCCGCCCATCGACTCGGTCCACGAGCTGGTGTCGATCGCCTGAACGGGTGCACGGGGAGCCTCAGGAGCACCGGCATCGGCCGATCGAGAAGGTGTAGCCTTGACGGTGCTGAGGTTCTCAGCCGATTCGGAATGAGTTCGGCTGTCCGCCGCCGAACTACAGGAGCACTGGCTCCGACGCCCCCATCGTCCGGTGATCGTCTATGCATCGGGATCACTATGTATGTTCCACAGCAACTTTGTGTTCGACCGACCCCCTCGCCAACAGGAACGCGGCCATGACGACGCTGGGAGTCGCGGTTCTTGTTCTGGTGGTGCTGTCAGTGCTGGTGTTGGCGATGGCGGTGCGCGTCGTCAAGCAGTACGAGAACGGCGTGCTGTTCAGGTTGGGCCGCGTGATCGGTGAGCGGGCGCCCGGCCTGCGGATGATTATCCCGTTCGTCGATGTGCTGCAACGGATTTCATCGCGAGTAGTCACGATGCCGATCCAGTCACAGGGAATCATCACGAGCGACAATGTCAGTGTCGACGTTTCAGCCGTGGCCTACTTCAAGATTGTGGACGCGGTGAAGTCGATCGTGGCGATCGAGAACGTGTATGCGGCTATCGATCAGATTGCGCAGACCACGCTGCGAAAGGTGGTCGGTCAGCACACCCTGGACGAAACGTTGTCCGAGACGGACAAAATCAATCTCGACATCCGGGCCATCCTGGATGTCACCACCATAGACTGGGGTGTGCAGGTCACACTCGTCGAACTCAAAGACATTCAGCTGCCCGACAGCATGAAGCGAGCGATGGCGCGACAGGCTGAGGCGGAGCGCGAGAAGCGCGCAAAAATCATCGCGGCCGAGGGAGAATCGTTGGCCGCCGCGGCACTCGGCGCCGCGTCGGACACCATGATGGCTCATCCGTTGGCTCTGCAATTGCGGAACTTGCAGACCTTGGTCGAACTCGGCGTCGACAAAAACACCACTGTCGTATTCCCGGCGCCGTTGATGTCGACCATCGCCGAACTCAGGACTTTCCTGGCCCATGAGGGCGCTGCGGTAACAGGGCGCCGGCCGCAGCAGCCCATATCTGTGCCGGAATCCGAAAGTGACGAATTGCCGTGGGAAACAGTGATATCCGATCATTGAAAAGGAATATGGGCCAGAAGAACGATCAGGGGGTCAGCGGTTTCGCTGTGGGAACGTCACTGTTCGCGTTGTCTTCGTGTCCGGTTCGAGAGTTCCCGCGAGGTCACATTTCTTGCTTAGCTCCTCACAGGACGTCGCCGCGTCGATGCAGTGGTCGGAGGCTTGCTGTTCCAGACCGGTGGCCTGCGCCGCCTTGACATCAGCTTCAGCCCGGGTGGCCCTGGCCTTCGCGGCGGTCTCGTCACCCAGCGCTTGGTGCCGCCTGGCTTGAAGTAGCTGGTCCTTGGCGTCGCCGCGCAATCTGCTGGCTACGAGCTGCCGGCGCTCCCGGCCCTTGATCAGCAATCGGAAGCTCTTGTTCACCAACACCAGCCCGACAGCGACGATGATCACAAGTGCCGCCCCCGCGAAGAAACTGACCGCGACGATCGCATCGGTAGCCACATTCGGCTCCTTAGAGTTGAGTCGGTACCGGGTTCAATCCCTCGGCGGGAAACAAACTTTCGTGAATGCTTCGGCAGACTGCTGGGGGTCGAGCCAGGCGCCCAGGCCCGGCCCGCGATCGTCAGCCTGATCGGCGGGTCGGCGGCACGCGGTGGGCGGCTGCGGAATCCTCCCGATTGGTGTCGGGATCGAGGGTGTCGGCGCGCTGGAACTGTTCGTTCACCTCACCCCGGGCGGTCGCTGCGGCGGTGCGACGCTCCTCGGCCTGATGTGCCAGTCCCCGCGCGTGCGCGGACTGGGCGTCGGCTTCGGCGGCCGCGGCGCGGGCTCTGGCCGCTGTCTCGTCGGCGAGAGCTTCGCGTCGGCCCACCTGATGGGCTTGTTCGACGGCGTCGTCGCGGATCTCGCCGGCCTGCACGCGGAGGTGTTCGGTGCGTTTGTGGCGCAACACCATCCCCAACGTGATGAGTACTGCGATGACCACGACCGCGGCGAAGACGATCTCGATGATGGTGTTGGTAGCCATTGTCGGCTCCTTCAATTGTTTTGGACGTTTGGGTTATTCGTCGATATCGGTATGGATGCTGATGGTGGCGGCGACCGGTGTCTTCGTGGTTCCGGCCCGTGCGCAGGTGCCGGGGTTGCGCGCTGGCCGCTCAGTAGTAGTGGCGCCGGCCGCCGACAGCGTGCCCTGTCTGTCCGGCGACCATCAGCACCAGGCCGATGGCCACGACGATGATCCCGGCGGTCCAAAGCAGAGAAATGTTGAACAGGAAGCCGGCCAGAAGGAGGGCAAGTCCGAGGATGATCATGGCGTACAACAACTTTCGGTGTCGAGGATGCAGATTGGTGGGGTAAGTGCCGGCCGGCGCGCTACCGCGGCCGTCAGCCGGCTAGCGGACTCACAGAGTGCCGCCGTCCGGGAGTGTGGGCGCACCGATACCCGCCGGGTAGCCGGGACAATGGCAGCCCGGTAATCGCCGGGGCCGCAGAGCGGTTGGCTCGGTGCGGCAAGCCAGAGGGCTGCCGTAGCCGGTGATGTGGTCATGGTGATCCCGCCATCGGGACGATCACGAATGTGTCGGGCTATTTGGGGGCAAATGCTCCTGGAGTTCTGCAGCGGACAGCCGAACTCATCCCGTACCCAGCTGAATGCTCAGCCACCTTTGACGTTACACCCGTTTGTCCGTCTTGCGCCGGGCCAGAGGTGGTTTCCCGATCCACCCGGTGGAAATGGGCACCGACGTTGCGAGCCTTGCGCAGCGTTCGCCCGGTAGGATGATGCTAGACCCCAGGCGCGGCTGCGCTGCGGGATAAGATCGCCATACTCTCGGATCGACGAACGGTTGGCGGGATTGTAGGCGCGGTAGCGACGATGACCGAATTCACCGAGAACGTCGACCGCACGCCGCAAAGACCGTTGACCGCCGAGCAAGTCATCTCCGATGCCGGAGACCTCCAAGCCGGGATCGGCGCCTTAGCCGGCCTGGTTTCCGACAGTTTGGGACTGCACGGGCTATTGGCCGAGGTGGCCAGGTTCGCGGTGCGCGCGATCCCGGGAGCCGAGGGTGCCGGGGTGACGTTGTTGCACGTCGACCGGCCCGACAACATGGTCGAGGCATTGGCGGCCAGTGCACCGTTTGTCGCCGAAATCGACAACATCCAATACGTAACCCTCAATGAAGGGCCGTGCATCACCGCGGCATTGCAGCGACGCACGGTGCGATCCGGGTCCTTGGGCGGAGAGAAGATGTGGCCACGGTTCGGTCCCCGGGTGGGCCGATTGGGCGTACACAGTGCACTCTCATTGCCGCTGCTGCTGCCCGGCCAGGTGGTAGGGGCGATCAATGTGTACGCCCATGACAAAGATGTGTTCGATCAGCATGCCGCCGAACTCGGCGAGTTGTTCGCCAAACCCGCTGCGGTGGCGGTGCGCAACGCTCAGATCCTCGCTCAGGCGATGACGCTGGCTACCCAATTGCAGACCGCGCTGTCGACGCGACCGGTGATCGATCAAGCGATCGGCATACTGCGCGGACGCACCGGGCGCAGCGCCGAGGACGCGTTCGCTCAGCTGCGGGCGATCAGCCAACGCGAACACCGCAAGTTGGCTGACGTCGCCCAACATCTCGTTGACGAAACGGTGCGCCGGGCCCGCGCCCGACACAACCTGACCTGAACCGAAGACACCATGGACTCGCCACGGCGGGTACGGTAGGAACCGCGGACAACATCCCCGGGACGGGTCCTGGCCAGCGTCCCGAAGTCCGCACCGTGCAGGGCAATTCGCCCCTGTCCGGCCTTTGGCAGGCTCGATCAGCGCTCGGGAGCGCCCGGCGGAGCACCACCCTCGTGAACATCACCGCGGCCCTGGCCGCCGATCTGCGTCTGCTCACCGCAGCGCTGGATGAAACCGACACCGACATCGCGGCAACGCTGCATCAGTTGGCGGCCGACACCATAGCGGGCGTGCCCAGCTACCTCGGCCTGAGCGTCGTCGTGAGCGGCAACGATCCACTGTTCACGTCCACCGTCCTCCTCGACGGTGTCGACCCGGCCGATGTCCGCACCTCGCTCCAGCTGCGGCTGCCCGGTCTCGGTGACAGCCGGAGCCCCTCGTCGGTGGCGATCATTCTGTACGCGGGCACGCCAGGAACCTTTGTCGACCTCGCCGCGGACCTGGCTTGGCTCAGCGCACGCCCGCTAGCGGACTTCATCCTCGATCAGCACCTCGCCATCACGACCAAGTCGATCACCGCAGGACAGCTGCGTGCCGCCTCGACCATCAATCAAGCCATCGGCATCCTCATCGGCCGCGGCCATACACCCCAACAAGCCAGCCGGGAACTCGATACCCAGGCAGACCACGCGCGCACCGACCGGCTGAGCGCCGCCCACCACATCCTGGCTCTCCTCACCGCCGACACCGACGACCACGAATTCCCCACTCAGTAAGCTCACTAGTACCTAATAGCGTTGCGCGGCAGCAAAATTGATCGTTTCAAGCTCGGGCGCCGACCGAGCAGAATCCGCAGGTCATGATCAATGGCCCCGCTACGTCGTCACGCCGTGTTCGTCTCCAACACGGCTACGCGCGGGTGGGGCTGGTCCCGAACTGTCCGGAAAAGGACGGCCATTGATGCTTGGCTCCGTATCGAGGCGATGGGGATCAGACCTCGTCGAGGCGGGGGTAGAGCACTTCCTGGGTGAGTAGCTGCATAGCCGCGGCGATCGGAATGGCCACGAGTGCCCCCACGATACCCAGCAGCGTGCCGCCGATGAGGACGGCGACGACGGTGGTCAGGGCGGGTACCTTCACCGCCCGGCCGATTATTCTGGGCACCAGGAGATAGTCCTCGGCGAGCCGAAACACGACGAAGAACACGATCGTGGCGACACAGACCTGCAGCGAGACGGTCAGCGCCACCGCGGCGACGGCAACGCCGGCGATCGTCGAGCCGACGACCGGCACAAGATCCAGAAGTGCCACGAAGATTCCCAGCAGCAAGGGATATGGGACGTCGAACGCTGACAGCCAGATGAATGTGGCGGACCCCGCGATGACCGAGATCGCGACGTTGCCAAGCACATACGCGCCGACCTTGGCGAACACTTCGTCGCCGATCAAGATCGCACGCGGGCGGCGAGTATTGGGTACCAGTCGGTACAGGGTGGTGCGGATACGGGGCAGGTCGATCAAGAAATACACCGTTAAGACGATGACAATCAGGGAGTCGGCCACCACACCGACGACCGCGCTTCCAGCCCTGAAAACGTCGTTGACGATTGATCCTCCCGAACCACTCACCGCATCGGTGATCCGTTGTTGTAAATGGAAGCGATCGTTGAGCTGACCGATAACCGACGAATGATCTTGCAGCCGCTGAAGATATTGCGGCGCTTGGTGGACGAGCTCGCCCGCTTGCTCCATCAAAGGTGGAATCGCCGCTGCCACGAAGAACACCATCGCCAGCACGAAGAGCAGGAACACCAGGGTCGTAGCGAACCAGCGCGGTAGCTTCCGATTGACCAGCCACAACGTCGCGGGTTCCAACCCGAGCGCGAGAAAGAACGCGACGCCGATCAGCACCAAAATCGGCGACACCGACTCGAAAACCCGAACGGCTCCGTAGGTCACCGCGACCCCCGCCGACGCGGTCAACCCGATCCAGAACGGGGACCGGCGATCGAACCGCCTTCCGCGTGAGCCCAAGGGTTGCTCCTCGGAACTCATTTCGGCTGCGAGAACTTCGGCCTCAGCCACGGGGCCCGCCTCGCCGGAATCGAGCTGAGCGATCGGGTCATGGTGCCTCTCCTCGGCACCATCGTGCTCGAAGGAACCGCCTTCGTCGACGTCCGCCATGTCGTGCCTCCGATTCTCGGTGCCGATCCGCCCACGGCACAAGCGAAGTCACGCTACGCCCGTACGCGCCCTCGTCGACGCAGCTTCGCGATGCGCATCTGCAACCCTGGCGCGACGACGACGCCGTTGCCGCACGATGCCCACAAGAAGGACCTGCCCGGCGAGGGCGTGGTGTGACCCGGGGGGGGGATGGCTCTGCCGTCGGCACCTTTCACTGCGAATCGAGGGCTGCGAGTGTAGCGTCAACAACGTTGAGAAATCAGCCAGTCCGGGCTGAGGCCAGCCGTCCGCTGCTGCCTTCGTTGAGCACTTGCTCGCGCCGGACGCTCCGGTGACCACCGTTATCCCGGGGAATCACCATGAACATACTGACGGCACTCGACCCCATTCATCTTCCTACACCAGTGTTTACGCTCGCATCCGCGCTGCACTGGCTTGGGCATGACTGCCCGGATCACTGCCCGGGCACGATCGGCGGTCTTACCGCATCGGTATGGTTTCTGCGGCGTGGTCCGCAATTTTTGGCCTCGCCCCCGGAAACGCTGATTCTACTCGACCCCACCGAGACTGGTAAAGCGCTCGCTGACGTCCGTCGGGCGATCTACCGGGTCGACTCGTGCACACGTGGTGAGTCCATTCACGTCCGCCACCGCCGCGACAGCGAGCACGGACCGGTGCTCGCCGGCGCATGGGGAAGCGTCGTGGCGGGCAACGGGACAAACCTCCCCCAGTGCACCGGCCAATGACGGCCTCATACGTTCCCCGGTAGTGCTGTTACACCAACTAGCGTGTCGTCAGCGGCGGGCAGAGTCGGGTCGGTGAGATCTCGCCGCGCGCGGCAAGGTCGGATACCAGCGCCCCGGCCCAGCGGCCAAGGCCGTCGATGTCTACGAAGTAAGGCGCTGGATGGTCCACCTCACCCAGGCGACTGGACCCGCGCTGCAGCAGAGCGATCGCACCGTTGCGGTTCCCACGCTGGACGTGAGTGATGCCGACTGCGAGCTGGGCCAGCCCTTGCCACAGCGGCCTCTCGTCGTCGGGTCCATTCTTCCACGCCGCCTCGAGAACCTCGTGCGCGTTGAACGCGAGGCCCTGGTCCAGCAGTTCGTGGGCATAGGCGAGGGATTCGGCCGGCGACAGCTCGAGGTCGTCTGGGACCCGGGGAATGCCCTCGCTGCCCGCCGGAAGGGGGCGGCCAAGCGCGTCGCGGGGTCGATCGTTGCGAGGCCGCCCGGACTCGTCACGGTCGCGTTCTGTCATAGTCCCATTAGACCGGTCGCCAGCCCTCGCAGTCGAGGCCGGTGCCTCACGGCCGCGGCCATGCAAGTACGCCGGCTACAGCTCTGTCACGCGCCCGCCCTCGACCAGCCACGCGCGATCCAACCGAACGTTCTGCAGCATCCGGCGGTCATGGGTCACCAGCAAGAGTGCTCCATCGTAGGTCTTGAGCGCTTCTTCGAGCTGCTCGATGGCCGCGAGGTCCAGATGGTTGGTCGGCTCATCGAGAACCAATACGTTCGTGCCGCGGGCCTGCAGCAGCGCGAGGCCCGCGCGGGTGCGCTCACCGGGCGACAGCTCCTCGACCGTACGTTCCACATGGTCGGCCCGTAGCCCAAACTTCGCGAGCAGCGTGCGCACATCCGCGGTGGTCCACGACGGCACGTGTTGTTCGAAGCGATCGACGAGTCGGGCGGTACCGGTGAAATCAGCACGCGCCTGGTCGATTTCACCGATGGCGACATTGGTGCCCAGACTCGCCCGGCCCTCATCGGGCTGCTGCCGGCCGAGCAGCAGCCGCAACAGGGTCGACTTGCCGGCCCCATTTGGTCCGGTGATACCGATGCGCTCGCCGGCGTCAACCTGCAGCGACACCGGCCCGAGAACGAAATCCCCTTGCCGCACAACGGCGTTATCCAGCGTCGCGACGACCGAACTCGACCGTGGCGCGGACCCGATGGTGAACTGGAGCGTCCATTCCTTGCGCGGCTCCTCGACTTCCTCGAGGCGAGCGATCCGGCTCTCCATCTGCCGGACCTTCTGCGCCTGTTTCTCGCTGGACTCGGTTTGTGCGCTACGCCGATTCTTGTCGTTGTCGGGGGCCTTGCGCATCGCGTTGCGCACACCCTGGCTCGACCACTCCCGTTGTGTACGTGCGCGCGCCACCAGATCGGCCTTCTTCTCGGCGAACTCGTCGTACTGTTCGCGCCGGTGTCGACGCGCGACCTCACGCTCGTCCAGATAACTCTCGTAGCCGCCGCCGTAGACGGTGGTCCTGTTCTGCGCCAGATCGAGTTCGAGCACGCGGGTTACCGTGCGAGCCAGGAACTCTCGATCGTGGCTGACCAGCACGACACCACCCCTGAGGTTACCGACGATCTCTTCCAGCCGAGCCAGCCCGTCCAGGTCCAGATCGTTGGTCGGCTCATCGAGCAGGACGATGTCGAAACGGGACAGCATCAGCGCCGCCAGCCCCACTCGCGCTGCCTGGCCACCCGACAACGCCGTCATCAAAGTCGATTCCGGCCGCACCGCATCGGAGTCGAGCCCCAGGTCGGCCAGCACTGCCGGCAGCCGTTCGTCGAGGTCCGCCGCACCTGTCGCGAGCCAATGATCCAACGCAGCGGCGTAGCAGTCGGCGTCCGCATTCGGATCTGCCAGGGCCTCCGCCGCGGCGTCCATCGCCTGCGTCGCGGCGGCGCAGCCCGTGCGGCGCGCGACGTACGCGGCGACGGTCTCCCCCGGCACCCGCTCGTGCTCCTGTGGCAACCACCCGACGAATGCGTCGGCCGGCGCGAGGCTGACCGATCCCTCGAGCGGTGCGAGTTCTCCCGCCAGGATTCGCAGCAGCGTGCTCTTACCGGCACCGTTGGACCCGACCACGCCGATCACATCACCGGGCGCCACCGTCACGTCGAGCCGTTCGAAGAGCGTGCGGTGGGCAAATCCGCCGGCCAGATTGGTCGTGACGAGCGTCGCGGTCATGGCTCAATCGTCGCATTGCCGCCGCACGCCGCCACTACGTGTGGACTCAGGACGTCGGCGACGACGTGGTCATGGCGATCGCGGCCTGGTCCTCATCGAGGGCCTCGACCGGCAGGGCGTCCTGCCCCTCGCGATTGCGCAGCCCGTCGAGGAAGATCGCCACGTACCGGCGCCAGAGGTCGGCGTCGACATGCCCGGCGAATTCGCTGACGGTGCCTGCCAAGAGACCCAGGATCGGCATGTCACTGTCGGAGATGCCGGGTCGCAGATAGCCATCTTTTTGGGCGCGCTCAACAAGTTTCGCGATCTTCGGGACCAGGCGGGTACGTGCCGCGTCCACCCGATTGCCGCAACCGTTCTGGCTGTACAGGATTTCTCGGAGGCCTCGATCGGTGGCCGTCTGCTGGCACATCTGCTCCACGAACCAGGCGAATCCCTGCCAGGAATCGTCGAACTCCGATGCCGTGTCGGCCACCGCGGCGATCTCGTCGATCGCGTCCTCGAAGATGGCCTCGAACAACTCGTCTTTCGTGGGGAACCTGCGATACACGGTGCCTACGCCGATCCCACCGTGGTGCGCCACCTCATTGAGCGTCGCGCTCAGGCCTCGTGTCGCGAACAGATCGCGGGCCGCGTCGATCACTCGCTGACGATTGCGCACAGCATCCTTGCGCAACGGTCGATCTGTGGTCGGGCGGGTCATCACCCACGCAGTGTAATCCGAGACACTATTGAGGTAAGTGGATTGACGCCATCCACTTACCTCAATAGTTTCATAGCGGACAACTGCGATCGGCCGACGATTGCGGCGATCCGCGACAGAAGGGCGCGCTGCATGACGCGACATCACCGGGCCGTACTTGCGGTGGCCGCCGCCGGTATCGGAATCGTTGCGGCAGTGTTCAATTCGGGGCCCGCGCACGCCGATCCCGACACCGACTTCGCGAATCAGTTGCACGCCTACGGGATCTATGGCCCGAAGGACTACAACGCCTGGCTGGGCAAGATCACCTGCCAGCGGTTGAGCAACAACGTCGACCACGACGCGTATCAGTCGGCAAAGTTCGTCGCGACCAACCTGGCGCGACAGAACGCCACCCAGCAGAACTGGCAGTTCCTCGGCGCCGCAATAGATTTCTACTGCCCCGACAAGCGGTCGGTACTGGAAGACGCCGCCCATCAGTCGCCGACAGGAGGCCGCGCATGACGCTTCGAACGCTGGCCGTGGCTTTCGGCCTTGCGGCGGCAGCCCTGGCGCCGGCAAGTACTGCCGCCGCCGATGCGACAGACGACTACCCGATCCCGCACCGGATCATCACCACTACCTGCGATGCCGAGCAGTACCTGCAGGCCGTACGTGATACCAGCCCGGTGTACTACCAGCGCTACATGATCGACCGGAACAACCGTCCCGCCGACATCCAGCAGATGGCGCAGGACCGCATCCATTGGTTCTTCGCCCTGGATCCGGCCGCCCGGCGGCAGTACTCCGAAGACACCGCCACCAACGTCTACTACGAGCAGGTGGCAACCCACTGGGGCAACTGGGCCAAGGTGTTCTTCAACAACAAGGGTGTGGTCGCCAAGGCCACGGACGTGTGCATGAACTACCCCGCCGGCAATATGCAGGTCTGGGACTTCGCCTCCAACAGCTGAGTGATGTGTGCCTGCGTTTCTCTGCTGACCAGGGATTTTCCGGCGCCGTTCGCTTTTGCGCCGACTCGGCAGGAATGCCGTGGGCATGCCTCGGGTTGTAACGAAGACGACATATAAATGGATGGACTCTATCCACTTTTTCCGTTAGGTTACCTATCTAGATGTACCCGGGGGCCCACCAACGGTGGTGTGTGTCTCCGCATGCCCGACGACCGCGCGGTCGGCAACTTCTGAAGAAGGCAGCGATGACAAGAGTGTTTCGGCGGGCATGGCTACCGCTACTGGTGATCGTCGCGGTCGCCGCCGGTGTGGTGATCGTGTCGAACGTCCGCCAGGTCTTTGGCTCGAATCCCGTGGTGATCACCGAGAAGAGCTCGGACAACGCGGAGGACTTCAACCCCAAATTCGTCAAATACGAGATTTTCGGCACGGGTAACACCGCAGTCGTCAACTACATGGACCTCGAAGGCAAGCCACAGCGCGCCGCGGGGGTGTCATTGCCGTGGACGTTGACGCTGTCGACCACCCTGCCCTCGGTGCAGCCCAACATTCTGGCCCAGAGCGACGGCAACAGCATCAGCTGCCGGGTCAGTGTCGATGACGTGGTCAAAGAAGAGAGGACCGCCACCGGTATGAACGCCGAAACCTTCTGCTTTGTGAAGGCCGCATGAGCGCGCCGGCCGACGAGGCCCAGACCGACGCCATTCCGGTGGTAGAGAACAAGGGGCACAAGGGGATACCGCGGTTCCTCCGCCGGTTCGCGGTGCTGATCATCCTGGCGTGGATCGGGGTCATCGCCGCGCTGAACACCGTCGTCCCGCAGCTCGAGGAAGTCGGCAAGCTGCGCGCGGTGTCCATGAGCCCGAACGACGCACCTTCGATGATCGCCACCAAACGCGTCGGCAAGGTGTTCGACGAATACAGCACCAGCAGTTCGGTGATGATCGTGCTCGAGGGCGACAATCCGCTGGGAGCCGACGCGCACGCGTTCTACGACAAGATGGTCCGTGACCTGCGAGCTGATACCACCCACGTGCAGCACGTCCAGGACTTCTGGGGCGACACCCTGACCGCAAAGGGTGCGCAGAGCCGCGACGGCAAGGCCGCCTATGTTCAGGTCTACATCGCCGGTGACCAAGGTGAGACGCTGGCCAACGAGTCGGTGGCCGCGGTGCGCCACATCGCCACCGAAAGCCCTGCTCCGCCCGGGGTGAAAGCCTATGTGACCGGTCCCGCGGCGACCAGCACCGATCAGAACGTCGTCGGTGACAAGAGCATGGAGATGATCGAACTGGTCACCTTCGGCGTCATCGCGGTCATGCTGCTCTTGGTCTACCGATCCGTCATCGCGACCTTGCTCGTGCTGGTGATGGTGGTGCTCGAGCTCTCCGGGGCGCGCGGTCTGGTGGCATTCCTGGGCTACCACAACGTTTTTGGACTGACCACCTTCGCGACCAATCTGCTGGTGACGCTGGCGATCGCCGCCGCGACGGATTACGTCATCTTCCTGATCGGGCGTTATCAGGAAGCGCGGCGGGCCGGAGAAGACCGAGAATCGGCCTACTACACCATGTTTCACGGCACCGCGCACGTGGTGCTGGCCTCGGGCCTGACCATTGCCGGCGCCACCTTGTGCCTGCACTTCACCCGGTTGCCGTACTTCCAGACCATGGGCTTCCCGCTGGCCATCGGCATGGTGATGGTAGTCGCGATGGCGCTGACCCTGGGGCCCGCAGTCATCGCGGTCGCAACCCGCTTCCGACGCGTCCTCGAGCCCCGAAAGAACACGAGAACCGCCGGCTGGCATCGGGTCGGCACCGCGACGGTGCGCTGGCCCGGCGCCATCCTGGTCGGCGCCGTGGTGGCGGCACTGGTCGGCCTGATCGCACTGCCGGGCTATCACACCATCTACGACGACCGGATCTACCTGCCCAAGGACATCCCCGCCAACGTCGGCTATGACGCTGCGTTCCGGCACTTTTCGCAGGCCAAGATGAACCCGGACCTGATGATGGTCGAGTCCGATCGCGATCTGCGGAACCCGGCCGACTTCCTGGTGATCGACAAGATCGCCAAGGCGCTGAAGAACGTGCACGGAATTGCCCAGGTGCAGACCATCACCCGACCCGACGGTGACCCGATCAAGCACTCGACGATCCCGTACACCGTCGGACAGAGCGGCTCCACGCAGCTCATGAACAACGACTACACGCAGACCAATCTGAACAATCTGCTCTCTCAGGCCGACGATCTGCAGAACAGCATCGACGCCATGACCGAGATGATGAGCGTCCAGAAAGATCTGGCAGCGGTGTCGCAGCGGATGGCCGACAAGATGAAGACCACCTCGGAGGACATGGGTGACACCCGAGATCACCTGTCGGACTTCGATGATTTCTTCCGGCCCATGCGCAACTACTTCTACTGGGAACCGCACTGCTTCGACATCCCGGTGTGCTGGTCCATGCGGTCGGTCTTCGAGAGCATCGACGGCATCAGCTTGATGTCCGATGACTTCCAGGCCATTGTTCCCGACATGCAGCGCATGGCCGACCTGATGCCCAAGATGGTCGCGACCATGCCCAAGCAGATCGCGTCGATGAAGCATCAGAAGCAGGTGCTGCTGAACCAGTACCAGATGCAGAAGGCGCAGCAGGATCAGACCATCGCGATGCAGAAGACCGGCACCGCGATGAGCGAGGCGTTCGACGCGGCCAAGAACGATGATTCGTTCTACCTGCCGCCGGAAGCCTTTGAGACCGCAGATTTCCAGCGGGGTCTCAAGCTGTTCATGTCGCCCGACGGACATGCGGTGCGGTTCACCATCATTCACCAAGGTAACCCGCTCACACAGGAGGGCACCTCGCGCATCGAACCGCTCAAGGTCGCGGCGGCCGACGCGATCAAGGGCACGCCCCTCGAGGGCTCGTCGATCTACCTCGGTGGCAGCGCAGCCATGTACAACGACATGCAGATCGGCGCCGACTACGACCTGATGATCGTCGCGGCCGCGGCGCTGATCCTGATCTTCATCATCATGTTGGTCCTCACCCGCGCGGTCGTCGCATCGGCGGTGATCGTCGGCACCGTGGTCCTCAGCCTGGCATCGGCCTTCGGTCTCTCGGTACTGCTCTGGCAGCACATCGTGGGGATTCCGTTGCACTGGATGGTGTTACCGATGTCGGTCATCGTGCTGCTGGCCGTGGGCGCGGACTACAACCTGCTGCTGGTCTCCCGCATCAAGGAGGAAATCCACGCGGGGCTGAACACGTGCATCATCCGCGCCATGGTGGGCACCGGTTCCGTGGTCACCTCGGCGGGCCTGGTGTTTGCCTTCACCATGATGTCGATGTCGGTGAGCAAGCTGATCATCATCGGTCAGGTCGGTACGACCATCGGTCTGGGTCTGCTGTTCGACACGCTGGTGGTGCGGTCGCTGATGACGCCATCGATCGCCAGCCTGCTCGGACGCTGGTTCTGGTGGCCGCAGCGCGTGCGTCAGCGCCCGATTCCGCAGCCCTGGCCGAAGCCGGTCCAAAGTGAATCCGAGCTGACGTCAGTCTGAGGCCTGTGCGTCACCGCTTTCACGTGGTGACGCACAGGTACTCGCAATCCAGCACGGCAGGACCGTTGCCGCGGTCGATTTTCGGGCCGGGACGACGAGCTCGTCTTCGAGGGTTGGCGGTGCGGTCGGGGTGGGCGGCGATGTTGCGGTAGACGGAGATAGTCGGGCCGTACCGGGCTCTGAAGTAGTCCCGGAAGTGTTCGGGCCAGGCGACGGTTGGGCATATCTTTCGCAGACAGAGCGTTATCAATGTTTGTCTCAATTGTCACATGGGTACCGTTGATAACAGCACCCCAGTACGGGTGCGACTGTCGACAGCAAGTCCATACGAAGAAAGAGCCGAATGGGTTATCGCTATGAACACTGTCTTGCACTTCAGCACCAGCGGCACCGTCTATGAAACCCGTGCCTACACACCGGCCGACATCACTCAACTGATTCAGAATCAGCGACTTCAATGCCTGACCAGCGCTGACCGCCAGTTCGACTTCTGGTTCGCGCCCATGTCACGCCGATGCCAGCGCCGGGTCAACCGAACCGCAACCGAACTCCTGCTGGCAACAACGACTTTCACCGCCCGAACCGTGCCGTTGCTGCGTGGCTCCATCGTCCTGGCCAGTCATGACGCCGATGGGGATCTGGACGGGCTGAGCTGGCTCCAGTTGGACCTGCTGACCCGGCTCAATCA
Source organism: Mycobacterium sp. FW102-FHT13B02 (assembly GCF_058790275.1). Taxonomy (NCBI): domain Bacteria; kingdom Bacillati; phylum Actinomycetota; class Actinomycetes; order Mycobacteriales; family Mycobacteriaceae; genus Mycobacterium; species Mycobacterium sp. FW102-FHT13B02. Next base: position 30,393 of record NZ_JBYTCM010000030.1, read on the forward strand.
CACGGTCACCAATCGCGACCGACGGATTCTCAACCGGCGCATCGCCCGAGATGAGCGTCGCCTGCGTCGCGAGGCGGCCGCGGGCACGACCCAAGCTCCCTCCCAGTCGAGGGCGGCCTCGGCTCCGAAAGCTGAAACAGCCTCGCGTGGAGCTGGTTTCGCCGCCTCAACACGGTGATGAGCGCACGCTGCGCGCAACGTCGGCGCCAGAGCATTCAGCGTCCGTGAGCTAGGCGGGAAAGCCACGGAATACGCCCACGACTTGTCGTGTTGGCTGACAGCATGAAGCCCTTCACGGTAGAGCAGCGGCAGAATTTCCTCGCGGACAAGCACGTTGGAGTCTTATCCGTCTCGGCCGATCAGGGCAGGCCACCGGCGAGTGTGCCGATTTGGTACGACTACACCCCCGACGGGCTCATCCGGATCAACACGGGCGCGGCCTCACGCAAGGCCCGGCTGATCGAGCGAGCCGGTGCAGTGACACTGGTTGTCCAGCGCGAAGACCCGCCCTACCAGTACGTGATCGTCGAGGGGACCGTCGTGGAGGCGACCAGCCCGGCACCACTGGAGGTGCGCGAAGCCATCGCCATTCGCTATCTCGGCGAAGAGGATGGACGAGCGTTCGTCGAAGGGATGCGCGATATGGCCACCGTGCTGTTCACCGTGCGTCCTGACCGCTGGATCACGGCCGACTACTCCGACGGCGAGTAGCGTCAGGCCGCCGATCCGAACGCCGGTCAAACGACTTTCGATCACCCCAACAGTCGGGATGGGGCGAATCGCTGTTCGGGATCGACGGCTGACACATCCCATGGCATGGGGACACGACGAGTTACCCTCTCGCGGCCACGATCTCACCGCCGATGCCGTTCAACTCCCGCAGGTCCTCTTCAGTGAGTAACAATGTTGCACCGGCAATGTTTTCGCGCAGATGAGCAACCGACGACGTACCAGCAATGAGCAAGATGTTCGGCGACCGCTGCAGTAGCCAGGCCAAGGCGACCGACAGCGGCGTCGACCCCCGTCGGGTGGCCACAGTCGTCAGCGCCCGTGACTGGAGTGGGCTGAAGCCGCCGAGCGGAAAGAATGGCACGTAGGCGATGCCGTCGCCAGCGAGGCGGTCAACCAGGGCGTCGTCATGGCGATGGGCCACGTTGTACATGTTCTGCACACACACCACCGGCGCGATCGACCGCGCGTCCGCAAGCTGCTCATCGGTGACGTTGCTGACACCAAGATGGCGAATCAATCCCTCCCGTTGTAACTCCGCAAGCGCCTCGAACGGTTCGACGATCGAATCCGGCTGAATGCCGGTGGCATCGCCCATGCGCATGTTCACCAGATCGAGGACGTCGACGCCTAGTGCATCCAGGTTTTCCTGGACCTGCCGGCGTAGGTCCTGGGGTCGGCGCGCCGGGGGCCAGCCGCCGTGAGCGTCCCGCACCGCCCCCACCTTGGTGGCGATGAACAGCGAAGACGGATACGGATGCAGTGCTTGGCGGATCAACTCATTGGTGACACGGGGACCGTATGCGTCGCTGGTGTCGAAATGCGTGATCCCCGCGTCTACGGCCGCACGCAGGACTGCCAGTGCGCCGTCACGGTCTGCCGGTGGTCCCATAACCCCTGGCCCGGCGAGTTGCATTGCGCCGTAACCGAAGCGGGTTACGGCGCAATCACCCAAATTCCACGTGCCACCGGGAAGCGGCGTCGGGGATACGTCGTTCATGGTGTCTCTCCTTGGTGAAGGGTGGTATCTCCTCATCTGATTACGTGATTATTGGAAGAATGCTTCCCAATCGGGAGTAGGCACTTCAAAGTGCGTAACCCCCCTTACGGTAAGAGGTGACCATGGCAAGAAGTAAGGCCGTCGAGCGCGCGGAAGCCAAGACGGCGTACAACGCATTCCTGGCGGTGTGCCCCAGCCGACAATTACTCGAGCGGATCTCCAACAAATGGGTGGTGCTGATTCTCTGCGCCCTGGGCGGAGACGCCACAGCCCCGAACAGTGCGCCGAATAGTCCACGTGCGCTGCGCTATTCGGAGCTGTCGCGCCTGCTGGCCGGGGTGAGCCAGAAGATGCTCACCCAAACGTTGCGCTCTCTCGAACGTGACGGCCTGGTCACCCGAGATGTCATCGCCACCGTGCCCGTCACCGTTGCCTACGAACTGACTCCCCTCGGACTATCGCTCTACGAGATGACCCGCGGAATCCGCTCCTGGGCCCAGGACCACATGGACGAGGTGCTCGCGCACCGCGATCAGTACGACGCCACCGCCGGGACCGCGCCCTAGCCTGGCGATTTACCGGGACAAACCGGCCCGATGACCGGCTTCCGCTGCGGGCCGGAACCCGCGCAGCACGGTGCCGAGGTGTCGACGCCAGAGGTCATCGGCACCACCTCAGATAGATGTCTGACTACCCGCACGACCCGCCTGAGTCCTTGAATGCGCTCATGCCCGCACAGATTCCCCCTGCACTTCCGCGCAGTTGGGTGTAGTGGGGACGTCATTGAACCGGTCTGCCAGCCAGGTCATGTTGCGCTCGCCGTCGACGTAGAGCGGCAGTAGGTTGTTGATGTCGAGTTTGTTGAACAGCGGCGGTTGTTCGTTGGTCCAGAACTGCACGTCGGCGCCTTTTGCGCACCAGTCAGCCGCAGTTTGATGGGCCACGTGGTAGGGAACCAGCGGATCAAACCTGTTGTGTGCGATATAGATTGGCCCGGTGGGTTTGACGTTGCCCACCCGCTGCGCCGCCAGCAGACTTTTGAACGGATCGTTGGAAACCAGCGTGTTCAAGTCGGTGTTGAACCAGAAGTCAAGATGCCGGAAGGCATAGTCGACCCCGCCCTGCAATAGGCAGGTGCGCCCGGACCAGTCGAGCATCTGTAAACCGCGCGGCGTCAACACGTCTCGAATCGATTGCTCGGTTTGTGGGTACGCGGCGATGATTCCGCGCAACAGATAACCCGCCAGCACGGCGAAGAAGTTCCCGTCGATCCCGGAGATCGTTTCGGCGATGTCAGTGACGGGTGCGTCGGCGAGTGTCCCGGCGATCTTCAGTTCCGGCGCGTACGTGGCTGCCTGCTCTGCCGCCGACAACGACGCCTGGCCACCCGACGCATATCCCCAAAATGCGACTGGTCCAAGCGGATCCAGCGACGTGCCAGGGAGCTTTTTGGCAGCACGAGCGGCGTCGAGCAGCGCCGTGCCGGCCGCAACCCGGTTCAGCCACTGCGGCGACTGCGGACCGTGCACACCCATGCCGACTCCGTCGGTGATGACCAACGCAAAGCCGCGCGCAAGCAAGGTTGCCCAGAAACCCTCCTCCATGTTGAACATGAGGTCGAAGCCCTGCGAGAAATGAATCCCCTGATTCAACAATCGCGATGGCGCACACTGCTCCCCCACCCCATAGGGACCCGTCGCATACGCCAACAGGGGGCGCGGTCCCTTACCCGGCCAGGGCACCGTGGGTTCGATGTAAGTTCCCGTCACCGCCACCGGACTGCCCTGGGCGTCGGTGCTGCGGTACATGATTCGGGTACCCGTGCCGACGTAGGCGCCCAACTGACCTGAGGGCTCCAGCCTCAGCGGAGAATCCTCGGTCCGGATCAGATCCCCTGGCTTACCCGCCGGCAGCGGCTCCGGCGGCGTGTAGAACTGCTCGTACAGCCGATCGTCAGCACGCGTGACCGGCGACCACGCCACACCCCCAATGGCCGCCAACGCGACAGCGGCAGACAGTGCCGCCAACTTCATCAGGACCGAGCGCGGCGCGCCTGACCGCTGCACATAACTCACGTCGAATCGACCTTTCCTCATCCCCGCTGCACGGGGTCCATGCCGGTGCATTGCGCAGACCGACCGACCCTGGCGGACCTGGCCCACCGAGTCGTGTGGCGACTCTCACAGTGAATTAGCCGGGGAATCTTGAACATTCGGCTCAGCAGTTTGAACAGGCGTGCTCGGCCGGGTGGCTCATGCGGGCCTGGGAGCAGCACCGCACGATCGTCCAAGAGGTTCGCCCACGAGTCCAAGCCATGGTGCCCCGGCGGCGGCAACCATCGTCCATACCTATCGAACCAACCAGCATGGAGGGCAGATCATGAAGACCAGGGCAGCGGTGCTACTGGAAGCGGGCAAGCCGTTCGAGATCATGGAATTGGAGCTGGACGGCCCCGGCCCCGGCGAGGTGCTGATCAAGTACACGGCGGCGGGACTGTGTCATTCGGATCTGCATCTGACCGACGGAGATCTGCCGCCGCGGTATCCGATTGTGGGCGGCCACGAAGGCTCTGGAATCGTCGAAGAGGTGGGGCCGGGCGTCACCAAGGTCAAGCCGGGTGACCACGTGGTGTGCAGTTTCATCCCCAACTGTGGGACATGCCGGTACTGCGCGACCGGTCGACAGAATCTGTGTGACATGGGCGCCACCATCTTGGACGGGTGCCTTCCCGACGGCACCTTCCGCTTTCATTCCGGCGGAACAGATTTCGGCGCGATGTGCATGCTGGGCACGTTCGCCGAGCGGGCCACCATCTCGCAGCACTCAGTGGTCAAGATCGACGAATGGCTGCCGCTCGAGACCGCGGTGCTCGTCGGCTGCGGGGTGCCCACAGGTTGGGGCACCGCAAACTACTCGGGCGGCGTGCGCGCCGGCGATACTGTGGTCATCTACGGCATCGGCGGGATCGGCATCAACGCGGTGCAGGGTGCGGTGCACGCCGGGGCAAAGTACGTGGTCGTCGTGGACCCTGTCGCGTTCAAACGCGACATGGCGGCCAAACTCGGTGCGACGCATGCATTCAGCTCAGCCGAGGAGGCTGCGGCCAAGATCACCGAACTCACGTGGGGCCAGGGTGCCGATCAGGCACTGATCACCGTCGGCACCGTCGACGAGGATGTGGTCAGCGCCGCCTTCGCCGCGGTCGGCAAGGGCGGCGTCGTGGTGATCACCGGGATGGCAGACCCCGCCAAACTCACAGTGCACATCTCGGGTCTCGAGATGACGCTGTACGAAAAGACGATCAAGGGAAGTCTTTTCGGCTCGGCCAATCCGCAATACGACATCGTCCGACTGCTGCGTCTCTACGATGCGGGGCAACTCAAACTCGACGAACTCATCACCCGCCGCTACACCCTGGAGGAAGTCAACCAGGGCTACCAAGACCTCCGCGATGGCAAGAACATCCGCGGCATCATCGTGCACAACAACTGACACCGCACGAACGTCCCCGGGTCACGCTCCAAGCACCGCACACGTGCCTGGTCTTTTGGCCCGCGCCCGAACGAGCCCAGGCGTTCTCACCCACTGCCGGGGTGTCCACGTGGCCTTCGCACGTGGGCACCCCGGCATGGTCTGTCACGACTGAACGCTATGCGGCAGTCCCCGCGACTCTCGCCCGCCACGCCTCGTCGTTTCCCGAATCCTTTGGGCCAGCAGGGAACACGCGTGCCGCGCTTGACTCCGATGCCGGCGGGAGGCGGTGGCCGATTGGGCCGATTTCGCTGCTGCCGGAGTCGATTTCGGCTTCGGCAAGGTTCAGCCGATCTCACCGATCGGGCTATCGGTGGTTACGGTACTGACCCGGAGTCATGCCGACGTACCTGTTGAACACGCGCGTCATGTGGCTCTGATCGGAGAATCCACAGCGGGTGGCGATGTCCAGCAGCGGTGCGCTCGTTCGAGTGACCAGCATCTTGGCACGTTCGACGCGCTGGCGCAGGACGAAGTCGTGCGGGCTGGTTCCGGTGGACTGACGGAATCGGCGGGCAAAATGGAACCGGCTCAGCGACACCGCTGCGGCGAGACCATCGAGGGTGATGGGTTCGCCGAGATGAGCTTCGACATAGTCGTACACTGTGCGCTGCTGCGCGAAGCTCAGACCGTCGGCGCCGCCGGTATGACGAAACACCACATCGGCATGGCTGCGCAGGATATGCACGCAAAGCTGAGTCGACAGTGACTCGACCAGGAGCCGACTGCCGGTGCCACCGCGGGCGGCTTCGGTGGCGATGGCGATAACGGTGCGGAACACGGCTGGGTCATCGGCGCGAACCTCGTCGCGCAGTTGCACGTCGTCGATGTCTTGGTCGTACATCTGCCGGCAGGTGGTGGCCAGTTCGTCGCGCGTGAGGTAGACGTGCACGACTTCGATATCGCTGGACCACAGCCAATGGGAGGCCGCCGCACGGGTCAAAAGCGACACATCGCCCGGCCGCAAGGTCTCGTTGATCCATTCCCCATCGACACGGCGCCGCATCCCGGTGGTGCCCCGGTGGTAAGCCACCACCATGAAATCGCGTATCGGCGGCACTTCGACGTCCGAGCTGCGGTATCGGTAACCGCGCACCGACAGCCCCTGCCAACCGTCGGGATTGTGCACGGTCAACTGTCCGGGCACCCACGTCGGGAGCTGATCCGGAACGATCAGACCTGCAGGCATCGGACTCCTCTCTCGAAACAAACTGGCACCGGACGCTACGTCGAGTATGCGCTGCGTGTCCCAGCTCACATTCAGATCGAGCAGGATCGTCCAACTCCTGAGCACACGCATTCCATTGCCGGCTGATCGCGCACATCTGTTCCAGCCCTCGGCTCGGATGTTCAAGCTCCATCTGCCACCGCGCTGCCATCGTGGCCGCCCAGGGGTACGGACCGGCTCAGCCACGGTCCGGTGAACACCGAGAGAGGAACCAAACATGAACGCTGCAACCGACTACGACGCCGTCGTCATCGGCGCCGGGTTCTCCGGCATGTACATGCTGCACCGACTGCGCGACCAGATGGGCCTGTCGGCCCGGGTGTTCGAGGCCGGTGCCGGCGTCGGCGGAACCTGGTACTGGAACCGATACCCCGGCGCGCGCTGCGACTCGGAGAGTTACATCTACTGCTACTCCTTCGACAAAGACCTGTGGATGGAATGGGAATGGAGTGAGCGCTATCCGGAGCAACACGAGATTCTGAGCTATCTCGAACACGTAGCGGACCGGTTCGACCTACTGCGCGACATCCAGTTCGACACCCGCATCACCACTGCGACGTACGACGAGAACACCGAGACCTGGACGGTGACGACCGCCGGTGGTGAATCGGTTACCGCGCGGTTCGTCATCGCGGGGACCGGCTGCTTGTCGGCATGGAACGATCCGAGCTTCCCCGGCATGGATGTGTTCGAGGGCGAGACGTACGACACCGGCAAGTGGCCGCACGAGAAAGTCGACTTCACCGGCAAGCGGGTCGCCGTCATCGGCAACGGGGCGAGCGGGATCCAGTCGACACCGCTGATCGCCCAGGAGGCCACCGACCTCACGGTGTTCCAGCGCACCGCCAGCTATATCGTGCCGGCCAAGAATCAAGCGGTACCCGCTGAAGTACGCGAGGCACGTAAGGATGACTACGAAGGCATCTGGGAACGGGTCCGCAATTCCAACTTCGGCTTCGAATTGGACTTCCTGGACCGCAATGCCGAGGACTGCACGCAAGAGGAAGTCGACGCAGAGCTGCAACCCCGTTGGGATGCAGGCGGTTTCGGAATCTGGCTGGGTGGGTTCGAAGACCAGTTCTATACCGAGGAAGCGAACGCCAAGATCCGCGACTTCCTCGATCGAAAGATCCGCGAGCGGGTCAACGATCCCGAGACGGCCGAACTGCTCGTCCCCAAGGGATATGCCTATGGCTGCAAACGCAATCCCCTCGACAGCGGCTACTACGAAACTTTCAACCTGCCGCATGTCCACCTGGTCGATGTGAAGTCAAATGCAATCGCACGCCTGACCCCGAAGGGTTTGGCGCTCGCTGACGGCACCGAGTACGAGTTCGATGCCATCGTCTTCGCGACCGGCTTCGACGCGATGACGGGTGCGCTGAACCGCATCGATATCCGCGGCCGGTCCGGTGACCTGCTCCGCGACAAGTGGGCCGCGGGCCCGCGTACATATCTGGGGTTGATGAGCGCGGACTACCCAAATCTGTTCACCATCACCGGGCCGCAGAGCCCGTCGGTGTTGTCGAACATGCCGGTGTCGATCGAACAGCATGTCGAGTACATCTCACGCATCATCAGCCATATGGACGAGATCGAGGCCGCAACCATCGAGCCCACGGTCGAAGCCGAAAACGCATGGGTTCAGCACAATCAGGAACTTGCCGAGCAGACCCTGTTCCCGCAGGCAGCCACGTGGTACACCGGCGCCAACGTCCCCGGCAAACCCCGGATCTTCATGCCCAGCCTGGACTTCGTGGGTCCGTACCGCGCGATCTGCGACGAGATCGCCGAGGACGGCTTCCGCGGCTTCCAGTTCGAGAGCAAGAAAGTGCAGGCTCTCGCATGATCGAGAACCCGTTCTACAGCCACGAATTTCACGGCGACTACGAACTGATCAGCATCGGCGAACTCGAACTCGAAGACGGCGGCGCCATCCCCGACTGTCAGCTGGCCGTGGCGACGTTCGGAACCTTGAACGGCGCCAAGGACAACGTCATCCTGATCACCACCTGGTACTCCGGCACCCACCAAATCTGGCGCGACACCTACATCGGGCCCGACCACGCCCTCAATCCCGAGAAATACTTCATCATCTGCGTGAACCAGATCGGGTCGGGGTTGTCCACGTCGCCGCACAACGCCTCCGGCGTGAACGCCGATATCGCCATGTCGAAGTTTCCACCAGTCCGCATCGGCGACAACGTCGTCGCCCAGGAACGGTTGTTACGGCAGCACTTCGGGATCGACCGGCTGGCGCTGGTCGTCGGCGGTTCGATGGGCGCGCAGCAGACCTATGAATGGGCGGTGCGCTTTCCCAAAAAAGTGCTGCGCGCCGCCGCGATCGCCGGGACCGCGCAGAACACACCGGGTGACTTCTTGTTGGCCGAGATCATGCGGGAGGCGCTTCAATCCGATCCGGCCTGGTCGGGCGGCGAGTACACCTCCCATACCGACGTCGTGAACGGGTTGACCCGTCAGGCCCACATCTGGTCGGTGGTGGGGTTCTCCACCGAATTCTGGAAGCAGGAGATCTGGCGCGCACTCGAATTCGATTCCAGGGAAGCGTTTCTCGCCGGATTCCTGGAGCCCTACTTCACCGCAATGGATCCCAACAACCTGCTGACGCAGTCATGGGCATGGCAGCGCGGCGACGTGGCGCGCCACACCGGTGGCGATCTGGCTGCCGCGCTCGGGCGGATCACCGCCAAGACGTTCGTCATGCCGATCGACGAGGATCAGCTGTTCCCGGTACGAGACTGCAAGCCCGAGCAGGAGCTGATCGCCGGCAGCGAACTGCGGGTGATCGAAGACATCGGCGGGCACCTCGGGCTGTTCGGTCTTGCGCCCACTTATATGGCCCAGATCGATCGCCACCTCGCTGAGCTGCTCGACGCTCCGGCTTGACCCCGCGCAATGGCCAGTTATTACCCGCCATCACCGAAAGGCGTGTGATAACTGGCCATTGGCATTCGCAGATCAGTGTGAGGTCGACGAGCGGATCGAACAGGTATCGCTCAACGCCTTGTTAACGAACGACAACCGCCTTGGCTTGGATGCGCACTCTGGCTGAGCTCAGTAGGTCTCTGGCTATCGTGGGGCTGTGACCACTTGGCATGGCGATGAACTCGATCTTGACGCCTACCTGACGCGCATCGGGTTCGATGGCGAGCGTGTCGCGACGGCCCAGACTCTGGCATCCCTGCACCGCGCCCACACCACGTCGATTCCCTTCGAGAATCTCGAGATCATGCTCGGCCGGCCGATCGTCCTCGATCTGGATACCTTGCAGAACAAGCTGATTCGGCACAGGCGCGGTGGCTACTGCTACGAGCACGTGACGGTGTTCGCGGCGGCACTGGAGCGACTGGGGTTCCGGTTCACCGCGCTCGCCGGGCGCGTCACCCTGGGCGCGGACTCCATGCGGCCGCGGACCCACTCATTGATCGTCGTCGAATTCGACGACGATCAGCGCTGGCTGTGCGATGTCGGATTCGGCCGCGGTCCACTCGAACCGATCGAGCTCACCGCCGGTAACGAGGTCGACCAAGACGGGTGGCAGTTGCGACTGTCCCGTGCACCGCTCGGCGCCGACACCGAGGTACTGCACCCGGATGTGTGGACGTTGTGGCAACGGTCGAGCGTGGGTGGCGAAATCACATGGCTCGACAGGCACGTCTTCACGCTCGATCCGCAGTACCCCGTCGACTTCGCAGTAGGCAACCATTACGTGTCGACCTCGCCGAGATCGCCGTTCACCACCCGTCCGTTCGTCCAGCGATTCGTCGCCGACGTCCAGCATGTCCTTGACGGCACCACCTGGACCACAACGCATCCCGACGGATCGTGCTCCACACGTGTGGTCGAGATCGGCGATGTGCCCGCCTTGTTGGCCGACACCTTCGGCACCGAACTGTCCGACGACGACAGTGCGGTCCTCGTTGACTGGATGCGCGCACGCCTCTAGCACCCACGTCCGTGGGGTGACCCATCCACTCGGGTCGTGGCTCCGAATCCACTCTTGAGTTCATTCGTGGTTCGGGAAGGTGCCGAGTGTGTTAGACAGCGTGAAAGACGGCACTACCGTTCGTGTCCTGCGTTCAGCCACACTCACCACCGGTAGGCGATGATGCGACTTCTGAGATTGCCTGGGACGGTGCTGACCGCGGGTATCGCCCTTATTGTCTTCGCGCCGGGGCCGGCGTTCGCTGACTCGGAGCCGTCGGGCACGACCGGTCCACACGAGTCCGAACACTCAGCGATCAGTACGCGACCCTCCACGCTCAGTACTCGCGCGCAGCCCGAGCGGGATGTCCCCGCCCGCGCGGACGACAGGCGCGAACTGCACTCTCACAACTCGTCTGTCCCCGCTGCCACGAAGTCACGATCGAAGCACGCAGGCCCGACGGACCGGGATGAACGATCAACAGCTCCCGCCGCTTCTGAAGCGACCCCATCACCGGCCGAGGCATCCCGGTCCAGCAGGCTGACGGTCTCGCGCGCCGCCAAGTTGCCGGACACATCCAAGCCGCCATCTCCTGTTGAAATAACGCCCGCCGAGATGCGGTCCGTTGAGCCCCCCGCCGAGAACGCGCCGGCCTCCACGTCCGCGAATATCGCGAAATCCGATACTGCGCACGCTCAGCTGCCGCGCACCGCCAAAGTTGTCGTGCCGGTGGCGCGGCCGGAGTCGACACTCGCCGCGGTCCCGGTGACCTCCAGCTCCATGACAACCGCGCAGGCCCACGCAGTAGCGGCGAGCGCCCCGGCCCCCGCACCGACGTTGCTCGGTGTCGTCACCGGGCTCATTTTCGGCGCGTTCACCCAACTGGAACGACTGCTCACAGGTCCCCCTACTGTGCCCGCCGGGAGCTCGGTCACGGTGCGCAGTTCCACACTGGAGATCGCGGCAGGCGTCGTCGTACCAGCGGATTGGTACTTCCCAGCCGGTGACCCACCCGAGCGGATGATCCTGCTGCAGCACGGTTTCTTCGCGATCGGCCCGATGTACAGCGACACCGCGGCAACGCTGGCCGAGGACACCCACAGCGTCGTCGTAGTTCCGACGCTGACATCCAACCCGTTCGCCGACGGCGGGCTGTGGGTCAACGGCGTAGGTATGCAGCAGGCGATCGCCAGATTGTTCGTTGGCGACCGCACGGCGCTGACCGCCAGTGCAATGGCAGCCGGCTATGACAGGCAGTACGGCCTACCCACCGGAGCTGCTCTGCTGCCGGAGCAGTTTGCGCTGGCGGGCCATTCCGCCGGCGGCGCACTCGTATCCGGCGCCGCGGGCTACTTGGTGAGCTACGGCGCGGCAGGCGACCTGGCCGGTGTGTTGTTGTTGGACGCCGTCACCACCGGCGACCAACTGTCGGGTGCGCTGGACAAACTCAACGCCTACCAGCAACAAAGCGGCCGCTACATCCCGGTCCGGGAAATCGGGTCACCACCCAATCTGTGGAACTTCATCAGCAATGTCGACATGGCGTTGTCCCAGGCTCGGCCTGACCATTTCGGCGGTGTCGTGCTGTCCGGTGGCGTGCACACCGATTCGATGGGCGGTGGCAGCGCGGTCAGTGAATTCCTCGTACGCCTGGTCGCCGGTTTCCCACTAACCCAGAATTCACTGGCGCTCAGGCAATTGTCCGCGCAGTGGCTGGGCGATTGGTTCGCCGGGAACACCAGCGCCGGCGACAACCTGGTGCCCGGCACCACCCTCACCATCACCACCGCAGACGGGACGGCCGTCGGCACCGTGATCGGCGCACCTGCGCCCGAACCTACGTCGGTAGCGCCGAACGAAACCGTCCTGACTGCCTCATGACGGACTCTGCGCAATGCCTGGTGTTCTGATCAGAGTCCCCCGCCTCGTGCAGCACGGCTCAAGTCGCGGTCTGGCATCGCTTCAACCGCTAATGTGCACTCGCACAGGTGACCGGCCATCTTCGCCGGCGAATCACCGTTGCTCGACGAAAGGCGGTGAGGACGACGCTCAGCGAATTCTGGAGTTGGCTGGTCAATCGTGACTGGACGTTGAGCCAGATCCGCACCCCAATGGAGTGGTTCGCATTCCTGAGCATCCCGTTGTTCACCGCAGTAATCGGCTGGCTCATCAACTGGACCGGCCTGATCATGCTGTTCTACCCGGTCAACTTTCACGGGTACAAAATCCCGGGGATGGCAGAGCTGGCACGGCTGGCGCCGCACAAACTGCAGGAGATCCCCGGCGTACTGCAGGGCGGAGTGGGCTGGCAGGGCATCGTGCCGGCGCGCGCCGCCAAGATGGGCTCGATCGCGTCCGACAAGGCCATTGCCAAGCTCGGTACGCCCGCGGAGTTCTATCAGCAGCTCGAGCCCGAAAAGATCGCCGAGCACATCGTCAGGCTTTTCCGGGGCGAGATTCCCCAGCTCGTCGACGAAGTGATGGCCACCAACGACCCACAGTTCTGGCGCAACGTCCCCGCCGTCGGCAAACGCGCGATCGTCGCGCGGGTCCAGTCGCAGTTACCGGAGGTCGTGCAGTCGATCACCACCGAGATCGGCATCCACATCGACCAGCTACTCGACCCCAAGATCATGGTGATCGAGCACTTCCGGAAGAACCCCGACCTCGTCATCCGCGTCTTCAAGGACATCGGCCAGCGCGAACTCAACCTGATGGTGAACTTCGGCTTCATCTTCGGCTTCTTGCTGGGCGTCCCGGTCGCGTTCATCGACCACTGGTTCCATACGTGGTGGACGCTGCCGGCGCTCGGCGTGATCGTCGGCTGGATAACCAACGCACTCGGCATGTGGCTCATCTTCGAACCGACCGAACCGACCCGCTATTTCGGCATCAAGTTCCAGGGCTTGTTCCTGCAGCGGCAAGAGCAGGCCGCCGAGGTGTACGCCGGAATCATCGCCGACGACGTCATCACGCTGGAACGCATCGGCGACTTCCTGATCGACGGCCCGAGCGGCGACCGCACCCGCCAGATGATGGCCACCGCCCTGGGCCCGGCCATCGACCGGGCCGCCGGGCCGATCAGGCGCGCCGCGCGAGTAGCACTCGGAGCCCAGGCCTACGACTCGATCAAGGCCGGCTTTGCCGCCGAAGCAGTCGACCGGACGCTGACTCCGTTCAGGGACGAAGAGTTCTCGCGGGCCCAGTCAGGAAAGATCCGCGCATTGATCGCGCAACGCACCAAAGAACTTCCGCCATCGGACTTCGTCGAGATGCTGCGTTCAGCCATCAGGGAAGATGAGTGGATGCTCTACGCTCACGGCGCGATCATGGGCGCCGCAGGTGGCTTCCTGCACTACGGGATCTTCTTGGGACTTGGTGTCGCATGAGTGACGACCGAAATCGGCATTCCGGACGGCGCCAAGCCCAGTGGGGACCGTTCAGCGCCACGTTTTCTCCCCCACCGGAACCGTCGTCGTCGCTGCTGCCCACGGGCGCCGACATCGGCGAAGCACTGCCCGGTCTGGTTCGCCTGGCCGCCACAGCCTGGGTACGTACGGCGGAGTGGACTCTGGTTGCCGGGCTCAAAACAGGTCGCCGCGCACTCGAGATTGCCGCTGACCCGGCGTCAGCGGCCGACGCCGCACGCGAGCTGATATCCGGCGTCGCCCAGGCCGGCACAGTTTTCGGAGAGGTGGCCAAGGCCGTCTCCAACGGTGTCTCGGTCTCACAGGCCGTCGTCGAGGTCAGTGCCTCGCTCACCGAAACTGTGACGACGCACGAAGTCTCGTATCGGCAGGAGGCGGAGGAAGAGCGTCAGCGCAAGATGGAGCAGTCGTTGCGCGCCCAGGGGCAGGCGCTGCTGAACCGCTCGCGCGACGTGTGGAACACCGAGCGCGGTCACCCGGCCTACGCCCGCATCCTCGAGGAGATGGCGCCCGATGAGGCCCGCATCCTGCTGTTGCTCCTGCGCGGCGGACCCCAGCCGGCTGTCGACATCCGTACGGGTGGCCCCATCGGCGTGGTGTCCTCGAGGCTGGTGGCTCCGGGCCTCAACATGATCGGCCCGCGGGCTGGGGTGCGGTACCTGGATCAGGTCCCCGCCTACCTCAACAATCTGTTCCGGTTGGGACTGATCTGGTTCTCGCAGGAGCAACTTCGCGACCCGCTCGAATACCAGGTAGTCGAGGCGCAACCGGACGTGCTGGCCGCGATGCACTCAGTGCGTGCGCACAAGGTCGTCCGCCGCTCGATCCACCTCACGCCGTTCGGCATCGACTTCTGCCGCGCCTGCCTGGTGTCCGAGAACGAAGACATCGCCGTCCTACCCGAACATCAGGCGCCGAACGTCATCGACTGAGCGACTCCTGCGTCCGGAGCGTTGTTGCCGCCGCCGTCGGGCTATCTGGCTGACCCCGCGAGCAGTCAGCCGCGCCCACCATCCGATCGGGTTGGGCGTGCGACGTCCCACCACCGGCCGGCCGACCACCCCGCCAACGCGACGGCAGCGGCGGCCGGCAGGGCGATCGGTGTAGCGGGAAAAAAGACGCCGACGAGCATGAGCAGACCAAAGGCGACGCCAACGGCCAGCATCGCCCTCCGGTGCGGAGTCCAGCGGACATCGGCTTGCAGACGCAGCGACAGCAGCATGCCGAGCAACAGCGAGACCGCATGGCCCACCGCGGTGAAGTCGCCGTGCGAGACCACGACGACAACCACGGCAATGGTGGACCAGCCACCGACCCAGGCCGGTCGCCAACGCGTCGGCATCGCCGCGGTGAGCATGCCGAGGACGGAGACGGCTCCGTAGCTCAGGCCCACGTCGCTGGCCTCGGTGGTGGAGACCGGCAGCCATTGGCATTCAACTGCGACGGCCAGCCCCGCGGCGACAACCAAAGTGGCACCCAGATGTCCAAGCACAAACGCCTGCACGAGCCGGCGACTGCGCCACATCAGTTCGGCCAGAGCGAGTAGACACACCAGTCCGGGAAGGATCAGGTAGGTCTCACCCTCGGCGGTGACGAAGGCGCTCGCAAACAGCGTCCCGAGCCGACCCTGTGCCAAGTTATGGAGATTGGTGCTGAGCTGACTTACCACCATGTCCTGGGCACGCCGACCAAGTGCGAGCAACACGGTCGCGATGACGAACAGCGCAGTCGCGTAGACGGCAGTGACGCGCACGCTGAGCAGAGCGGAGATGGTCCTCGACATTGCTAGCGAGGATACCGACGGTTTCTGCGCCCTGGCAGAGACGATTCAGCGGCCTCATGACTGGCGGCCATCCGGCGAGTCGTCAGATGCGGGTTCTGCTGAGTGCTGGCACTGTGGCAGCCGCCGGCGGTGGGGCCAAAACTCGAGGGTGAGGAGGATCGCCAGCGCGGGCGCCAGGTGTCTCAACGCGAGGAGCACATACCGCTGCTCGCCCAGTGCGTGATACTTGCGCAGATAGCGATAGAGCGACTCGAGGCGAATCAGCGCGTCGCCCGCGTGGATGAGGGCAGCGAGGAACCGCTGCACAACGCCACGGTTGCGGTCGTCGAAGATCTCCGGAAAAGCGGCGAACGCGAGCGAGACGCGCTCGGCTCCACGCTTTCTGGCCCAGTCGATCATGTCGACGGTGAGTCGCTCGTCGATGCCATTCACAGCGCCTCGTCGCCGCCACGGCACGTCCAGCGACACGTCGCTATAGCCGCCGGCGACGGCATAACGGTGGAACGCCTGCACCCGTCCCGAGCGGTCGCGACCGATCGCCAGGAAGATGCCGGGCTGACGTCCTTCCAGGGTTCCGTCGAGGATCATCGAGAACCCGCGCTCGGTGCGCACACCTGCGTGCGAGGACTCCATGACTTCGAGCAGTTCAGCCAATGTGGCGTCGTCGAGATCGCTCTCGGCAACTACCTCGGTGCGCACGGCGGCATTGTGTGTACGCCGCACGGCCTGCCGGAGATTGCGGAACCGGCGACCGGTCATATCAAAGCCCGCCACGTCGATCACCACGTCACGGCCGATGGGAATCGCACGCAACCGAGGACGGACGCCTGCGATCTCGGTCCAGGCCGCCACCCGCCGTTCGCTACAGCCGAGCACCAGGATTCGCCAACCATGCTCATCGCACATCGCGATGAAGTCCGCGATCAACCGCCCGAACACACTTGGGTCACCGATCGGATCGCCGCTGACCACCGCGAACCCCATGCGTACGCGGTACGCCAGCATCGCCGATCCGTCGGCGTTGAAGAACTTGTGCTTAAGGGAATGCATCGTGAATGGTGCTAGGGCGTCGCCCTGCGTCACTTCGACCAGAGACGACACCCGTGGCAGCGCATCGGGTCGGGGGCCTGCGCCCAGAGGCCACATCAACACCCACCCGGCCGAGGCCACAAGCACGTCACCGAGGACTCCATATGACAACGCATGTACGACCAGCCCGGCCGCCAGGACGGCGGAGGCCGCTAGCGCGTGCGGAACAGTCACCGGCCGGCCCAGAAAGATGCCACGCGCCAGCAACGCGACGGCGGCGAGGATGGTCAGCGACCAGGACAACCGCCCATTGGTCTGCCAGATGCCGTGGTGCCGATCGTGCTCCAGGAACAGCACCACGAGCGCAGACACTACGAGGATCAGCCCCGCGTATGCCCGCCTCGCTCGGACTAGCTCCGGCTTTATCCACGAGTGGTCGCCTTTGCGAACTCCGCGCATGGTCGTCGACTGATGCATAAGCGAGGGATAACCTCCAGCCACTTCGTCAAACGTCCGCGCGAACGTGGTTCGAGCAGTGGTGGATCAGCTGGATCGTGCGCCTCTGTCGCGCCGCACCGACTAGGTCGCGGCCGCCGGAGTCATCGGTTACGCGTCGCTCTCATGGTCAGTCGGACGACACGTGGGTCATGGGTTGATCGTGTTCTCCCCGTCTTGACGACCCCAGACGTATTCGGACGCGAACGGCGAACCGAGACCGAAGTGGTTGTACGGCGCGATCGACGCGCCAGTGTCCATCACCATGTACGGCATCGGCCAGGCGTCCTTGGTGACCGTCCAGCAACCCGGGCGGCCCATCGGACCACCGGAGGCGTTGATCCGCGGGAGGTTGTCCGGGTAGACGTACTGGTTGGCCGCGCCGACCAATTCCATGTTCATCGCCAGCGAGTAGCCGTTGCCGCCCAGGCCCTTGGCCGCGGCCGGCGCACCCGCGGCGAACCCGCGGAACAAACAGTCAAGCTCGGGGGCGTACTTGTCCAGCAGTGCCGAGGTCGGCAGCAGGTCCTGCGCACCGCGGACCAGGTACGGGCCGCCGCGCTCCAGAATGTCACCACCGGTGTTACCGAACCCGACCGCCGACATCAGCGCCTGATCGATGTTGCCGCGCTGATCATTCAGGGTGCGCTCGGTGGTCACGGCATTCTTGAGCCCGTCCCACAGATCCGGCGACGCCTTCGCGTAGACCTCGGTCAGGTCGGCCAGCGCCTTCGTGTCGTGCCGGAAGGTCGGCATCCGCTGATTCAGGTCCGCAAGAATGGTGTTGCCGTTGACCAACGACTGACCGAACTTCTCCCCCAGACCGTCGAGGGCCTGCGCGGCCGCCGTCAGCGTCTGGTTCAGCTTGATGGGGTCGACCTGCTCGGAGATCGCCGTGATGGTCTCGAACAACGTGTTGAACTCGGTGGTGACGCCGCTGGCGTTGATCACGTCACCACTTTTGAGGCGCCGGGGCGACGGGTTCGCCGGTGAGGTGAACGAGATGTACTTGTTGCCAAAGGCCGTGGTGGCCAACAGCTTCACGTCGACGTTCTTGGGCAGCAGGCCCAGGTACTGCGGGTCGACGTTGAGGACCAGCTTGGCTTGCGTGCGACCATCATCGCCGGTCTGGGCCTCAGCGGCCTTCAACCGGCCGATCGGCACGCCGTTATAGGTGACCTTGGAACCGGCATCCATCGACAATCCGGACCGGTCGTACATCACATACAGCTGAGCCTTGGTGTCGAAATAGCCTCGGAACTGGAACCACGTCAGCACCAGCACCAGCACCACGAACAGCACCAACCCCACCGCTGCCGCCCGGTACGGCGGACTCCGGTCGGGATTCAACGGGGCGTGGACCTGCCCCTCGGCAATCGGCGGTGGTGGCAACCCATCGACGTCTTCCGTCGAATTGGGATTCGCCATCGCACCTCCTTGCTGATTCGCTGGCGCCACGCGCCCCGTCATTAAACGCTGTATCGGGGGCTTGCCGAAACTTGTTCGCCCGCATGGTGTTCGGGCTCACATGCACCCGACTGGCGTGTCCGTCGTCACCCCCGGTTGAGGCGAGCGAGTTTATTGCGCGCTGATGCCCTCGATATCTCATGAATAGTCCCGCTGACGGCTCGCCTGGTGTCACGCACGGACCGCGCCCAAGCACCGGTGACTCTGGCCCCGGACAAATCAGCGCACGCGCAGCGATGAACCGCCGAGTGCTCGCCCATTACGACCGGATCCGGCCCGCAAGCGGGGATGATCTGATGAGTGGCAGCAGCGTCTTGACAGCTGTGGCGCAGTGTTCGACCTAGAAGGTGCCGGGATGCGGGTTTTGGTGGTCGGGGCAGGTGTCATCGGCAGTGTCTATGCCGCAAGCCTGCTCGCAGCAGGTCACACGGTGACGGTATGCGCGCGGGGACGCCGACTCGCAGAGTTGCATTCCGGCGGTCTGGTCCTGCAGGACGCCGCAACCGGTAGGTGTACCACCCAGAAGGTGGACGCCGTCGCGACACCTGATGGTGTGGCGTGCGACCTTGTGATTGTCGCGGTGCGCCGCGATCAGATGGTCAGCGCCGCTCGGCAATTGGCCGGTATGGAGGCGGCCGTGATGTTCTTCGGCAACGCCGCCGGCCTGACCCAGACCCTCACGGCGGCGGGAAAATCGACGATGTTCGGATTTCCGGCTGCCGCTGGGGTGCTCAACGATGCGGCGGTGCGGTTTGTGCCGATCCGCGCGCAAAAGACGATGGTGGCCGACTCGGATGGTCGACGATCAGCCCGGATACGCAACATTGCCCAGATGTTCGACTCTGCGGGGTTCGCGACAACTATCAGCACCGATCCCGAGGGGTGGCTGACCGCTCATGCTGCGTTCGTTGTACCGATTCAGCTGGCCTTGCGCCTTGTCGACGTCCGACCGAGCCGGCTGGCTGCTGACCGCGCGCTTCTCACGAAGATGGTGCGTGCTACCCGGCAGTCCTTCCGCGCTCTGCTGACCGCGGGTAATGCCGAGGTTCCCCGCAACCTGCGTGCGCTGTATCTCTTCATGCCAGAACGCTTCGCGCTGTGGTACTGGCGCAAGACCTTGAACGGCCCGCGCGGCGAGCTGTGGTTCGCCGCTCATACCCGCGCCGCGCCAGAAGAACTCAACTCGCTCGCGGAGGCGTTGCGCGCCGCTGTCGGTGCCAGCGCACCGGATCTAGATGCGTTGCTCACCAGTTGACGCGAACTGCCATCACATTTCGAATCCGCCCAAGGAACTGGCCCCAGGACGGAAATTGTGGCGTACAAGCGGTATTCGAAATTTCTCAGCCCACCGTGCACCTCAACGTGTGCGGTGACGATTTGTTTCCGCCCACTCAAATCTGCTTACCCCTCGGGAGGAATGGCGGCGCGCCCGGTGCGGGCCGCGGCGCGGTGTCGAGAAACCCCTGTACGAGATCGGCGACCAGCCGTCCGCTGCGGCTATTGAGGTGGATGCCATCACGGTGGAATCGCCAACCGTTCAGATGACCGATCTCGTCGTTGGTTTTACGTAAGACGAACTGACGCAGCGCGTCCCGGTAGAACGGCAAGAAGGTGAAACTGCTCAAAGCGCGCCCTGGGCTGGCGCAGATGAGCTCGGTGATGCGCTCGCAGACGGGCAGGTAGCTGACCCCATGCGCGTGTGCAATATTGCTGAGGACGCCACTGTAGTCCTTCACGTATCGGTTGAGGTCGGACTGAAAAGCGTTGGCCGACTCGGGGTCTTCGCCCATCGGGATCAGCGAACACAATCCGATCCGCGCCTCGGTGCCAGCTTTGAGGCGATCCACAATTTCATCCATGACGTCGCGGTACCACTGCGGCGAGGGCGACCGTGGAAGCTGTTTGGCCAGCCGGTCGAACCGAGCCACCTTCGTGGACAGTAAAGCCAGCACGTCATTGTTCCCCAGCAGGATCACCACGTAGTCGGGTCGGCAGCCGACAATTTCGGGGACGCGCTGCAGGCCGTTATAGGCGAGATCACCGCCCTCGGCGAACCGATAGAAGCTCAGATGGCTGTTGCGGGGGCGTTGGGCCAGGTTGGCGATCCAGTCGTAGCTGCCTCCGGCCTCGGTCGCGCTGGCGCCCAGACAAGCCACCAGATTGTGTCCCGTGCGCACTGTCGGGGGTCGACGCCGCTTTCGCGCAAAAACCCGCAGCACTCGAAACACCGCGCCCCACAAATAACCTGCAGCGCCGGCATTGACACGACGCCGCGTATTGTCGGATCCCGTCCGTGTTCGTGGCGCCGTCATGAATCCCTTTCTGTCCCTAGACACCAGCTTCAACGGCTGCAATCCCTGCTGCAACCTGTGGACTGGCGCTGGTTGTTCGCAAAGGATTCATTGAATCTGCGGTTGATGCTGCCTGGCCGCCAGGGCATTTGCGCCCTTCGCCAGTCATGGGTTGATGGTGTTCTCCCCGTCTTGACGGCCCCAGACGTATTCGGATGCAAATGGCGACCCCAGGCCGAAGTGGTTGTACGGCGCGATGGAGGCACCGGAATCGATCACGGTGTACGGAACGGGCCAGATATCGCTGGTCACCGTCCAGCAGCCGGGTCGCCCGTTCGGGCCACCGGAGGCATTGATCCTGGGGAGGTTGTCCGGATACACGTAGGGATTGGCGGCGCCGACCAATACGGTGTGCGTCGCCAGCGAGTAGCCGTTACCCCCGAGGCCGCGCGCGGCCTTGGGGTCGGCGGTGGCGTATTCCCTTATCGTGCAGTCCAGTTCGGGGCTGTACTTGTCGAGCAGCTGTGCGGTCGGCAGCAGGTCCTGGGCGCCCCGGGTCAGGTACGGACCACCTCGCTCGAAGATGTCGCCACCGGTGTTGCCGAACCCGACTGCCGCCACCAACGCCTGGTCCAGGTTGTTGCGCTGATCGTTGAAGGTACGGGCCGTGGTGACCGCGTTCGCCAGGCCGTCCCACAGATCAGGGGATGCGTCGGCGTACACCTGGGACAGGTCGGCGAAGGCTTTGATGTCATGCCGCAGTGAGGGCATCCGAGCGTTGACGTCACCCAGGATCTCGTTGCCGTTGACCAAGGACTGCCCGAACTTGTCGCCCAGCCCGTCGAGAGCCTCTGCCGCCGCGGTCAACGTCTGATTGAGTTTGATCGGATCCACCTGGGCGGAGATCGCGGTGATGGTCTCGAACAGCGTATTGAACTCAGTGGTGACGCCGCTGGCGTTGATCACGTCACCACTTCTGAGGCGCTGCGGCGACGGATTCGCCGGCGAGGTGAACGAGATGTACTTGTTGCCGAAGGCCGTGGTGGCCAGCAGCTTGACGTCCACATTGCTGGGCAGCAGGTCCAGGTACTGCGGATCAACGCTGAGGACAAGTTTGGCTTGTGGCTGGCCGTCATTCCCGAGCTGGGCCTCAGCGGCCTGCAGCCGGCCGATCGGCACCCCGTTGTAGGTGGCCTTGGAACCGGCATCCATCGACAACCCGGACCGGTTGTACACCACATACAGCGTGGCTTTGGTGTCGAAATAGCCTCGGAACTGGGACCACGTCAGCACCAGCACCAGCGCAAAGACCAGCACCATCGCCACCGCTCCCGCTCGGTACGGCGGGCTTCGGTCGGGGTTCAACGGGGCGTGCACCTGCCCCGGGGCGATGGGCGGCGGTGGCAATCCATCGAGGTCTTCCTCGTCAGAGTCGGGACCGGCCATTGCACCCCCCTTGCTGGCTCGCTCGCGCCAAGCGGCCCTGTCATTAAACGCCGTTATCGGGGCTGAGAGACACTTCTTGCCCTACCTGGTGTTCGGGCTCACATCGGCTCGGCTGACGGGGCGACTGAGGTCACGTACGGGTCTGAAGGCTTGGTGCCACCGGGTATGTCGCCGCCCCTACCGAGAGGATCAAGCGCGGAACGCGCATCGTTCAGGTCAGCACCAAGTTGTCGGCGGCGGTTTGCTGCAACGCCAATTTCCCAAGGCCCATACCCCCAATTCCCGACAGCCCCTCACAAGTCAGCAGTCAACCAAATCGGGTGCAGCGCCAGTCGTCAGCGTGACGCGAAAATGCAGGTCCGCGCCCATGCTCGATCCCCCGGCGTGCGGGCGAGATCCACATTATGTTGACGGACATGCTCAGAAGCGTCTGCATCCTGACCCTTGCCGTGAGTCTCGCCGGCTGCAGCCACCAGCACGATGCAGCAACTGACAATGCCACCTCCAGCCAGAAATCGGCCGAACAATTGGCATCACCGACCGCCAATCCAGATGCGACAACTGCAAATCACTCGCCAGACCAGAGTTTCCCCGGAACCATGAGCGTCACAATCGATGACGCCACGACGCCCGAAGCCATCAAAGGCCGAACGCTCATGCAGGACACTGGCCTGCTGACCAGCCTCGCCGACGACATCTGTTGACGACGGTCGAAAAGTAGGCCAGAAGCGACGGTGAAAAGTAGGCCACGTGGTCGTGGTTATTGTGCCGTGTT
>NZ_JBYTCM010000031.1:0-53418 GCF_058790275.1 Mycobacterium sp. FW102-FHT13B02
GCACGCCAGCAGGCCCGATGAAATGAAGGAGAACAGTGCCGAATACAGCACACACGAATATAGACCGTCCGCCAGTCACCGTGGCGGTCACCGCCTAGAAACCAATCAACCGGGGGAGGAGAAGGAACAGTGAGCAATCTCGTCTACTTCTCCAGCGTGTCGGAGAACACCCACCGCTTCGTCCAGAAATTGGACTGGCCGGCCGACCGCGTCACTCGAATCCCCCTGCACGGCCGTATCGAGGTTGACGAGCCCTACGTCCTGGTGCTGCCGACCTACGGCGGCGGCAAGGCGACCCCGGACATCGACAACGGCGGCTACGTGCCCAAGCAGGTCATCGCATTCCTCAACAACGAGCACAACCGGTCGTTGATCCGTGGCGTCATTGCCGCGGGCAACAACAACTTTGGTGCTGAATTCGCCTACGCGGGCAACGTGGTCTCGCGCAAGTGCGGTGTTCCGTACCTCTACCGCTTTGAACTCATGGGAACCCCGGACGACGTCATCGCCGTTCGTGAGGGTCTGGAAGATTTCTGGAAGGAACTCTCGTGCCACCAACCGTCACAGCTGCAGAACCGGTAGCCGCCACCACCCACGCGCTGCCCGGTGAGAGCGACTACCACGCTCTCAACGCGATGCTCAACCTGTACGACGCGGACGGCAAGATCCAGTTCGACAAGGATGTGCTCGCGGCGCGGGAGTACTTCCTGCAGCACGTGAACCAGAACACGGTGTTCTTCCACAGTCAGGACGAGAAGCTCGATTACCTGATCGAGAAGGAGTACTACGAGCGCGAGGTGCTCGACCAGTACAGCCGCAACTTCGTCAAGCAGCTACTGGACCGGGCGTTCGCCAAGAAGTTCCGCTTCCCAACGTTTTTGGGCGCATTCAAGTACTACACCAGCTATACGCTGAAGACGTTCGACGGCAAGCGCTACCTGGAGCGGTTCGAGGACCGCGTCGTCATGGTGGCCCTCACCCTGGCCGCCGGCGACACCGAGCTGGCCGAGAAGCTGGTCGACGAGATCATCGACGGCCGGTTCCAGCCGGCCACCCCGACGTTCCTCAACTCGGGCAAGAAGCAGCGCGGCGAGCCGGTGAGCTGCTTCCTGCTGCGCATCGAGGACAACATGGAGTCCATCGGTCGCTCGATCAACTCGGCGCTGCAGCTGTCCAAGCGCGGCGGTGGAGTTGCGTTGCTGCTCAGCAACATTCGCGAGCACGGCGCGCCGATCAAGAACATCGAGAACCAGAGCTCGGGCGTCATCCCGATCATGAAGCTGCTGGAGGACTCGTTCTCCTACGCCAACCAGCTCGGTGCCCGCCAGGGTGCCGGTGCGGTGTACCTGCACGCGCACCACCCGGACATCTACCGCTTCCTCGACACCAAGCGCGAGAACGCCGACGAGAAGATTCGCATCAAGACGCTCTCGCTGGGTGTCGTGATCCCGGACATCACGTTCGAGCTGGCGAAGAAGAACGAGGACATGTACCTCTTCTCGCCGTACGACGTGGAGCGCGTCTACGGGGTGCCGTTCGCTGATATCAACGTCACCGAGAAGTACTACGAGATGGTCGACAACGGCGCCATCCGCAAGACGAAGATCAAGGCCCGCGAGTTCTTCCAAACCCTCGCCGAGCTCCAGTTCGAGTCGGGCTACCCGTACATCATGTACGAGGACACGGTGAACAGGGCCAACCCGATCGCGGGCAAGATCACGCACTCCAACCTGTGCTCGGAAATCCTGCAGGTGTCGACACCGTCGCTGTTCAACGAGGACCTGTCCTACGCCAAGGTCGGCAAGGACATCTCGTGCAACCTCGGCTCGCTCAACATCGCCAAGGCGATGGATTCGCCGGACTTCGCGCAGACCATCGAGGTGTCGATCCGGGCGCTCACCGCGGTGTCCGATCAGACCCACATCTGGTCGGTGCCGTCGATCGAGCAGGGCAACAACGACTCTCACGCCATCGGCCTGGGGCAGATGAACCTGCACGGCTACCTGGCGCGCGAGCAGATTCACTACGGCTCCGAAGAAGGCATCGACTTCACCAACATCTACTTCTACACCGTGCTGTTCCACGCGCTGCGCGCCTCGAACCTCATTGCGATCGAACGCGGTACGAAGTTCGGCGGGTTCGAGAAGTCGAAGTACGCCTCGGGTGAGTTCTTCGACAAGTACACCGAGCAGGAGTGGGCGCCGAAGACCGACAAGGTGCGTCAGATCTTCGCCGATGCCGGCATTCACATTCCGACGCAAGATGATTGGCGCTCGCTGAAAGAATCAGTGCAGGCGCACGGCATCTACAACCAGAACCTGCAGGCCGTCCCGCCGACGGGCTCGATCTCGTACATCAATCATTCGACGAGCTCGATCCACCCGGTCGCGTCGAAGATCGAGATCCGCAAGGAAGGCAAGATCGGCCGCGTTTACTACCCGGCGCCGTACCTCACCAACGACAACCTGGAGTACTACCAGGACGCATACGAGATCGGCTACGAGAAGATCATCGACACCTACGCCGCGGCCACTCAGCATGTGGACCAAGGGCTTTCGTTGACGCTGTTCTTCAAGGACACCGCCACGACCCGCGACGTCAACAAGGCGCAGATCTACGCCTGGCGCAAGGGCATCAAGACGCTTTACTACATCCGGCTGCGTCAGATGGCTCTGGAGGGCACGTCCGTGGAGGGTTGCGTCAGTTGCATGTTGTAGTGATTGTTCGCTGACAGCGGATTTCATGACTGGTAGAACTCCGACCGGAGGCCTGATCTATGAGGTCAGGCTCCGGTCGGAGTCCGTTTATCGCTATGTCGGCCTCACGACGAAAACCGCGCAAGTACGCCTGCGGCAGCATCTGAAGGTCGCTTGGGACGCGAGAAAAACGCCGTTCTATGACTGGTTGCGAAAACAGCAGCGCGACGATCTGATCGTGGACCCGCTGGACTGGACAGACGGGCTCGACGAGCTAGGCGAGGCCGAGATTGCGTGGATAGCGCTTCTTC
This sequence comes from Mycobacterium sp. FW102-FHT13B02, assembly GCF_058790275.1. Taxonomy (NCBI): domain Bacteria; kingdom Bacillati; phylum Actinomycetota; class Actinomycetes; order Mycobacteriales; family Mycobacteriaceae; genus Mycobacterium; species Mycobacterium sp. FW102-FHT13B02. The sequence continues at coordinate 3,008 of NZ_JBYTCM010000031.1, forward strand.
GGCAGGAGGGGCATCCACTGCTGAACCTCTCGGACGGCGGACTCGGACCGACGGGCGTTGTGTGGACCGCGGAGATGCGGGAGGCAGCGAGGATTCGATCGACCGGTCGTAAGATTCCCAGCAGATTCGGTGAAGAGGCGTCGTTCTATCGAGGGGAACACTCCGCGGAGCAACGAGCGAAGTGGTCGGCCGCACGTAAAGGCACGAACGTTGGTGCTGACAATCCGAATTATGGGAAGTTTGGTGCTGATCACCCCAGTTTCGGTCATGTGATGTCGGAAGAGGCTAAGGCCAAGCTTTCAGAGCAGCGGAAAGGTGCTGGAAACCCCAATTTTGGCCGAAGTGCCAGTGCGGAAACACGCGCCAAAATGTCAGCGGTCCGAAAAGGCCGGCCCATGCCGTCGAGTCGACGTAGTGCTCATACCCGCTATCACACAAATCGGGGAATCAAGAAAGACACCTGCCAGTACTGCATTGAAGACTCGAGTTGAGTCGACCGCACCTAATCGACCGCGGCGGTAACCGCTATCCCGCCGACCAGCCCTGCTGGCGCGGTGACGACGGCACCCCTCTGGTCTTCGAGCCGCTGCCGGGTATCGGCCGTGAGCAGATCGACACCGCGATCAACTCGCAGTGGCGTTACCGCACCGCGCTACCAAATCCCTTGGCGCACATCGACCCGGTGACCCTCGCTGAGGGTCGGACACCGCTGCTCACCCGGACCTTCGACGGCATCGACGTCGGTCTGAAGGTCGAGTCGATGAACCCCACCGGCAGTTTCAAGGATCGCGGCGTGTCCGTGATGGTGACGGCTTTGCGTCACCAGGGGATCGAGCGGGTACTCGAGGACTCCAGCGGCAACGGCGGATCCTCGGTTGCGGCATACTGCGCGGCGGCAGGGATCGGCGCACACATCCTCGTGCCGGCTGCGACGTCGCCGAACAAGGTCATCCAGAGTCGATTGCACGGTGCCCACATCGAATTGGTCTCGGGTACTCGCCAGGAGGTGGCCGACGAGGCCGTGCGTCGCGCCGCAACGACGTTCTACGCGAGCCACAACTGGCACCCGTACTTTCTGCAGGGCATCAAGCTGATCGCCTACGAAATCTGGGAAGACCTCGGATTCCGCGCTCCCACTGCGGTTCTTGTTCCCGCAGGTGCCGGCAGCCTCGTCCTCGGCTGTGCCATCGGATTCGGCGAACTGTACCGTGTCGGCGAGATCGCGCGCGTACCAAGAATTCTCGTCAGTCAGCCGCAAAATTGCTGCCCGCTTGTCACGGCCATCGGACAGGGCCGAGACGAGGTCGCCGAACAGCCATGGTCGACGACGGTCGCCGAGGGGACGGCCATCGCGAAGCCCGTGCGGGATCGTGAAGTCCTGCAAGCGATCCGGGATACCTCCGGGACCGCCGTCGCGGTGCCGGAGGACGAATTGCTGCCCGCGGTGGGGGAACTCGCCCGCACCGGTCTGTTCGTCGAACCCACCAGCGCCCAGGTCGTGCCCGCGCTACGTCAGTTACGCGCAGCCGGGGAGATCAGTGCCGCGGACACCGTCGTCGCCGTTCTCACCGGATCAGGGCTGAAGGCCAGTCACCTGCTCACGCCGGGGCGTAACGCTGGCGCGGACGGCCGGTGGAGCCATACTGCAGGCCCATCGTGAGGGTGCCGGCCCGCACCAGATCCGCGAGGTAGCGCCGCGCGGTAGCTGGGGCGACGCCCACCAGTTGCGCGATCTCGTCGGCCAGCAGCGGTTCACCTGCCTCGCGGAGCGCGTCCACGATCAGGCGCTCGGTCAGTGGGGCGCCCTCGTCCTTCTTGGTGGTTGGCCGTTCGGACCGCAGCGCCGAGACCGCCGAGTCCACCTGTTCCTGAGTCAGATGTGGGCCATCGAGGATTCGCCGATACGCCGTGTAGGCGGCCAGGCGCCGCGCCAACTCGGTGTTCGGAAACGGCTTGATGAGATATTGCAGCGCTCCGGCGGCGAACCCGGCCCGGATGTTCGCCGCATCGTCCGCGGCACCCAGGATGAACGCGTCGCAGCGCAGGCTACGCACCAAGTCGATGCCCGAGCCGTCCGGTAGGTAGACGTCGACCAGCGCCAGATCCACCGGTGCCTGCGCGGCATCGGCGCCGGCCACGATCGCCGTGGCTTCGGCGATGGTTCGCGCCGAGCCGACCGCGACGAATCCGACCATCGAGTCCACCACCGAGGCGTGCAGCGCGGCGACCCGAAAGTCGTCGTCCACCACCAGGATTCGCAGCTCACGCGTCATCGCCCAGAACACCTCCCGGAATCGTGGCCAGCACCGTGGTCGGCTCGCCGGCCGTGCCGCCGCGTGCGGCGATGGTGACGTCCCCACGATGTCCGCGCGCCACTTGCCGTGCGATGGCCAGACCCATCCCGCGCCCACCCGGCACCGTCGGGTCGGATCGAGTGGTAACCCCCTCAAGGAAGGGGTCGTCGACGGTGAACCCGGGCCCGGTATCAGTCACCACGATGACCAGATCATGCCCGTCGCGCAGCAGATCCAGCTCTACCGTCGGGACATGCGAGTCTGGCGCCGCGTTCTCGGCCGCCGCGTCGATCGCGTTGTCGAGCAGATTCCCGACCACCGTGGTGGTATCCACCGGGTGGGCGAGCGTGCCGACCAGTGCCGTTTCTTCGCCCACCCGCAGCACGACGCCACGCTCGTGGGCACGGGCGGCCTTTGCACCGACGAACGCCCGCAGATGCAGCTCGTCCAGGCGTTCGAGACCCGGCACCGGGGCCACGCCGGCTCGTCCGGTGATCTCGTCCAGGTACCTCAGTGCCTCGGCGGTCCGGTCGTCGCGAAGTAGGCCTGCCACCACGTGCAGGCGGTTCGCCGACTCGTGGCGCTGTGCCCGCAACGCTGAGCTCATCGCCTGCACCGAGTCCAGTTCGCGGGTGAGCGCCTCGATGTCGGTGCGGTCCACGGCGGTCAGCACCGTGCCCAGATCGGTGCCGTCGCGGTGCACCCGTCGGGACGACACCAGCACCACGCGTTCGTTGACGGCCGCGGCCACCGGCGCCGTCGTCGGCTCCGCCGCGATCGCGGACACGCGGGGGGTGAGGCCCAGATCGCGCAGCGGCGTCCCCGGTGCGGCGGTGATACCGAGCAATTCCCGCGCCCGCTCGTTGATCACCCGGGCGATGCCGTCCGCGTCGATCGCGATGACTCCCTCCGCACCCGAATGCAGTACCGCGTCCTGCTCGCGGATCAGCTCGGCCATCTCCTCGGGCTCCAGGCCCAGGGTCAGGCGGCGCCACCGCCTGGTCAACAGAGCTGAGCCGATCGCCCCCACCGTCAGCGCAATCCCCACCAACGTGATCAGCAGCACCAGGCTGTGGTGGGTGGCGCGAGTCACCGTATCCATCGCCACTCCAACACTGACCAGGCCGACGACGCTGCCGTCCCGGCCACGAATCGGTGCCTTTGCGCGGACCGAATCGCCGAGGGTGCCCTGCTGCACGGTCAGTTCGGCCTTGCCACCGAGGGCGGCGGACGGATCGGTGCTCAGTGGCCGATCCAGCTGCGTCGCGTCGGGATGTGCGATGCGATAGCCGGCGTCGTCGGCGATCACCACGAACAACACCCCGGTGCGGGCGGTGATGGCCGCGGCCTGCCGTTGTAGTGGGGCGGCGGCCAACTCGGCGGCGGAGGCCGGGTGGCCGGCCCGACGCGCCGCGGATTGGGTGGCAGCACCGGCCTGGACTTCCTGGTCCGAGGCCACTGTCTCCGCGATGGCCTGGGCGCGGCGCGCAAATTCGGTTCGGGTCTGCGTGTCGGTGCGGTGGATGATGATGCCGAAACCGGCTGCCAGGCTGGCGGTCACGATCACCATTTGCAGGATCAGGATCTGCGTGCGTAATCGGATCCTCGGCATGAGGGTCGAGGCTATCGCCGTCGACGACGGATCGGCCGCGGATCGGCGCGTCAGAGCGGTATCTGGCCGAGGGCGACGCCCACCACCAGCATTGTCAGCGAGACCACCGCCGCGCGCCACAACACCTTCTTGTGATGATCGGCGAGCCCCACGCCGGCGAGTGCGACGAGGAGCAGGATCGCCGGGACCAGCGGGCTCTGCATATGGAACGGCTGCCCGGTGATCGAAGCCCGCGCCATCTCGGCCGCGCTGATCCCGTAATGGCTCGCGGTCTCCGAGAGCACCGGCAGGACACCGAAGTAGAAGGCGTCGTTGGACATCAGGAACGTGAACGGGATGGACAGCACACCGGTGATCACGCCGAGGTGCGGACCCATCGACTCCGGGATGATGCCGGTGACCCAGGTGGCCACCGCCTCCACCATGCCGGTGCCCTTGAATACTCCGGTCAGCACAGCGGCTGCGAGCACCATGCCCACCACCGACACGATCGACGACGAATGCCGAGTGATCGCGGCCTGCTGCTCGACCACCTGCGGGAAGTTCACCATGAGGGCCGCCGCGGCGGCGATCATGAAGAGCACCGGGATGGGCAGGATGTCCATGGTGAGCACCGCGAGCAACGCGACGGTGATTGTCGCGTTGAACCACAACAGTTTTGGTCGGGCGAACTCGCCGGAGATCGCGCCCGAGTCGTCGGCGGCACCCTCAAATCCGTCGCCGACGCTGAGCCCCGTCGGTTCCAGGCCGCCATCAGCGCCGGCCAGGACCCGCTCACGAACCACGATCGAGCCGATCCGTTTGCGCTCCATCACTCCCAGGTGCCACGCGAAGGCCAGCACGATGAACATTCCGGCGATCAGTGACGGGATCATCGGGACGAACACCTCGGACGGAGAGATCTTCAGTGCGGCCGCCGCGCGCGCAGTCGGGCCGCCCCACGGCAGGATGTTCATGGTGCCGTTCGCCAGCCCGGCGACCACGGTGAGCACCACCGGGCTCACCCCCAGCTTCAGATACAGGGGGAGTAGCGCAGAGATGGTGACGATGAAAGTGGTCGAACCGTCACCGTCAAGCGAGACAACCGCCGCGAGCACCGCGGTGCCGATCACCAGTCGGGCCGGGTCGCGGTCCACCATGCGGATCACGGTGCGCACGACCGGATCGAACAGTCCGACATCGATCATGATCCCGAAGAACACGATCGCGAAGAACAGCATCGCGGCGGTGGGCGCCAGGTCCTTGATGCCGTCGGTGATCATCTTCCCGATCCCGGTGCCCGCCCCAGCCAGCAGGCCGAAGATTACGGGAACGGCGATCAACGCCACGATGGGCGTGGCGCGCTTGGTCATGATGATGACCATGAAGGCGGCGACCATGGTCAGGCCGAGGGCAACCAGCATCAGCAATCTCCTGAGGGTGTGACTGGAGCAATCTCAGAAGGGTCGCTGTAACCGGTATCACAAAGCGAGCTTGTACGTATTAGTCGCGCTTTTGCGCGTTTCGCTCAGTGTTGCGCTGCCGCGCACCGACGGTCAGATCCCTTGGCTTGGTTCTATTCGGGCACGCCGGCGGCTGCGGGCGCCATCGAGAAGATCTGCCAGGAGTGGCCGTCCAGGTCGTGGTAGCTACGGCCGTACATGAAGTCTTCGTCGTCGGTGTCACCCACGGTGCCTCCGGCGGCGAGGGCGCCGTCCACAAGCTTGTCCACGCACTCGCGGCTCTCGACGCCCAAGCAGACGACGCACTCCTTGGTCTTCGACGCGTCGGCGGTCTCGGCCGAGTGCAAGGAGTCGAAGACGTCGCGCTGCGTCAGCATCGCGAATTGATTCGCGCCCAGCACCAGCGTCACACAACTGTCGTTGCTGAAGTTCTCGTTGAACGAATAGCCGAGGCCGGCGAAGAACTTTCGCGATCGTTCGACGTCAGCGACGGGCAGGTTCACGAAGATCATGGGGTGCATCGGGCAGCTCCTGTGGTCCGCGGCGCCCGGATGCGGGTGCCGTCGCAGGGATAGACCGCCGAACTGCGCAGAACTCATCGCCCGTCAGCGCTCACTGGTCCAGTTGAAGCACGTAATGCGCGAAAATGCTTGTGATAACGGCTATTCGGCGGTTCAGGCGGTCGGAAGTGACCCGTACCCGGCGTTCAGGAAAAGGCGTACCGCACGACCACGGGCGCGTGGTCGGACAGCCGCGCGCTGGGCTCGGCTTCCTTGTCGACGGTCACCGACACGGCGGTCCGCGCGAACCGCGGCGTGGCGAGGTGGTGATCGATCCGCCAGCCCACGTCCTTGACGAACGACTCGCCGGCCCAACTCCACCAGGACAGCGGCCCGGGGCGGTCGCCGTGCAGTGTCCGGACCACGTCGACGAGCGTGCGCGGCCCGATCTGTGCGTCCAGCCAGGCGCGTTCCTCAGGAAGGAAGCCCTCCATCTTCTGTGCGGGCCGCCAATTGGTCACGTCGTGCCGAAGATGGGCCAGGTTCAGGTCGCCGAGCAGCAGGAACTCGCGGCCCGCCGCGAGCGCCGCCCGGCGGCTCCGGCGCAACTCGCGTGCGAACGCCGCAAGAAAGCGCATCTTCCGGTCGTACTTGGCGCCGCCGTCAGGCGTGTCGCGCATGGTGCCGGGCCGCTGCAGGTGCGCGGGCAGGCCGCCCTTCGGCAGGTAGAGACATGCCACCGTGAGGGGAACGTCCGCGAGGTCGACCTCGAGGTACCGGCCCTCGAACGCATGGGCCCCGAGGCCCCGAGTGCGCGGCGGATGTGAGACCCAGGTCCGCACGTCCGACGGTGCTTCGCGGGTCAGGATCGCGACGCCGTTGCGGCCCGGGATCGAGCCGCAGTCGATTGCCGCGCGATAACCGTCGAACGCGCCGACCTCCTCAGGCGGACAGCGCAACTCCTGCAGGGCCACCACGTCGAGACCTCGCCCGGCCAACCAGGCGTCGAAGCCGCGACGGCGCGCCGCCCGGATGCCGTTGACGTTGAACGTCGCGATGCCCAGCGGGAGGTTTGGAGTGTCAGCCATCGGGTCTATCGAAGCGGACGCGTCGACGGTGGTTGGTGACGGGCCGGCGGCCTGTCACCACCGTTACGCTTCGCGCGCCTGATCCGCGTGCAGGGCCTTGATGCGCCGCTGCTCGCGCAGCACCTGCTGGTAGCTCTCCCGCTCGATGACCAGCCAGTCGGGCTTCTCTTCGAGCAGCCGCTCGATCTGTTCGGTGGTCAGCGCTTTCTCGATGCCACCGCGGGCGAGGCCGGCGATCGAGATGCCCAGCTTGGCCGCCACGAGGTTCTTGGGGTGCGGCCCGTTCTTGCGGAGGTCCTTGAGCCACTGCGGCGGGTCGGCCTGCAGCGCGGCGAGTTCGGCGCGGGTGATCGCGTTCTCTTGGAACTCCGCAGGCGTCGCCGGCAAGTACACGTCCAACTTCTTCGCCGCGGTGGCGGGTTTCATGGACTGCGCGTTGGGCCTGCTCATGGGCTCAGCCTATCGGTAGCCTGACGCGGTGACCTCGCGCTCCCTGACCCTCGGCTACGTCCCTGGCGGGACGCCCGCGAAGTGGGCGCGAATTTGGGCTGAGCGCCACCGTGAAGTTCCGTTGATCCTGCACGCCGTCACGGCGGCGGACGCGGCCGATGCCGTGCGGGCCGGCACCGTCGACGTGGCACTGCTCCGGCTGCCGGCCGATACGGCGGGGCTGGCCGTCATCCAGCTCTACGAGGAGACGACGGTGGCGGTGGTGCCGGCCGACCACCTCCTGACCGCGGTCGATGAGATCGCCGCCGCGGACCTCGACGGTGAGCCGATTCTCATCCCGCTCGACCAGGTCGTCTCGTGGGCCGACGCTCCCGGTACCCCGGTCGACCATCGGCCCGAGACCACCGAAGACGCGATCGAGCTCGTTGCGGCCGGAATGGGCGCGCTGATCGTTCCACAGTCGCTGGCGCGGCTGTATCACCGCAAGGATCTCACCTATCGCCCGATCACCGACGCACCGACGTGCCCGGTGGCGCTGGCCTTCCAGGCGGGGGAACAGCCGGAGTTGGTCGAGGAATTCATCGGCATCGTGCGGGGCCGCAAGGCCAGTTCATCTCGGGGACAGGCTGAGCCTGCGCCGAAGCGGAGCGCCCGGGAGAAGACACTCGCGAAGCAGGCCGCTCGGGCCGCCGCGGGAAAAGCCTCGACGGGCAAGGTCGCCCGGAAGCCGGGCAAGCCGCAGCGCGGCCGCCGCTGAGGTGTGGCCTCACGTGTGGGACGGCCCCTGCGCTTTCCTGTACAGCGACTTGAGCAGCACATCGCGGAAGGCGCGACTGTCCAGAGCGCGACGTCCTGCTTCGGCCACGTGCGGGATGCCCGCCAGCTTGTGAAAGATACGGCCGCGCCGGTACTCGCGGCCCCATGCCGCCTCGATTCGCTGCTGGTAGTTGGTGAAGTCGTCGGGACCGCCGTTCATGAGCGCGGCGACGGCGCATTCGCCTGCGGCCAAACCGGATTCGAGCGCCTTCGAGATGCCGGCACCGGAGGCCGGTTTCCCGGCGCCCAGCGCATCGCCGGCGAACAACACTCCGGGCCGCCACGGCGGCCAGGCGGTGAATCCCATGGGCAACCGCCAGGCCCGGACGCTCTTGTTTCGTCGCAACACGTCGACCGGTGGCAGCTCCCAGTCGCGCGGCAGCGTCTGCAGGAAATCCCCGAGGAATCGAGTTGCGTTGATGGCCTGCCAATTTCGATAGCTGTTGACGTAGCCCAGGCCGATGTTGAAGGTGCCGTTGCCCATGGGGAACACCCAGCCGTAGCCGGGCAACTGGTCGCCGTTGAACAGCAGCTGGAGATAGATGTCCAGCGAATCGGAGTCGGGGCGGTTCGCGGGCATTTCGGCGCGAATCGCGATGGCCGAATAGCCGTGGTAGTTGGACTCGATGTGCAGTGCCCGCTTGATCGGGGAGTACGCGCCGTCGGCGGCGATCACGGCGTCGCCGCGCACCGTCTCTCCGCTCTTGAGGACCACGCCGGTGACGCGGCCGTCGTCGCTGCGCTCGGGGCCCGTCGCCTCGGCGCCCTGCCGTACTTCGGCGCCCGCGGCGGCGGCGTTCGCGAGCAGCATGGCATCCAACCGCGTCCGACTGACGGTGCAGCCGTGGTCGGGCATTCCGGGCCGGCGCGGGAACGACAGCTCCCATCGGTGCGGGCTGAACACCGTCACCCGATTGATCTGATGGAACGTCGCGGCCTGTTCCGCGAGGCCCATCTTCTGCAGATAACTGAGCCCGCGCGCCGTCAGTCCGTCGCCGCAGGGTTTGTCGCGGGGAAAGGTGGCCTTGTCGAGCACGACGACGCGCGCGCCGGTCTGCGCGGCCTGCCAGGCGGCGGCCGATCCCGCCGGACCTCCGCCGACTACGACGACGTCGTACCGCTCAGCCATGTGTTCAGCCCCTGTCACGCCGGTACTTTCGGGCGCATCCCGAGCGCGATGCTACGCGCGAACACTGTCGGTCGGCTGGGCACGACGAGGCGGCCTCAGTTGTGACATGCGCCGCGCCGAGCGGTCTGAGCAGGTCAGATTTGCCCCGACCGGTACAGTGGCGGGGTGCGCAGGCCATCTCTTCCACGCACCGGCATCCAGGCCGGGGTGAAAGTTCCTGGTGTGCCGGGCGTGAACGTTCCGTCGGTGACCGTGCAGGTGAAGGTCACGCCCCCCAAGGGCGCGCCGGAGAAAGTCGACGCCCGCAGCGAGCGCTGGCGCGAACACCGGCTGAAGGTCCGCGAGGAGATCGTGGACGCCGCGTTCCGGGCCATCGACCGGCTCGGCCCCAATGTCAGTGTGCGAGAGATCGCCGAAGAGGCAGGCACCGCCAAGCCCAAGATCTACCGGCACTTCGCCGACAAGTCCGACATGTTCTCGCAGATCGGCGAGCGGATGCGGGACATGTTGTGGGCAGCGGTGATTCCGTCCATCGACATCGAGAACGATTCGACCGGTCAGATCATCGGCCGCGCCGTCGAACATTACGTGGACCTGGTGGACCAGCACCCCAACGTGGTGCGCTTCTTGCTGCAGGGCCGGTTCGCCGACCAGTCCGCCGCCGCGATGACCACCGTCAACCGGGGCCGCGACATCACCCTAGCCATCGCCGCCATGATCAGCGGTGAGCTCAAGGACATGGACCTGGACTCCAGCATCTTCGAGCTGGCGGCCTTCACGCTGTTCGGCGCGGCGGCCTCGGCGACCGACTGGTGGCTCGGCGGCAGTGACGAGACTCCGCGCCGCCTGCCCCGCGACCAATTCGTCGCGCACATGACGACCATCATGATCGGCGCCATCAACGGCACTGCCAGGCTGCTCGGCATCCGGTTCGATCTGGACCTGCCGGTGCACGACGCGGTCCGCCGCGAAGAATCCGTGGCCGACGCCGGCCATCAGTAGCCTGGTCCGTTGACACCTGGGCGGGCTGACCGGACACTGTGGAATATCCGGTACCGCCGTTCCCAGGAAAGAGCAGGTTCATGACGGTCGAGCAGTCAACTGGAGCGCAGTCGGTCGGCGTTGAGGACACCGCCGAGCCCATCGTGACGCGGGCGGTGATCATCGGGTCCGGCTTCTCCGGACTGGGCATGGGCATCGCGCTGCGCAAGCAGGGCTTCGGTGCGCGTGACTTCCTGGTCCTGGAGAAGGCCGACGAGGTCGGCGGCACCTGGCGTGACAACACCTATCCGGGCTGCGCGTGTGACATTCCGTCGCACATGTACTCGTTCTCCTTCGAGCCGAAGGCGGACTGGACGCACATGTGGTCTTTCCAGCCGGAGATCTTCGACTACCTCAAAGGCGTCACCGACAAGCACAACCTCCGCCGGAACATCCGGTTCAACACGCATGTCGACCGCGCGCACTGGGATGAAGACGAGCGGCGCTGGCACATCTATGACGACAGCGGCCAGGAGTACATCGCCCAGTTCCTGATCTCCGGGGCCGGGGGATTGCATATCCCGTCGGTTCCCGACATCGAGGGCTCTGATGAATTCACCGGTGCCGCTTTCCATTCCGCGCGGTGGGACCACAGCGTCGACCTCACCGGCAAGCGCGTCGCAGTGATCGGCACCGGCGCCAGCGCCATCCAGATCGTGCCCGCCATCGTCGACCAGGTGGCCGAGCTGCACCTGTACCAGCGCACCCCCGCATGGGTGATGCCGCGGCCCAACAACGCATTTCCGGAGTGGATGAAGGACACCTTCCGCCGGGTACCGGGTACCCGGGCCCTCATGCGGGACGCCATCTACTGGATTCACGAAGGCGTCGGGTTCGCGATGACCAAGCAGCCGCGACTGCTCAAAATCGGTGAGCTGCTGGGCAAATGGAACATCAACCGCAGCATCAAAGACCCTGAACTGCGCCGCAAGCTGACCCCGAACTACGTGGCGGGCTGCAAGCGAATCCTGAACTCCGACACCTACTATCGCGGCATCGCCAACCCGAAGACACAGGTCTTCACCGAGGGTATCGAGCGGATGACCGCGGGCGGCATCGTCACCCGCGACGGTGTCGAGCATCCCGTCGACGTGGTGGTGTGGTGCACCGGTTTTCACGTCACCGACTCGTACACCTACGTCGACATCAAGGGTCTCGGAGGCGAGGACCTGGTCGACCGGTGGAACCGCGAGGGTATGGCGGCGCACCGCGGCATCACGGTGTCGAACATGCCGAACCTGTTCTTCCTGCTGGGTCCGAACACCGCGCTGGGGCACAACTCGGTGGTGTTCATGATCGAGTCGCAGATCCGCTACGCCGCCCAGGCCATCGCCGCCGCCGACAAAGCGGGCGCGGCCGCGCTGATGCCCAGCCGGCGCGCACAGGACGAGTACAACGCCGAATTGCAGCAGAATCTGGCCGGCACGGTGTGGAGCACCGGTGGTTGCCACAGCTGGTACATGGATGAGCATGGCGTGAACCGCACGCTGTGGAGCGGCATGACCTGGCAATACTGGCTCGAGACCCGCAAGTTCCAGTCGGCGGAGTACGAATTCATCCGCTGAATCGGCCTCCACGGCGCGACACGAAAACACAACTTTTAGCGGTGTTCGGCGACGGCAGATACCAGGGGTAGTGTCGGTGGTGCCGATCCGGCAAACACAGTTCCAGGCGAAACGGGGTCACGGTGTCTGAAGGTATGAAGCTGATCGACCGGGCCTCCGCGATCAACTGGAACCGCGTGCAGGACGACAAGGACGCGGAGGTCTGGGACCGCCTCACGGGCAACTTCTGGTTGCCGGAGAAGGTGCCGGTGTCCAACGACATCCCGTCCTGGGGCACCCTGACCGACAGCGAAAAGCAGCTCACCATGCGCGTTTTCACGGGCCTGACGCTGCTGGACACCATCCAGGGCACCGTCGGCGCCGTCAGCCTGATCCCCGATGCGCTCACCCCGCACGAGCAGGCCGTCTACACCAACATCGCGTTCATGGAGTCGGTGCACGCCAAGAGCTACAGCAACATCTTCTCGACGCTGTGCTCCACCGTCGAGATCGACGAGGCATTCCGCTGGTCGGAGGAGAACCCGAACCTGCAGCGCAAGGCCGAGATCGTCATGAAGTACTACAAGGGTGACGAGCCGCTGAAGCGCAAGGTGGCCTCGACACTGCTCGAGAGCTTCCTGTTCTACTCCGGCTTCTACCTGCCGATGTACTGGTCCTCGCGCGCCAAGCTCACCAACACCGCCGACATGATCCGGCTGATCATCCGTGACGAAGCGGTGCACGGCTACTACATCGGTTACAAGTACCAGCGCGGCTTGGCCATGGTCGACGAGGCCAAGCGGACCGAGCTCAAGGACTACACGTACGAGCTGCTGTTCGAGCTGTACGACAACGAGGTCGAGTACACGCAGGACCTGTACGACCAGGTGGGCCTGACCGAGGACGTCAAGAAGTTCCTGCGCTACAACGCCAACAAGGCGCTGATGAACCTCGGCTACGAAGCGCTGTTCCCGCGCGACGAGACCGACGTGAACCCGGCGATCCTGTCGGCGCTGTCGCCGAACGCGGACGAAAACCACGACTTCTTCTCGGGCTCGGGTAGCTCGTACGTGATCGGCAAGGCCGTCAACACCGAAGACTCGGACTGGGATTTCTAAAGGCGCAGTTCAGTGCTGTGATTGCGGGGCGTATCGGCTTGCCGAATGCGCCCCGCAGCTATTTGGCCCGGCGTTAAACTTGATCTTTACACGTCGAGAAACAGGCGGGCCGAACCATGGCGCTATCGACATCAATCTCACATCTCGTCGCCGCCGGCGCGCTGAGCGCGGCGGCGCTGACCATCGGCATCCCGATGGCTTCCGCTGACAACACGATCGTGTGCGAGCCGGGGCAGGTCGTCATCGACGGTCAATGCCACTCGCCCTCGGGCATGAACAACAACGCGGGCACGACGGGCGGCACGTCGGGCTCGACCAATAGTGGCCACACCAGCCCCGGCAGCCACTCGCACTGAGGTCCGGAGCCGTCGTCAGTTCAGTGTCGGTACCGGCTGGATGACGAACCCGAATTTCGTGAGTGGCTCAAGTGATTTGCGCGCCTCGGGGCTCGCCACCGCGAAGGTGATGATCGCTGTCTGGTCGCTGACCGCCGACGCGAAGAGGGCCATGAAGTTGCGCTGCAGCGCTGAGGTCATATCGCTGTTGGCGGTCCACTGCGTGATCCACAGGCCGTTGGTCAGGCCGGGATTCACCGCGCTCGCGCAGGTGCCGGCGCGGACCGCGCCGGGCCAGTCGCGGGCCGCGACCGCGGGATCATCCTGAGTGAAACTGTCTGGCGCACATACGGCTTTCTGCCAGTCGTTGAGCACGCCGGTGACGCCGGCCGACACCGGAGCCGGAGCGGGGGCTGGATCAGGATCGGCATGCGAGACGCCCACCGGCAGCAGGGCGATGGCCACGCCGGCAAAGGCCAGCTGGGGCAGAGGAGCGCGGCGGCGGGTGGACGTCATGGTCAAGTTTTAATGCGCCACAACGAATGCCGTCAACTTTTTCATCCGCGCGTCAATTAGTCCGTTAGTCCGCGTTGGACTCCCGGTCGCCGACGAACGCGAGTAGGGCGGCGTCGCCGGAGCAGATCACATCAACCCGCTCGCCGCCGTCGCACTGGAACAGTCCGATGGTCAGTTCGTGCGCGCGGCGGCCGATGATCCGCCAGACACCGCCTGCCAGCTCCCAGCGCTGCAGGATGTCCACCGGATCATCGGCCACCGGGTGCCCGAATCAGATGGTCGCGGTGTCGATCACGAAGCGGTACCGCACGTCGCTGGCGATCACGCGCTCGTAGGCTTCATTGACGTACGACGCCTCGATGATCTCGATCTCCGGGGTCACGTCGTGCTCGGCGCAGAAGTCCAGCATCTCCTGGGTCTCCGGAATGCCGCCGATCAGCGAACCGGCCAGCGTGCGACGCATGCCGATCAGGGGAAACACCGGCACCTCGAGCGGCTTCTCGGGCGCGCCGAGTTCGACCAAAGTGCCGTCGGCCCGCAGCAGGTTCAGGTAGAGGCCCATGTTGAGGTTGGCCGACACCGTGTTGATGATCAGATCGAAGCTGCCGGCCAGCGTCTTGAACGTCTGCGGGTCGTTGGTGGCGTAGTAGTGGTGCGCACCCAGGCGCAGGCCGTCTTCCATCTTCTTGAGCGACTGGCTCAGCACCGTGACTTCGGCGCCCATGGCGACGGCGAGCTTCACGCCGACGTGACCCAGGCCGCCGAGGCCGACGATCGCGACCTTCTTGCCCGGCCCGGCGTTCCAGTGCCGCAGCGGCGAGTAGAGGGTGATGCCGGCGCAGAGCAGGGGAGCGGCCTTGTCGAGGGGAATGCTGTCCGGGATACGCAGCACGTAGTTCTCGTCGACCACGATGGCGGTGCTGTAGCCGCCGTAGGTGGGCGTGCCGTCCCGGCCGGTGGCGTTGTACGTGCCGATGTTGCCGCCCTTACCGGTGCAGTACTGCTGCAGGCCGGCCAGGCAGTTGTCGCACTCGCGGCAGGAGTCGACGAAGCAGCCGACGCCGACGTGGTCGCCGACCTTGTACTTGGTCACCTCGGAGCCGACCGCGGTGACCACCCCGGCGATCTCGTGGCCGGGTACGACGGGGTAATTGGCCGGGCCCCATTCGGACTTGACGGTGTGGATGTCCGAGTGACAGATGCCGGCGAACTTGATGTCGAAAGCCACGTCGTGCGGACCGATGTCGCGGCGCTCGATGGTGGTCTTGGTCAGCGGGCTGGTCGCTGAGGTCGCGGCGTAGGCGGAAACGGTCGTGGTCATACTGTGTCAGTCCTCTTCATTCTCGGCTTTGCCTAGCGGCGTGTACCTAACGCAAATGTTAGCGAAGGTAACGAAACGGGCTATTCGTCAGGCCCTGACCACACTCAACGGCGGCCGGAGCGGAACTA
Organism: Mycobacterium sp. FW102-FHT13B02; assembly: GCF_058790275.1. NCBI lineage: Bacteria > Bacillati > Actinomycetota > Actinomycetes > Mycobacteriales > Mycobacteriaceae > Mycobacterium > Mycobacterium sp. FW102-FHT13B02. The sequence continues at coordinate 18,342 of NZ_JBYTCM010000031.1, forward strand.
ATCCCGGATCCGGCTGTGAATTCCGGCGCTACAGCCCGGCCGCGCGGAAACCGGCGTTGAAGCTCACCCGCTCATAGGTGGCCACGCCTGCGTGCACGTAGGGGTCGCCGGCGGTCAGCGCGTCGGCTTCCTCGGCCGACATGTCCGAGGCGATCAGTACGGCGCCACCCTGCGACTCCAACCGGCCGGCGAGCAGGATGCGGCGCTCTTCGACCAGCTTGCCGAGCCATTCCAGATGGGCCGGCCGCGCCTGGTCGACGACGTCGAGGGGCTGGGTATACGTGATGTTCAGTACGTGAAACACGCTATGAGGTTATCGGGGCAGCTCGGGGAGCCGCGGCCGGACGTCGCGTTGTGGCATGTCCGGCTCATGCTGGCTGATGGCTGCGGGTATGCAGCTGGACGACCTGTTCGGTGCGGCCCCGCAGTTGGTGTGTTTCGCTGTCGAGGATGCCCAGTACGCGCAGACCGGCGTCGGCGACCTGCATGGGCAATTCTGATCGCTGCGGGCCGTGCGGCGTCGACCACATGTTGACGAGAGATTCCACCAACCTGAACGGTAGATCGGCGGCTGCAGGATGCACGTGTGTGCGCTCCAGCACTTTCTGGCTTTGTGCCAGGTAGTGCAGCCGGAGTCGTTCGCGATCGGACCAGAAGGGTTCCAGACGGTCGGCCCGCACCTCGGGAAGCAAATAGAGGGCACCCAAATTCCAGTTGCCGCTGAGTAATTGGTGGCCGTCGAATGCCGCCAGTGCGTGCAGGTGTTCAGTCGCGGTCAAGGCGGGGGACGTGTTGGTCAGGGTGGTGATGAACGCCAGCGTCGGCGTGACGGTTTGGCTCAGCAGGGCGCACAGGATGTCGTCTTTTGTCGTGAAGTAGTGGTACAGCGAGGCCTGTCTGATGCCGACCGACTCGGCGATGGTTCTGGTCGATGTGCCCGTGTAACCCAGTGTGGTGAACAATTCGCTTGCCGCATCGAGTATTTCATCTCGCGCGGTAACGCCCGGACGGCGCTGCGTATGCAGGCGGGGCCGTCCGGTACGAGGGGTCGACATCCTTTCATCGTGGTGCATGGTGGCGCTGATCGGTATCGCCGCCCTTATCTGTCACGCGACAGAAACATGCGATATGTCGCGGTTACCGATGTGGGTCAGTTGCTTACATCGTGCTTACTTCGTTGACACCAAGGGAGTTCGTCGGGGGAGAAAACTGTCAACTGACAGGCCAGCGGTTCGCGGCGAACCCGAAGGCGTGGCGATGACAACGCAGGAGAGCGCCCATGACTACCGCTGCATCTGTGGTGGACGCATCACACGTGCCTCCCGCGGCATCGCCGAGTCCCGCCGCGGTGGCCACTGTCGCTGACTTGCATGTCACGTTCCGGCGCAACGGCCGCGACGTGCACGCGCTGCGTGGCGTGTCGCTGGCGGTACGGCCCGGCGAGATTCTGGGATTGGTCGGCGAATCAGGCTCGGGCAAAAGCGTTTTGGGATTCGGCATGCTCGGCCTGCTGCCGGCTTCTGCCCGCGTCGACGGCAGTATCTCGATCGCCGGCTCCGACATGGTGCACGGTGATCCCAAGGCGCTGCGCAGGGTCCGTCGCCTCGATCTGGGTGCGGTGTTCCAGGACCCGATGACATCGCTCAATCCGACGATGCGGATCGGTAAGCAGGTCGCCGAGGCCGCAGGCAGTACCGATGAGGCGCTGCGCCTGCTGACCGCGGTTGGCATACCCGACCCGGCCCGGCGGATGCGCGCTTACCCGCACGAACTTTCCGGCGGTCTACGGCAGCGCGTCATGATTGCCATCGCGATCGCCGGCAACCCGGACCTGATCATCGCCGACGAGCCGACCACCGCACTCGATGTCACGGTGCAGGCCCAGGTGCTCCGGCTGTTGCTGAGGCTGCGTGACGAAATCGGTTGCAGCATCGTCTTCATCACCCACGACCTCGGGGTGGCGGCCCAGATTTCCGATCGCATCGCGGTGCTCTATGCCGGCCGTATCGCCGAGGTTGGTCCGGCCGCAGATGTCCTGGGCGCACCTGCCCACCCGTATACCCGTGGCCTGCTGCGGTCGAGACTGACGCTGCAGACCGCCCGTGGCCAACGGCTCGCGGCGATGCCGGGGTCGGTGCCCAGTGCGCTGTCGCCGCTGCCGGGATGCGCCTTCGCGCCGCGCTGTGAGCAGGCCACCGACGACTGCGAGAAGTCGCCGCCCGACCTCGTTTCGGTCGGCGCCGGGCGCGTCAGCGCGTGTCTGCTGGCACCCGATGCGTCCACACCTGACCGGGAAGCGGTCGGTGAACCGGAACCCATTGCGGCGCAGTCGATCAGTCCGGTCACTGCCGAGCTGCCCGCGGCCGTCACGGTGACCGATGTGACCAAGACGTTCGCCGTCGCCCCACGCGGCAAGCTGCACGCCCTGCGCGGGGTGCGGTTGCAGGTGGGACACGGCGAATCGGTCGCGCTGGTGGGGGAGAGCGGTTCGGGAAAGTCCACCCTCCTGCGCGTCATGGCCGGTCTCGAGAAGGCGACCACCGGCAGCGTGGAGGTCGTCGGCGACGAGCGGCCACAGATGGTGTTCCAGGACGCGGGCGCCTCGCTTACCCCCTGGCTCTCGGTCGGCGAATTGATCGGCGAGCGATTGCGCGGCACGAAACTGAACCGCGCCGCCCGGCGCGATGCCGTCATCGAGGTCCTCAACCGGGTCGGACTGCCCGCCGAGGTGGCGAAGTCGCGGGCCGGTCAGCTCTCGGGCGGTCAGCGCCAACGGGTTTCGCTGGCCAGAGCAACCGTCGTCCCGCCCGCGGTATTGCTGTGTGACGAGCCGACCAGCGCGCTGGACGTGTCACTGGCTGCCTCGGTGCTCAACCTCATCGGCGACCTGCGCCGCAGTCTGGACATGTCGGTGGTATTCGTGACGCACGACCTTTCGGTCGCCCGCGTGGTGGCCGATCGCATCGCCGTCATGTACCTGGGCCGCATTGTGGAAATCGGGCCGGCCGAACAGGTCATCGGAGATCCGACACATCCCTACACCCGTGCCTTGGTCGACGCGATTCCTGACCTCGGGCGCGAATCACGGGTACTGCCAGGTGAACCCGCGAGCCCACTGTCGCCGCCGACGGGGTGCGCGTTCCATCCGCGGTGCCCGATCGCGGTCGAAGCGTGCAGCGGCGACGAACTCGACATCCGACTCGTGGGCAAGCCCGGTGGGGCGCACCAGGTGGCTTGTATCGAAAAGAAGGTGCCCTGATGGCTGTCGCACTCTCCGTCCCGAGCCTCGTCCGCGGCCGGACGCGGCCGGCTCTGCCGCAATCGCGATCGACGATCGTCAACCGGGTCGGGGTCTCGCTGGTGATCGTCGTGACCCTGGCCGTCATCGCGGTGCCGCTGCTGGCGCCACACGATCCGCTGATCCCGGTCGGCATGCCGTTGCAAGCGCCGGGCGAGCACGGGTTCCTGCTCGGCACCGACAGCGTGGGCCGCGACATCTTCTCGCGCGTACTTTATGGCGCGCGGTCCAGTTGGCTGGCGGCGCTGGCGGTCGTGGCGCTGGGTCTGCTGATCGGCGGCCTCGTAGGCCTGGTCGCCGGGACGGCGGGCGGTTGGATCGACTCGACGCTGATGCGGGTCACCGACGGCTTCCTGTCCCTCCCCGCTCCCGTGCTGGCCATCGCGGTGGTGGCCGCGCTGGGACCGAGTTTCCTGCACACGCTGGTCGCGGTGTCCATCGTGTGGTGGCCGTTCTATGCCCGGCTGGTGCGCGGTGAGGTGGCTCGGCTCGCGGCCCGGCCACACGTCGAAGCGGCAAAACTGGCCGGCGTCAGCCGATTTCGACTCGCCACCCGGCACCTGCTGCCGGGTGCGGTGCCGGGCGCGCTGGTCGCGGCCAGCCTCGATATCGGCACCCTGATCCTCACCCTGGCCGGCCTGTCCTTTCTCGGGCTCGGTCAAGCCGCGCCGGCGCCGGAGCTCGGGGCCGACTCCGCGCGCAACCTGAGCTACTTCCTGCAGCAGTGGTGGATTCCGGTGATGCCGGGGCTGGGCGTGCTGGTGCTGGCTCTGGTCGCCAACATCTCCGGTGACTGCCTGCGCAATCTCATGAAGTCGACCGTGTGATGAAACCGGACTGCGTGGCGGCGCTGACGGCGTACGCGAAGGGAGGTGAGTACTACCCATGAAGACGTTCGTGGCGTCCCGGCTCGGGGCGATGGTGGCCATTCTGGTGGCACTGACGGCGGTGATGTTCGTCCTGCAGAACATCTCGCCGCTCGATCCGGTCAAGGCGCAGCTCGGTGCGCAGGCCTCCGCCGACGCGGTCGCGGCGCGGCGCGCGGCATTGGGCCTCAATGACCCTGTGCTGGTGCAGTTCTGGCACTACCTGGTGGGCGCGGCGACCGGCGATCTGGGCACCTCGTATCGGACCCGGCATGCGGTGGTGTCCGATCTCGCGTCGTTCGTCCCGGCGACCCTTGAGCTGGCCTTGTGCGGTCTGGTCATCGCCATTGCGCTCGCGGTCCTCTTCGCTTTCAGCACGACTCTGAATTGGCGCGGCGCCAGTGTGCTTCGGGCCGTGTTGTTCACCGGATCGTCGGCGCCCATGTTCCTGCTCGGCATCCTCGGGCTCATCGTGTTCTATCAGGACTTGGGCTGGGTACCGGCGGGCGGCCGGATCGCGGTCGCGAATCCGCCGACGGGACCGACCGGCATGCTCACCGTCGACGGGCTGCTCCACGCGCGGCTCGACGTCGTGGCCGATGCGATGCACCATCTGATCCTGCCGGCGTTCGTCATCGCGATCGGTCCCGCGGTCGCGATCGGCCGGGTGCTGCGCAGCAGCCTGCTGGCCGATATCGACAGCGACTACGCGCGGACCGCGCGGGCCAAAGGGCTGTCCGAGACCCAGATTCTGGCCCGGCATGTGCTGCGCAATTCGGTTGGCGCCGCGCTGTCGATGGCGGGACTCCAAGTGGGCCTGATGTTTTCGGGTGTTCTGGTGGTCGAGCAGGTATTCGGCTGGCCCGGCATCGGACAGTACATCGCGCAGAGCATTCCGGTGGCGGACTTTCCCGCGATCGCCGGCGTCACCCTGATGCTGGGCGCGATCTACGTCGTCATCAACACGGTTGTGGACCTGCTCCAGGCCGCCGCCGATCCGCGTATCGCAATCACTGGAGGTTAGATGCCGAGACAGCCGCTCATCGTGGGCAATCCCGTGCTGGTCGTGGTCGACATGCAGGAGTCCGGCGATATGCCGGCCGAACTGGTCGGCATCGCGCACATGGCCGGATACGACGACCGCATTGCCCGGGCGCAGCGGCTGATCGCTGCCGCACGCGCCGCGCGCATCCCGATCGTGTTCTTCCAAGAGGTGCACCGCCCCAACGGGATTGACTTCGGCCGCGAACTCGACGGTGCCGAAGGCGTGCACTGCGTCGACGGCCGGCCCGGCACACCCCTGCATCCCGCGCTGCTGCCCGACTTCTCGGGCCCGGGTCACGAGTTCCATATCGTCAAGCGCCGCTATTCCGGCTTCATCGGAACCGATTTCGAGATCGTGCTGTCCGGCCTCAAGGCCTCGACGCTCATCCTGATCGGCGGCCTCACCGACGTGTGTGTGCATTACACGTTCGCTGATGCGCACCAGCGCGACTTCTACGTGCGGGTCGTCACCGACTGCGTCGGGGGCTCGTCGCAGTACCGGCACGACGCCGCCCTGGATGCCATGGAGTACCTGCAGGACGGTGCCATGCGAACCACCGATGAAATCGTCGCGGCTTTTGCCGACATGAGTCCCGAAGTGTCCCACCCCACCCTCGAAGGAGCTGCCCGATGATGAAGAGCCACAAGGTCCCCGCTCGTTCCCGCGGCGGGTGGCGGGCAGCGGCCACAGCTGCGGCGGTCATGTTGGCGTTGAGTGGTTGTGGCGGCTCGAATTCCGGCGGCGGAAGCACTCCGAATGCCGCTCCCACCGACAAGGTGCTGCACCTGTCGTTCCTGCAGGACCCGGGCCAGCCGCCGGACCCTGACATCTACTACGCCGGCCAGGGCCTGCTGCTGACCACCAACAACTACGAAGGACTGCTGCAGTACAAGGCCGGTGTCGACAAGGCCGTGCTGGAGCCGCTGCTGGCCACGAGCTGGACGGCATCGCCGGACAACAAGGTGTACACGTTCAAACTTCGGGAGGGCGTCAAGTTTCACGATGGCACGCCGTTCACCTCGGCGGCGGTCAAGGCGTCGTTCGATCGCAGACTCGCGGTCAATCAAGGGCCGGCCTACATGGTCAAGGATGTGGAATCGGTTACCACGCAAGGTGATTACGGTGTCACCATTACGTTGAAGGCGCCGAACTCGGCGTTCCTCGACTACCTGGCGTGTCCCTATGGTCCCCGGATGCTCAGCCCCGAGGGTTTGAAGAAGAACGCCGGTACCGACAACGCACAGGGCTACCTGACCACTCACGATCTCGGGACGGGCCCGTTCGTGCTGACGGATGCGCAGGTGGGTTCGCACTACGCACTGGCCGCCTTCCCCGACTATTGGGGCACCAAACCGTATTTCGAGAAGGTCGACATCCCGGTGATCACCGATGTGTCGGCACAGCAGCTGCAGTTCAACAACGGACAGGTGGCCGCGATCCTGCATGACCTGCCGTCGTCGGCGGTCCAGTCCTATCTGAACAACAAGTCGTTCGCCAACTACTCGCTGCCGACGATGATGTCCAACTACGTGTACGTCAACCCGCGCAAGGGCATCATGACGGACGTCAAGACTCGCACTGCCGTGATGCAGGCGGTCGACGTCGACGAACTGGTCAAGCAGACGTACTTCGGCCGCGGCAAGAAGGCCGAGCAGATCTATCCGCCCAACATGATGGCCGCGGAGTTCGGCAAGCAGACGGTCCCGCACGATCCGTCGGCGCTTTCGGCGATCGCCGGGAAATTGCCTGCCGACCAGAAGACCGTCACCATCGGCTACGACTCCAGCAACCCGGATAATCAGTTGATCAGCAACCTGATTCAGACCGAGCTGGCCGCGGCCGGGCTGACCGCCAAGGTGCAGGCGTACCCCACATCGGAAATCTATGGCTGGGTCGGCGGTGACGGACAGGGTGCACCGGAGATCTTGACCTACCTCGGCTGGCCGGATGCGCCGTCGCCTTACACCTGGGGGCACATCTCCTGGGATGCCGACGGCGGCCTGAACTTCTTCGGGTGTTCAGCACCACCGGTCAGCGCCGCGTTGGCCGCTGGTCTGCCCAACGACTCGGCGCCGGACTTCTCCACCGCTGGTGAGGAAGCGGTCAAGACGGGCTGCTGGCTGAACGTCGCCGACGTCAACGACTTCATGGTGGCGCAGCCCTGGCTCAAAGGCGTCGAGCAGGCCCACGTGGTGACCAACCCCAATTCGCTGCGGCTGGCCGCGTTGTCGGTGGGCTGATGGCGACCCTGGTCGGCAAACCCGGTGTGCGCCGGATCATCCTGCTGACACTGGGCTGGGAGGAACTGCCGAAGTCGGTGTCGGTGTACGGCGCACCACGCCAGGAGCGGCTGCGCGAACCGGTGCCCGGGGTATTGCTGCAGACCGACGGTGGCTGGGTGCTGCTCGACACCGGTTTCAACACCGCCCTCGTGCGGGACCCGGCGCTGTACCGGCGGTTCTTCCCGACCGTCGAATACCGCCCGGTGCTGCCCGGTCCCGGCGAGCCCATCGAGCAGCGTCTCGCGGAGGTCGGGGTGGATTTCGGCGACATTCACACCGTCGCCGTCAGTCACCTGCACCACGATCATGCCGGCGGGCTGAAACTGTTCGCCGGCAAGGTGCCGGTGCACGCCCAGCGCCGTGAGCTCGAATACGGACTGTCGAATCACCCTGAGCCCGAACGCAATGCGATTGTGCGGGTGGACTTCGATGACCCGAATATCGAATGGCGCCTTGCCGATGGAGAAGCCGAGATAGCCCCGGGGATCACCGCGGTGCCGACGTACGGCCACACGCCGGGGCATCAGAGCTTCGTGGTTCAACTCGACGATTCCGTCGGTGGTGACGGCTTCGTGTTCGCCTTCGACGCGGCCGACCTGACCGAGAACATCGAGCACGAGCTCGCCATCGGCGGTTTCATCGACGTTGACCCGCAGGACACCATCGAACCGATTCGCAAACTCAAGAAGCTGGCCACCGACAAAGGGTTTCAGCTGATACCCGGACATGACCCGCATGTCTGGCCCGAGTTGACCGAACACTTCCACCGCAGGTTCGGCCCGGTCGCATCGTGATGGACTGTGTGCTGCGAGCGGATCGGGCGCTTGTCGACGGCGATCTGCGTCCGGCGGCGGTCGGGGTATCCGCCGGCCGGATCGAGTTCGTCGGCTCGGTCGACGCGGATTGCCCCGCCGCCGAGCAGGTTCGGATACCCGATACCGCAGTACTGCTGCCGGGATTCGTCGACACCCACGTTCATGTCAACGAACCCGGCACCGAGTGGGAGGGATTCGCCACGGCCACCGAGGCCGCCGCCGCAGCCGGTATCACGACGCTGGTCGACATGCCGCTGGACTCCGACCCGGTGACCACCAGCGTCCCGGCGCTCATCGCCAAAGAGGCAGCAGCCGAGGGTAATTGCCACGTCGATGTGGGGTACTGGGGTGGTGTCGTGCCCGATAACCTGGACCAGTTGGCTGCGCTGGCAGCAGCGGGAGTGCGCGGCTTCAAATGCTTCCTCGCCGATTCGGGTAACCCGAACTTTCCGCATCTGACTCCAGCGCAGTTGCGTGCCGCAATGGGCAGAATCGCCCAACTGGATTCGCTCTTGCTGGTGCACGCCGAGAGCTACGCGGTGATCGAGGCCAGCCCGCGGCCGGCCGGTCGTGACTACCGGTCATTTCTGGCCGCGCGCCCCGACGCCGCCGAGCTCGACGCCGTCACCCTCGTCGTCGATGCGGCGCGCACGACCGGCGCCAGGGTGCACATCGTGCACGTGGCCAGCGCCCAGGTGCTGCCGCTGCTGGCCGCGGCCAAAGCCGAAGGCCTTCCCATCACGGCGGAAACCTGCCCGCATTACCTGACTTTCGGTGCCGAGGACGTTCCCGACGGCGGCACCGAGTTCGCCGCGTGCCCGCCGATCCGCGACGGGGCCAACCGCGAACAGCTCTGGGCAGCCCTCACCGAGGGAACGTTGGACCTCGTGGTTTCCGATCATTCGCCGTGCGCTCCGCACCACAAGGCCGGCGGCGATTTCGGGCGCGCCTTCGGCGGCGTCAGCTCACTGCAGTTGGGCCCACGCGCCACCTGGACGCAGGCCGCGGCGCGTGGATTCGGGGTGACCGAGCTCAGCCGGTGGATGTCGGAACGGCCGGCCGCATTGGCCGGCTACCCGGACCGCGGCCGGATCGCGGTGGGGATGCGAGCCGACCTGTGCGCCTTCGATCCGGACGCCGAGGAGACGGTGCGTGCGGCGGCGCTCCGGCACCGGCACCCGGTGAGCCCGTACGACGGTGTGCGCCTGCGGGGTTCGGTGTTGCAGACCTGGGTGGCGGGTGTACCCGCGCCGGTCAGGATAAGGGAGTCGGTATGAGAATTCTGGTGCTCAATCCGAACACGTCGGCGGCGATGACCGCAGAGATCGCGGCCGCGGCGCAGGCGGCCGCCCAGCCTGGTACCGAGATCGTCTGCAGGTCGCCGCTCTTCGGCGCCGAGGCGATCGATTCCGCCGCGGAGAGCTACCTGTCGGCGGTGGGTGTGATGGATGTCGTGGACCGGATCACCGCGGACGGGGAGTGGGATTTCGACGCGGTGGTACTGGCCGGATTCGGTGAGCACGGCCGAGACGCGCTGGCCGAGATGCTCACCGTGCCCGTCTTCGATATCGCTGAATGTGCGGCGCACGTGGCACATCTGATCGGTCGGCGGTTCTCGGTGGTCACCACACTGGCCCGCTCGATCCCGGCGATCGAAGACCGTCTGCTGCTGGCGGGGCTGAACGCGCACTGTGCTTCTGTGCGGGCCTGCGGCCTGGGCACCGCCGAGTTGGACGCCGACCCGGCCGGTGCCGTACAGGCCATCGTCGACACGGCCGCCCGTGCTATCGCCGAGGACGGGGCCGACGTCGTCTGTCTGGGCTGCGCCGGGATGGCCGGGGTGGCGGCGGCTATCTCGGCGAAACTGGGCATTCCCGCCGTCGACGGGGTGGCCGCGGCGGTCGCGCTCGCGCAAGCGGTCGTCGGGCTGGGGCTGTCCACGAGCAAGGCCGGGGTGTACGCACCCGGGCCGGACAACCCGCGCAGCCATTGGCCCCTGTCAACAGCGCTGGAGCTGGGAGTTCCGGGTTCATGACCGACGTCGATCTCGCCTCTCGCGTCATCGGAGGCAGCGTGGTGGCCGCTAGCGACGAGTCATTCGGTTTCAAGGAGCGGCTCGTCGATCCGGCTGAGCCGGCCTTCGTACCCGGTACCTACGATCTGCGCGGCGAAGTGGTGGACGGCTGGGAGACCAGGCGCCACGCCGGCCGGGACGGTGACTGGGCGATCATCCGGCTGGGCGCACCCGGCCGGGTGCACACCGTCGACGTGGACACCCGGTTCTTCTCCGGCAATCACCCGACAGCCTGCGCCGTCGACGCCTGCGCACTCGAGCGGACCGCCGATCCCGCCGGGCCCGGCGTGGTGTGGACGCCGATCGTGGAAATGACTGTGCTCAAGGCCGATTCGCAGAACCCGCTGGCGGTGACAGACCCACGCCGGTGGACGCATCTGCGGCTGCGATTGCAGTCCGACGGCGGTGTCGCGCGGCTGCGCGCCTATGGCGAGGTGATCCCGGACCCGGCGTTGTGGGCCGGAGTGACCGTCGAGGTATCCGGCCTCGAGCAGGGCGGGCGCGTCGAATGGTGCAGCGACAGTTTCTATTCCAGCGCCGCTTCGCTGGTCGCGCCGAACCGGCCGTACAACATGGGCGACGGGTGGGAGACCCGCCGTCGCCGCGACATCGGCCCCGACACCCACGACGCGGTGATCATCTCGTTCGCCGTCCCCGCGGACCTGCGCCGCATCGAGATCGACACGAGCTACTTCGTGTTCAACGCCAGTTCCGAGGTTTCGGTGCTGGGCAGCCGCGGCGGTCCTGATCGTGAACACGGTTGGGGCCGGGTCGCTTTCGACGTGCCGGTACTGACACGCACGGCGCTGATCCCTGACGCGCGCCAGGTCTTCCCGGTCGACGTGCCCGGGGTGACAGCGCTGCGCGTACAGGCCTACCCCGACGGCGGCATCGCCAGGGTACGGGCACTCGGGGTGCCCACCACGGACGGGCTACGGGCGCTACAGAGCCGCTGGGCGGACAGCGGCGAGAGCGAGCGAAACGACGGGAGTGGATGGTGACGGTGCTGGTGAGGGACTGCGCCGGACTGTGGCAACGCACCCTGCTCATCGAGGCGGACGACAGCCGGGACGACAAGCCCGGTGTGCTGTGGCTGCAGGGCCCGAGCGCCTACGTCGACTCTCGTGGTTTCGCGGGCACGCTGGCGCAGCACGGCGGCGTCTTCGAATGGCACCGCGCGGTAGACGTGCAACCGCCGGGGCCCTTCCCGGATGCCGGTGAAATGCACTGGGAAGGTGACGTTCTCGTCGAAACGGGCGTACACGAGAACTACGTCGAACATTGGGTCCGCGACCCGCACGACGGTCCGGCGGGGGCCTTGTTCCTGTCTGGGCCGGACGGCGCCCCGGCCCTGCTCGTCCGGGCCGGCGGGCACTTCGGCTGGGCTGATCGGGCGCAGGTGCTCATCGGTGCCGTCGGTGGGGACGAGTACCGGGCGCTGCGAATCAGGGTGTCCGGCAATGAAATCCAGGCCAACGACGTGCACTGGACGGTGGATGAATCGGAAGGGAATGTGGATTCATGGGTGGCATAACGTCATTCACGTCGGTGCCCGTCATCGACATCAGTGGGCTGTACTCGCCCGAGCGTGCCGAGCAGGAGCGCGTGGCCGCCGAGATCGGCCGTGCGGCAGCCGAAGTCGGCTTCTTCTACATCAGTGGTACCGGTATCGATGAGTCCCTGTTCACTGCCATGCTCGCCGCCGTGAAGGAGTTCTTCGCGCTGCCGGTGGCAGAGAAGATGCGCACCTACATCGGGTTGTCTCGCTGTCACCGAGGCTATGTGCCCGTCGGTGAGGAGGGCTTGGCAGGCACCGTCCCGGATTTGAAAGAAGCCTTCGACACCGCTCTCGACCTGCCCGCGGACGACCCTGACTACCTTTCCGGCAACCCGATGCTGGGCCCCAACGTGTGGCCTGAGCTGCCGGGGTTCGCCGCCGCCGTGACTGCCTACTACCAGGCACTGCTGGCGGTAGGGCAGCGGCTGCTGCGGGCCTTCGCGGTGGCCCTCGGTGAAGACCCCGAGGTGTTCTCTCGGCACGCCGCCAAGACGCCCAGCCAGTTGCGGCTGATCCACTACCCGTACAACCCGGACGCCAAAGACAGTGTCGGCATCGGCGCGCACACCGACTACGAATGCTTCACGCTGCTCAAGCCCACGGCACCCGGGTTGGAGGTGCTCAACGGCGCGGGTGAATGGATCGACGTCCCGCCGGTCGACGGCGCGTTCGTCGTCAACATCGGCGACCTGCTCGAGTTGTGGACCAACGGCGCGTTCGTGGCGACCAGCCACCGCGTGCGCAAGGTGGCCGAGGAACGGTACTCGTTCCCGCTGTTCTTCAATGTCGACTACTACACCGAGGTCAGCCCGCTGCCCCAGTTCACCGCCCCGGACGCGCAGAGCCGCCCCGCGCTACGCGCCGGTGAGCATCTCTTCGCGCAGACCGCGCAGACCTTCGCCTATCTCCGGGAGCGCATCGAGGCGGGCGAGCTGGTGCTGCCCGAGGGGTCGCTGGCACTCGGGCAGTTCGGCCAGCAGGCATTGCAGGGCGCCGAATGAGCGTCAGTTGATGGGCGCGTTGAGCCAGTGCAGGTCGTCGAGCATGCCGCGGGCCGCCACGATGCCCTGACCCGTCTGCCAGACCTCGTTGTTCACCACGAACACCCGGTTGTCACGGGTCGCCGCGAGCTTTTTCCAGGCCGGGCTGTCCAGCAGGGCGGCGGCCCGGTCCTTGGCAGCGGGGGAGTCGAACGACAGGTAGACGATGTCGCCGTCGGCCGACGAGAAATCGGTGCCGGGACCCAGCTTCGAGATGTCGATCTCGCGGTACGGCTTGTCGGTAAACCGTTGCGGTGCGGGGCGATCCGCGCCGATCCGGGCCAGCACGCTGCCGGGGAAGTTGTTCGCGCCCCAGACGCGCATGGCGCCCTCGGTCAGCTGCACCACCGACACCTGGAAGTGCGAGGCGTCGTTCTGTCCGCCGACCTTGGTGGCGTCGGCGTTGAACCCGTCGACCAGTGCGCCCGCGGCAGCGCCGCGCCCGGTGGCCGCACCGACCATGCGCAGATCGTCTTGCCAGGCGGCGCCGGAGGCGCCCGTGAGCACCGTCGGCGCGATGGCCGACAACGCGCCGTAGGTGTCGGACGTCGCCGATGCCTGCGAGCCGATGATCAGGTCGGGATTGGCCGCCTTGATGGCGGCCATGTCGGGTGCACTGCGGGTGCCGGTCCCGGGCACGTTGTGGATGACGGTGCCCAGATATGACGTCTGGCCCGACGAATCCGTCGGAGTTGCCGCGGCGACGACGCGGGACTGCAGTCCCAGCGCGCACAGCGCGTCGAGCGCTGTGCCCGAGAGCACGACGATGCGCTGCGGGTCGGCCTTGACGTCGGTGGCGCCGGCCGCGTGCTGGACCTGGCGCGTCGGCGGGCCGCCGGCGGCTGAGCCGCCAATCAGATCGGGGTCCAATGCTGCCGGGTCGGGCGCGCACGAGTCATCGGGCCGGCGCTGGTTGCCCAACACACCTGCAGTGGCGATACGGGTGGTGCTGGTGATGGGAGCTGGGCTGGCTGCCTGCGGTTGGCTGGTGTGGCCCGAGCAGCCCGTGAGGACGGTCGCGACCGCCGCGCTGAGGGCGGTGAGGACCGCTGCGCTCGCGCTGAACCGCCGGGTACGGGAAGTCGGAAACTGCACGTGGCCGACGGTAACACCCGCGCGGTGCGGCCCAGGCGAGGTGCGGTCGCGGCCACCGGCGCAACGCCGGGAATGGCGCTGCCACGAGCCAATTACGACAGTTTGTAGGACCCTCGCCGCAATGCCGTGCGATGGAGGATAAGATCACCGGCAGACAACATGGGATGCCCCGTGTGCTCGATCCATTCGCCCGGAACATTTGGAGGATCTGTTGGTAGCCGAAGCGCCCCCAATCGGAGAACTCGAGGCTCGTCGCCCGTTCCCGGAGCGTATGGGACCCAAGGGCAACCTGATCTACAAGCTGGTGACCACCACCGATCACAAGCTGATCGGCATCATGTACTGCGTCGTCTGCTTCGTGTTCTTCTTCATCGGTGGCCTGATGGCGCTGTTCATGCGCACCGAGCTGGCCCTGCCGGGACTGCAGTTCCTGTCTAATGAGCAGTTCAACCAGCTGTTCACCATGCACGGCACGGTGATGCTGCTGTTCTACGCGACCCCCATCGTGTTCGGCTTCGCCAACCTGGTGCTGCCGCTGCAGATCGGCGCCCCTGACGTGGCGTTCCCGCGTCTGAACGCCTTCTCGTTCTGGCTGTTCCTGTTCGGCGCGATGATCGCCATCGCCGGCTTCATCACCCCCGGTGGTGCCGCTGACTTCGGCTGGACCGCCTACTCGCCGCTGACCGACGCGATCCACTCGCCCGGTGCGGGTGGCGACCTGTGGATCGTGGGCCTGGCCGTCGGTGGTCTGGGCACCATCCTGGGCGCGGTCAACATGGTCACCACCGTGGTCTGCATGCGCTGCCCGGGTATGACCATGTTCCGCATGCCGATCTTCACCTGGAACATCCTGGTGACCTCGATCCTGGTGCTGCTGGCCTTCCCGCTGCTGACCGCCGCGCTGTTCGGCCTGGCCGCCGACCGCCACCTGGGCGCGCACATCTACGACCCCGCCAACGGCGGCGTCCTGCTGTGGCAGCACCTGTTCTGGTTCTTCGGGCACCCCGAGGTGTACATCATCGCGCTGCCGTTCTTCGGCATCGTCTCGGAGATCTTCCCGGTGTTCAGCCGCAAGCCGATCTTCGGTTACACCACCCTGATCTACGCGACGCTCGGTATCGCCGCCCTGTCGGTCGCCGTGTGGGCGCACCACATGTACGCCACCGGCGCCGTCCTGCTGCCGTTCTTCTCCTTCATGACGTTCCTGATCGCGGTTCCGACCGGCATCAAGTTCTTCAACTGGATCGGCACCATGTGGAAGGGCCAGTTGACCTTCGAGACGCCCATGCTGTTCTCGGTCGGCTTCCTGATCACCTTCCTCCTCGGTGGTCTGTCGGGTGTGCTGCTGGCCAGCCCGCCGCTGGACTTCCACGTGACCGACAGCTACTTCGTCATCGCGCACTTCCACTACGTGCTCTTCGGCACCATCGTGTTCGCCACCTACGCGGGCATCTACTTCTGGTTCCCGAAGATGACGGGCCGGCTGCTCGACGAGCGCCTGGGCAAGTTGCACTTCTGGCTGACCTTCATCGGCTTCCACACCACCTTCCTGGTCCAGCACTGGGTCGGCGACGAGGGCATGCCGCGTCGGTACGCCGACTACCTGCCCACCGACGGCTTCACCACGCTGAACGTGATCTCGACCATCGGTGCCTTCATCCTGGGCCTGTCCACGCTGCCCTTCGTGTGGAACGTGTTCAAGAGCTGGCGCTACGGCGAGCCCGTCGTGGTCGATGACCCGTGGGGCTACGGCAACTCCCTGGAGTGGGCCACGTCGTGCCCGCCGCCGCGGCACAACTTCACCGAGCTGCCCCGGATCCGTTCGGAGCGACCGGCGTTCGAGCTGCACTACCCGCACATGGTCGAGCGGATGCGCGCCGAAGCGCACATCGGCCGATCGCACCACTAGAAATCAGCCGACCCGCCCGCGCCTAAGGCGCGGGCGGTTCTGCGTTAGGGGACCTGACGGATGACGCAGGAGACAATGCCAAACGGGTCGGTGCTGATCACCGTCACCGGACTCGACCAGCCGGGCGTCACGTCGACGCTGTTCGGCGTGCTGTCGCGGCACAACGTCGAGTTGCTGAACGTAGAGCAGGTGGTCATCCGTGGCCGCCTGACGCTGGGCGTGCTGGTGGCCGTGCCGGCCGACGTGGCCGTCGACACGTTGCGCGCCGATGTCCAGCAGGCCATCGGAGAGCTGGGCCTGGACGTCGCGATCGACAGCAGTGACGATCAGCCCGTCCTGACCGAACCGTCGACCCACACCATCGTGGTGCTGGGCCGGCCCATCACCGCCGGTGCCTTCACGGTCGTCGCTCGTGAGGTCGCGGCGCTCGGGGTGAACATCGACTTCATCCGCGGGGTGTCCGACTACCCGGTGACCGGTCTGGAACTGCGGGTGTCGGTGCCGCCGGTGGGCGGGGCCTACGCCCAGTTGCAGGCCGCGCTGGCCCGTGTCGCGGTGGACGAGGGCGTCGACATCGCGCTCGAGGATTACAGCCTGGCCCGCCGGGCCAAGCGGCTCATCGTGTTCGACGTCGACTCGACACTGATCCAGGGCGAGGTCATCGAAATGCTGGCCGCCCGCGCTGGCGCCGAGGCCAAGGTCGCCGCGATCACCGAGGCCGCCATGCGCGGTGAACTGGACTTCGAGGAGTCGCTGCGGGAACGAGTGGCGACGCTTGCCGGCCTGCCGGCCGAGGTGGTCGACGAGGTGGCCGACCAGATCGAGCTCACCCCCGGCGCGCGGACCACGCTGCGTACGCTGCGCCGGCTGGGCTACCACTGCGGTGTGGTGTCGGGCGGGTTCCGTCAGGTGATCGAGCCGCTGGCCGAAGAACTGATGCTCGACTTCGTGGCGGCCAACCACCTGGAGATCGTCGACGGCAAGCTGACCGGGCGGGTGACGGGCCCGATCGTCGACCGCCCCGGCAAGGCCAAGGCGCTGCGCGACTTCGCCAACCAGGCCGGCGTGCCCATGGAGCAGACCGTCGCGGTCGGCGATGGCGCCAACGACATCGACATGCTGTCGGCCGCCGGGCTCGGGGTGGCG
This sequence comes from Mycobacterium sp. FW102-FHT13B02, assembly GCF_058790275.1. Lineage (NCBI taxonomy): Bacteria > Bacillati > Actinomycetota > Actinomycetes > Mycobacteriales > Mycobacteriaceae > Mycobacterium > Mycobacterium sp. FW102-FHT13B02. Next base: position 35,470 of record NZ_JBYTCM010000031.1, read on the forward strand.
TTCAACGCCAAGCCGGCGCTGCGGGAGGTCGCCGACGCGTCGCTGAGCCACCCGTACCTGGACACCGTGCTGTTCATCCTGGGCATCACGCGTGGCGAGATCGAGGCCGCTGACGCCGTTGACGGCGTGGTGCGCAGGGTCGAGATTCCGTAGCGAGGACGCACTGAGTCCGGTGTGGCGTTACAGTGGTGACTGTTGATGTTGATTTGCTGCGCAATTGTGGGGAGATGGTGACATGAAGCGTGCGGTTCTGGTTGGTGTGAGTGCTGTCGCGCTGGTCGCCGGTCCTTTGTCGGTCGTCTCGCTGACGGCCGCCGCCCCGGCCTACGCCTGCCCGTGGGGCACGGTGCCCAGCCATTTCGACGGCGTGTGCGTCAGCGGCCAGTCGACGGGGGTCGGCCCGCAGGCGGTGCCGCCGCAGACCACCAACAGCGGTACCGGCGGCGCGAACGTCACCCAGTCGGTGGGCGGCTTGCAGACGGTGAACGGCATTCCGTGCACACCGGAGCACATCGGTACCTGCATCGGCCTCATCCAGAGCAACCAGTAAGCGCTCCAGACCACCGACTCAGACGATGAGGGCGTGCGCGTCCGGTGTACCCGCGCCGGTGACGCTGCGCCAAGCCTGAGCCAGCACGGCAACCGATTCGCGCAGGCGCTCCTCTGGCTGGGTGTAGGGCACCCGGATGAAGCGCTCCAGGGTGCCGTCGACTCCGAAGCGCGGACCCGCCGGGATGACGAGCCCCATTCGTGACGCGGCGGCGGACAGCGCCGAGCTCATGGGCGCGGGCAGCCGCATCCACATCGACATGCCGCCGTGGCACGGGCTGGCCGTCCAGTCCGGAAGTTGTTCCTGCAGAAGCGAACTCACCAATTCTCGGCGCGTGCGCAACAGTTCGCGACGAGCCGGCAGCACGGTCTCGGCCTGCCGGAGCAGGTCGGCCGACGCCAGTTGCTCGACAATGGCGGTGCCCAGGTCGATCGACGGGCGGACCGCCGCGATGGCGGCCAGGGTGGACCGTTCGGCGCGAATCCAGCCGACCCGCAGGCCGCCCCAGAAGGACTTCGACATCGAGCCGACGGTGATCACCAGGTCGCGGCGACTGTCCAGATAGGAGACCAGCGGCGGCGGCAGCGGCTCGTCCAGCCAGATGTCGCAGATGGTTTCGTCGATGATGGTGCGGGTCCGGGTCTCGGAGATGATGCGCGCGAGGCGTTCGCGGCCTGCGGCCGGCAGGCTCAGCCCGGTCGGGTTGTGGTTGTCGACGATCAGATAGGCCAGAGTCGGGGCCAGTTGCCGCATGGCGGCCGCCGTGGCATCGAGTTCCCAGCCGTCGTCGGTCATGCTGACCGGCACCGGGCGGGCTCCCGATGCGGCGATCACTGAGATGGCCCCGTGGTACGTCGGCTGTTCGATCAGCACCCGGTCGCCCGGGCGGACATAGGTGGCCAGCACCAGATTGATCGCGTGCAGCGCTCCGGTGGTCACCATGATCTCGTCGGGATCGGTGGGAAGGCCTCTGGCGCAATATCTTTCGGCTATAGCCTGGCGAAGCTCGGAGACGCCGGCAAGTTCGATGCCGATGTCGTGCAGATGCGGGGCCAGGCGCTGGGCCGCGCGGGCGAAGGCCTCGAGGGTGGCGGCCGCCGGTGCGGACGGAGCGGCATCGGCCAGGCTGAGCGTGCCTGTCCGCACGGCGGGGATGGGCCCGGCCGCCGTCGCTGCGTGCGGCAGCGCCGTGGTGCTGCGGGCGCCGCGCCGGGCATTGAGGTAGCCGTCCTCGCGCAGCTGGGCGTAGGCGGCGGTGACGGTGGTGCGGGAGACGCGCAGGGCGTCGGCCAGCGCGCGTTCGCTGGGATACCGGGCGCCGACCGGAAGACGGCCGTCGACGATGAGCAGGCGGATCGCGTCGGCCAGGCCCAGATAGGCGGGACCGCTGAGGCTGGAGGTGCGCCAGTTGCCCAGTTCTCGTGCCAGTAGGACTTCGTCCAGTGATCTGGCTGACATCTCGATCGACATTGAAGCCAGTATTGGATAACTGGCTATTGAATGGCAAGCCAGTTGGTCGAGAAACTGGAAATATGCGAACGAACTGGCTATCAAAACTGGCGGAGAAGCGGGCCCAGTCGAGGCGCGACAACCGCGCCGATGTCCACGATCTCGATGCTGCCCGGGTGCGGCACGAACTGGACGCCATCCGCGCTCGCTTCCAGGACCACAGGTGACCGTGACGGCAAGACGCGCCCCTGGCTCCCGCGTGACAGCCGGTGCCGTCCGCTCGGCGCTGCTGCTGGCGGGTCTGAGTGGGTACGGCCTCTCGATGGCGCTGTTCGTGCGGGCCGGCCTCGGCCTGGACCCGTGGGACGTCTTTCATCAGGGCCTCGCCAAGCACACCGGGCTCACCATCGGCGGCGCCACGGCGCTCGTCGGCGTCGTGGTGCTGCTGGGCTGGATTCCGCTGCGGACCCGGCCGGGTGTCGGCACCGTCGCCAATGTCATCGTCATCTCCGTCACCGTCGACGCCGCACTCGCGGTGCTGCCGCAGCCGGCGACGCTGCCGGTGCGCACCGTGATGATGGTCGGCGCTGTCGTGCTCAACGCCCTGAGCACGGTGATGTACATCGGTGCCGGGATGGGGCCGGGTCCGCGTGATGGGCTGATGACGGGGCTGGTGGCCCGGACCGGGTGGTCGGTGCGACTGGTCCGGACCAGCATCGAGGTCACCGTGGTGGCTGCGGGGTGGCTGCTGGGCGGCACTGTCGGCGTCGGAACCCTGGTGTACGCCTTGGGGATTGGGCCGCTGGTGCAACTGGTGCTGCGGTGCACCCCGGGTCGGTGGCTCGCTGCCAGCGGCTGGGCGCACGTGGTGGGGGACCGGGCCGGCCGACAAGAGGATGAACCGGCCGTGGCTACGATGAGCGAGTGCCCGGCGCCTTCAGCGACAATCCCGCAGAACTCGACGCCCTGCCAGATCCGGACCTCCTGATCCAATTCTCCGGGGTGACACTGCGCCGCGGCGGAGCCACCCTGGTCGGTCCGATCGACTGGTCGGTGGAACTCGACGAGCGGTGGGTCGTCCTCGGCCCCAACGGCGCCGGCAAGACGTCGCTGCTGCGCATGGCGGCCGCGGTCGAACATCCGTCCTCGGGCACGGCGTTCGTCCTCGGCGAGCGGCTGGGCCGCACCGACATGTCCGAGCTGCGGTCGCGGATCGGGCTCAGCAGTTCGGCGCTGTCGCAGCGGATACCGGACGACGAGGTGGTGCGGGACCTGGTGGTCTCCGCCGGGTACGCCGTGCTGGGCCGGTGGCGCGAACAGTACGACGACGTCGACTACCACCGCGCGCTGGACACCCTGGAGAGCGTCGGCGCCGAACACCTCGCCGACCGCCGCTACGGCACCCTGTCCGAGGGCGAGCGCAAGCGAGTGCTGATCGCCCGCTCCCTGATGACCGACCCGGAGCTGTTGCTGCTCGACGAGCCGGCCGCCGGGCTGGACCTCGGCGGGCGCGAAGAACTGGTGGCCCGGCTGGCCGATCTGGCTGCGGACGCGGATGCCCCGGCCTCGGTCCTGGTGACCCACCACGTCGAAGAGATCCCGGAGGGCTTCACGCACTGCCTGCTGCTCGCCGAAGGTCAGGCCGTCGCCGCCGGCCTGCTGCGCGACGTGCTGACATCCGAGAATCTCTCCCAGGCCTTCGGCCAGTCGATTGCCCTGGAGTACCTCGACGGGCGCTACTTCGCTCGCCGTACCCGCAGTCGCGCGGCGCACAGGAGGCGTACATGACCGAAGCTGATCCGCTGCACCCCAGGCCCGCGGCCACTGTGATGCTGGTGCGCGACGGCGCCCCGGGCATCGAGGTCTTCCTGATGCGCCGAACCATGTCCATGGCTTTCGCCGGCGGCATGACGGTGTTCCCCGGCGGCGGCGTCGACGAGCGTGACCGGGAAGCCGACGTCGCCTGGACCGGACCCGACCGCACCTGGTGGGCCGAGAAGTTCGGAGTGGACCCGATACTGGCCGGTGCGCTGGTGTGTGCCGCCGCCCGCGAGACCTTCGAGGAATCCGGCGTCCTGTTCGCGGGGCCGGTGGACGATCCGGACGGCATCGTCTCTGACGCGACCGTCTACCACGAATCCCGCACCGCGCTGGAGAGCCGCGAACTGTCGTTCGGCGAGTTCCTGGCGCGCGAGAAGCTGATGTTGCGCGCTGACCTGCTGTGGCCGTGGGCCAACTGGATCACCCCCAAAGAGGAACGCACCCGCCGCTACGACACCTTCTTCTTCGTCGGCGCCCTGCCGGCCGGCCAGCGTGCCGACGGCAACAACACCGAGAGTGACCACGTCGCCTGGCGCACACCGGCAGCGGCGCTCACCGAGTTCGAACAGGGCCATTCGTTCTTGTTGCCGCCCACGTGGACTCAACTGAGCTCGCTGACTGGCCGCAGCGTCGGGGAACTCCTCAAGGACGAGCGAAAGATCGTCCCCATCGAGCCCGTGCTGACCGTGGGCGAGGGCACCTGGGATATCGAGTTCTTCGACGCCGAGCGGTACAAGGCTGCTCGCGGCGGGAGGACCCAGTGATGACCAGGCGAGAATTCGCCGCAGAATTCGTCGAAATCCACGTCACCGACGGCGTCGGCACCCTGTTGCTGGTCCGGCCACCGCGCAACACCCTGACCCGCCAGATGTGCCGGGAGATCGCCGCGGCCGCCGAGGAGCTGGGCGAGCGGCCCGATGTCAACGCCGTCATCGTGTACGGCGGCCATGAGGTGTTCTGCACCGGCGACGACGACCACGAGACCGGCACCCTCGACGCCGCGGAAGCGCGCGTCGCGGGCGCGGTGTGCCGGGCCGCGGTCGACGCCGTCGCCGCCATTGCACGGCCGACCGTCGCCGCGGTCACCGGCTACGCGCTGGGCAGCGGTCTGACGCTGGCACTGGCCGCGGACTGGCGGATCAGCGGCGACAACGTGAAGGTTGGATCCACGGAGATTCTGTCGGGCCGGGCCCCTGCCGAGGGTGCGGCCGTGCGCCTGGCTGCGGCCATCGGTGACAGCCGGGCCAAGGACCTGGTGTTCAGCGGCCGGTTCGCCGGCGCCGAGGAAGCGGTGACCCTGGGGCTCATCGACCAATTGGTGGCGCCGGACCACGTCTACGACGAGGCGCAGAAGTGGGCACGCAGGTTCTCCGGCACCTCGCCCGAGGCGCTGGCCACAGCCAAGGCAGCGTTCGGGACCCGCTGAACCGGTGCTCAGCGGGTGCAGGCGAAGTGTGGATGTGAACTCCGGGTGACCGGGCAGTTAGGCTGACCTGCATGACGAGTACCGACCAGACGTCCGGGGTCGCCGCAGCCGACGCTGCCGCCCAGGTATCCGACGTGGTTGACCAGGCTGTTGACCAGGCGCCGAACCCGCATGCGACCGCCGAGCAGGTCGAGGCGGCACGCCACGACACCAAGCTGGCGCAGATTCTGTACCACGACTGGGAAGCCGAGAGCTACGACGACAAGTGGTCGATCTCGTACGACCAGCGGTGCATCGACTACGCCCGCGGTCGCTTCGACGCCATCGTCCCCGACGAGGTTCAGCGTGAGCTGCCCTACGACCGGGCACTCGAGCTCGGTTGTGGGACCGGCTTCTTCCTGCTGAACCTGATCCAGGCCGGCGTCGCCCGCCGTGGCTCGGTCACCGACCTGTCTCCGGGCATGGTCAAGGTCGCCACCCGTAACGGCAAGGCGCTCGGTCTGGACATCGACGGCCGCGTCGCCGATGCCGAGGGAATTCCCTATGAGGACAACACTTTCGACCTTGTCGTCGGCCATGCGGTGCTGCACCACATCCCCGACGTGGAGCTGTCGCTGCGTGAGGTCGTCCGCGTGCTCAAGCCCGGCGGCCGCTTCATCTTCGCCGGCGAGCCCACCACGGTCGGAAACTTCTACGCCCGGCGCCTGGCCGACCTGACCTGGAAGACCACCGTCTCGGCCATGAAGCTGCCCGGCCTGGAGTCCTGGCGCCGACCGCAGGAGGAGCTCGACGAGAACTCGCGCGCTGCGGCGCTGGAGTGGATCGTCGACCTGCACACCTTCGATCCCGCCGACCTGGAGCGCATGGCCACGAACGCCGGTGCGGTCGAAGTAGCCACTGCCAGTGAGGAATTCACCGCCGCCATGCTGGGCTGGCCGGTCCGGACCTTCGAGTCGACGGTGCCTCCGGGCAAGCTCGGCTTCAAGTGGGCCAAGTTCGCTTTCGGTGGCTGGACCACGCTGAGCTGGTTCGACGCCAATGTGTGGCGCCGCATCGTGCCCAAGGGCTGGTTCTACAACGTGATGATCACCGGGGTCAAGCCGTCCTGACTCTGTCCTCGGCGGACGTGTCGTACCTGACGCTCCCGACGTGAGCGGGTATGCCTTCACGCTCGACGATGTCGCCTATCTGACCGGAGCCGGTCAGGAGGCGCTCGCCGAGGTGGCTGCCCGGCCTCTGACCGATGCCGGGCGGGTCTCCGACATTGCTTGGGCGCGTTCGCGTTTCGGCGACCGTGCGGCGGTGCTGGTCGAGACGGTCCTGCTGCGCCGCCGGGCCGCGGCCAAACTGACCGAGCTCGGCGACGTCACCGGCTGGCTGTTCACCGACGAAGCGCTGCAGCAGGCGACGGCGGGAGCCGTCGCGGTGCACCGCGCGCGGCGGCTCTCCGGCCGCGTCGTACACGATGCGACTTGCTCGATCGGGACAGAGCTTGCGGCGCTCAGTAATTCGGGCGTTTCGGCGTCCCCGCTCATCGGCAGCGATCTCGACGTGGTGCGGCTGGCCATGGCGCAGCACAACGTGGGCGACCGCGCGCAATTGTGCCGCGCCGATGCCCTGCACCCGGTGACCCGGGACGCGGTGGTGGTCGTCGACCCGGCCCGGCGCAGTTCCGGGCGTCGCAAGTTCGATCCCCGCGACTACGCCCCGCCCCTGGACGAGCTCCTGCAGGTGTACCGGGGTCGCGACCTGGTCGTGAAGTGCGCTCCCGGCGTCGATTTCGGGCAGCTGGCCGAACTCGGATTCAGTGGCGAGGTGCAGATCACGTCGCTCGCCGGCAGCGTCCGGGAAGCCTGCTTGTGGTCGCCGGGCCTGACCGCGGCCGGGGTCACCCGCCGGGCCACCGTGCTGGACAAGACCGGCCAGGTGGCCGAGGAATTCACCGATGCCGACCCCAGCGACTGCCCCTCGGCACCCGTGGGCCGGTGGATCGTCGACCCCGACGGTGCGGTGGTCCGTGCAGGTCTGGTGCGCCACTACGCGGCACGCCATGGCCTGTGGCAGTTGGACCCCGCGATCGCCTACCTGTCCGGTGACGAGTTGCCCAGCGAAACAAGGGGATTCGAGGTCATCGAGCAGATCGCCTACAACGAGAAGCGACTGCGGCAGGCGCTCGCCGCGCACGGCGCGGCCGCCGTCGAAATCCTGGTTCGCGGCGTCGACGTCGACCCGGACGCGCTGCGGTCCAAACTGAAGCTGCAGCGGTCGGGTGCGCAGTTGTCGGTGGTGATCACCCGTATCGGCACCGGCGCCGCGGCCCGGCCGACGGCCTTCATTTGCCGGCCCTCGCGATGAACACCCAGGTCGCAGTTCATGCCCGGTCCGGGTGGGCCTGCCAGGTACGCTAGAACCGGCGGCGATGTGCCGCCATTCATTCATCCCTCGGAGGATCCACCACATGCGCCTTTCCGCTCTCGCCGCAGTGATCGCTGCCTCAGGCGCGGTCGGTTGGCTCGGCATGCCTCTTGCGACCGCGAACCCGGCGAAATGCTCCGACCTCGGCGGTGTCGTCGACGGCTCGCGGATGTGCCAGATTCGCGACACTTCACGCGGCTACGCGCTCAACATCAGCTATCCGATCGACTACCCAGACCAGCAGGCCGTCGTCGACTACATCACCCAGACGCGCGACGGATACGTCAACGTCGCGAAGATGCCTGGGCCGCACGAGACGTCGTACGAGTTGGACACCAGCGCGACCCAGTACACCGCGGCGATCCCGCCCCGCAACACCCAATCGGTGGTGTTCAAGACCTTCCAGGACGTAGGCGGCGCCCACCCGCAGACCTTCTACAAGTCGTTCAACTGGGATCAGAACCAGCGCAAGCCGATCACCATCGAGAACCTGTTCGCCCCTGGCGCACAACCGTTTCCGGTGATCCTGCCGATGGTTCAGGGTGAGCTGGTCAGGCAGTCCGCGCAGCCCGTGCTGATGCCCCCGGCGGCCGGGCTGGATCCCGATACCTATCAGAACTTCGCGATCACCAACGACTCGCTGATCTTCTTCTTCAGCCAGGGACAGGTGTTGCCGGAATCCGCAGGCGCGGTGCAGGTGACGGTGCCGCGGGCACCGATCGAGGCGATGCTGGCCTGATCACGCCTCAGGCGGGGGCGAAGGCGTAGACCTGGCCGTCACTGGTCGCGGTCACGACGCGCTTGTCGTGCCCGATGGACACCCCGACCGGCCATCCGGTGGCACCCGGCAGCGGGTAGCTGTTCACCGTGTGGCCGTCAGCGGGGGAGAAGACCAACAGTGCCTGGCCAGCCTGACCTGGATGGTCACCATCGCGGACCACGACGTACCCGACGTCGCGGCCGGCCCGGGTGGACGTCGTCAGCGGCTCGACGTCGTTGCGCGACCAGGCCACCTCGCCCTTGTCGCCCTTGTCCTTGACCGCGACGAGCTTGGTCTGGGGCCCGCCCCCCGCGACCACCAGGCCGTCCGGCGTCACCGATGGCGGCGTCTGCGCCTGGAAGCCCAGGTTGACGGACCATTTGGCCTTACCGTCGGCGGAGTTCACCGCCCACAGGTGCTGATCGCGTCCGTTGACGTAGATGGTCTTGCCGTCGGCGGACAGCACGGGACTGGCGATCGGGCCACCGCCGACGGCGGTGCTGGTCCATTCGCGGGTCAGCAGCGGAGTCTGGCCTTCGTGGTAGCGCAGTCCCACGAGCGCGGGTGCGTCGGCGCCCGGTTGCCACAGACCCAGCACGACCATGTTGGTGTCGGGGGAGTACGCGGGCGCTGCGGAGATGGGGCAGCCCGCCTTGGCGGGCTGGCAATCGGCCAGGCCGCGCGCGGAGTCGGAGGGGTCGACGCCGCTGACCAGATCCAGCGGTGCGCCGATGGTCTGGCCCCGGTGCGCGTCGAACACCAGCACCTGGCCCAGGTGCGTCACCACCAGCAATTGGCCGGGCGACAGGATGCGCGGCGTCGTCGGCATCCCGATCACCGGCTGACGCCAGCGAATCCACTGCGTCGGCGGGAACGACATGATGGCGCCGGGCTGGCCGACGTACATGTTGTCGAAGCCGTCGAAAAGGGGACTCGACATACCGCCGCCCTGCCACAGCCGCGTGCACCAGCGCTGCCGGCCATGCTCGTCGCTCTCCCAGACCATCAGCGAGCAACCGGCCGCCGACTGTGCGTTGATGGCCAGATAGCTGCCGGAGCCGAGGATCACCTGGGCGCCGAGGTTGCCCTTGGCCGACCGGGCCCAGTCCTGCTTCAGGCTGCTCGCTCCGGCCAGCGTGGTGAAACTGCTGTTGGCGGCGTCGCCATACTGTGCCGGCCAGCCGTCCGACGGATGGGCCTTGACCCAGGAATCGGTGTTGCCACACCCGGCGATGGTCAGAGTGACGGCCGAGGTCAGCAGGGTGGCGGCAACGGTGGCCGTTCGGGCGGCAAGACGGCGCATTCGGTGTGCAGGCATCGAGTCCCGAGACTAGCCCGAGACCGGCGAATGTCCGATTTCGCCTCGCGTAGGCTTTGCGGCCATGACGACGATGTGGGGCGCACCGATTCACAAACGATGGCGAGGTTCGCGGTTGCGCGATCCGCGACAGGCGCGCTTCCTCACCCTCGAGTCGTTCAAATGGGTACTCGACAACAAGGCCTACACCCCTTGGTACCTGGTGCGGTACTGGCGGCTGCTGAAGTTCAAGCTGGCCAACCCGCACATCATCACGCGCGGCATGGTGTTCCTGGGCAAGGGCGTGGAGATCCAGTGCACGCCCGAGCTGGCGCAGATGGAGATCGGCCGCTGGGTCCACATCGGCGACAAGAACACGATCCGCTGCCACGAGGGCTCGCTGCGCTTCGGCGACAAGGTGGTGCTGGGCCGCGACAACGTCATCAACACCTACCTGGACATCGAGATCGGTGAGTCGGCGCTGATGGCCGACTGGTGCTACGTCTGCGACTTCGACCACAAGATGGACAGCATGGAGTTGCCGATCAAGGACCAGGGCATCGTCAAGGGCCCGGTGCGGATCGGTCCGGACACCTGGGTCGCCGCCAAGGTGACCATCCTGCGCAACACCAGCATCGGCCGCGGCTGTGTGCTGGGCGCCCACGCGGTGGTCAAGGGCGAGATTCCGGACTTCTCCATCGCCGTCGGTGCGCCGGCCAAGGTGGTCAGGAACCGCAAGCTGGACTGGGAGACCTCGGCCGCCGAGCGGGAAGAACTCGCGCGGGCCCTGGCCGACATCGAGCGCAAGAAGAGCTCCCGGTAGCTCAGCTCGTGTAGTCGAGAGTCGTCATCATGCCAGCCTCCTGGTGATAGGCATTGTGGCAGTGCAGCATCCAGTCGCCGGGGTTGTCGGCGACGAGGGCGACGGTGACCTTCTGCTTGGGCAGGACGATCAGCGTGTCCTTGCGCGGGCCGCGCCGGGCTTCACCTTCACCGGCCTGCAGCACCTGGAAGGTGTGCCCGTGCAGGTGCATGGGATGCCACATGGCCGTGGAGTTGGTGAAGGTGATGGCGGCCCGCTGGCCCTGGCGCACGGTGAGCGGCTGCCGATTGTCGAACGGCCGACCGTTGATGCCCCAGTCGTACTTCATCATCGACCCGGTGAGTTCGGCAGCCAGCGTCACGTCCGGGGTGATGGGGCCGAGATCGACGGCCTTTGTGGCCGTGAAATCGGCGACGGTACCGACGCGGCGGGTCAGCTCGGCGGGACGGAACGCGGGGTCCGGTGCGGTGCCGGCGCCCGTCGACAGCAGGGCACGCGCGGCACCGTCCTTGCCCTCGGCCACCGCGACCAACGGGAAGACCCCCGAGCCGGCAGTGACCACGACGTCGTACCGCTCGCCCATGCCGAGCAGGAGTGCGTCGACGTCCACCGGGTCGACCGGGAAGCCGTCGGTGTGCGTGACGGTCATGCGGTGCCCGGCCAGGGCCACGCGGAACGCAGTGTCGGCGCCGGCGTTGATGATGCGCAGCCGGATGCGCTGGCCGGACTTGGCGTTGAAAACCGTTGGTGCGGCGGGAATTCGACCGTTGGCGAGGAAATAGGAGTACTTGACGTCGCCTGCGTCGCCCCCGAGCAGCGGGCTCGTCGCCATGGGCATATCGCCCATGCTGCTCATGTCGTGTCCGTCCATGGTGGACATGGCGCGCAGGCCGTCGTAGATCTGCTGCGGTGACTTGCCGGCTCCTGACGTCCAATCGTCAAGGACCACAATCCATTCAGCGTCATAGCGAGCAGCGTCGGCCGGATAGTCGATGATCACCGGCAGGTACAGCCCGTAGTCGGTGTCGAGGCCGGTGTGCGGATGCGCCCAGTACGTGCCGGCATGCGGGGCAGAGAACGTGTACGTGAAGTCGTTGCCCGGCTTGATGTTCGGCGTCGCGGGGGACGCGCCGTCCATATCGTTGCGCAGCGCGATACCGTGCCAGTGTATCGACGTGTCGTGGTCGAGCCCGTTGGTGACGCGGACCGAGAGCTCATCGCCGACCGACGCGCGGATCAGCGGGCCCGGTACCTGATCGCCGTACGCGAGCGTCTGCACGGTGACGCCGCCGAGGTCGACGGTGGCCGGTTGCGGGCGCAGTGCCACCGAGACGGTGCGGCCGGTGTGCGGACGGGCGGCCTCGGCCGCGACGATCGCTTTCTGGATGGCCTGCTGATCGATGCCGCCGGTCGCGGCGGGGGATGGCGTCTTGCTGCACGCGGCAAGCGCCGAGGCGCCCGTGATGGCAGAGGCGATCAGGAAACTACGGCGAGTGAACACTCTGCCGTTTGTACCCCCGGGGGGTATCTACGTCAAGGGCTGAGTGAATTCAGCCGCGGTCGGGCAGCGGGCGTTCGACGATGGGGCGGCGCGCATGGGGCAGGCGCTCGCCACGTTTGGCGGCCAGGTAGACGTCCGAAGTCTCGGCGGCGACGGTCTGCCAGGAGAAGTCGTGGTTCAACCGGTCCCGGGCGGCCAGGGCCCGCTGCTGCGCGGCCGGCGGATCGTCGAGCACCTTGCGGACCGCGGACGCCAGCGCGCCGACGTTCCGCGGCGGGCAGGAGACGCCGGTTTTGCCGTTGATCACCGCTTCGCCGAGGCCGCCGACGTTCGACGTCACGAGCGGGGTACCGGCCGCGGCCGCCTCGAGTGCCACGATGCCGAACGGCTCGTAATGGCTGGGCAGCACGGCGGCGTCGGCCCGGTGCAGCAGCTCCAGCAGCCCGGAATGGTCAACGCGGCCAACAAAATTGGTCACCTTGCTGACCTTGGCCTTGCGGGCTTCCTCGATCAGCCAGTCGTACTGGGTGCCGTCGCCGGCGATGGTCAGCGTGGTGCCCGGGTGGGTGCGGCGGATTCGGGGCAGCGCGGCGATGACGTCGTGCACGCCCTTCTCGTACTCCAGGCGGCCCACGAACAGCAGCTCGGCCGGGCCGTCATGCTTGCGCCGCATCGCGAATGGCCAGCCTGCGGTGTCGATGCCGTTGCAGATCACGCTCACGTCGGGTAGCTCGGGACCGAACAGCTCGGTGATCTCCTCGCTCATGGACACCGAGCAGGTGATCAGCGAGTCGGACTCGTGGACGAGCCACGATTCCAGCGAGTGCACCTGGCGGCTCACCGGGCCGGAGAGCCAACCGGAGTGCCGGCCGGCCTCGGTGGCGTGGATGGTGGAAACCAGTGGCACGTCGAAGAACTCGGCCAGGGTGACGGCGGGATGGGCGACGAGCCAGTCGTGCGCGTGGACGACGTCGGGGGTCCAGTCGCGCAGGCTCAGACCGGCGCGCACCATGGCGTGCCCCATGGCCAGCGTCCACGCCATCATGTCGGTGCCGAACGTGAACTCGTTCGGGTCCAGGGCGGCGGAGATCACCCACACGCCCTCGTGCACTTCATTGGTGGTGGGGTGCGTGCTGGGGTCGGTGCCCGCGGGCCGGCGGCACAGCACCACGACCTCGTGACCGAGGGCGGCCAGCTCGACGGCCAGATGGTGGACGTGGCGGCCGAGGCCACCGATCACCACGGGTGGGTATTCCCACGAGACCATGAGGATTTTCATCGTTGCCCTCTGCTCTTCGCGCAAGCGCTCATCGGTGCACTCGGCTCTTCGCGCAAGCGCTCATCGCGGCAACCTCCGGGCATCCAGGGCGCCGAACAGTCCGTCGGCGCGGTTCCAACCTTCCGCGAGGTGCTGGGCCTGGTCGCGCCGTCCAGACGCGAGGGCACCGGCGATCTCCCGGGTGGCGTGCGCATGCAGATGCGCGCGATAGCGAGCATATTCCGCTGCGGTGTCTTTGCTGACCATGAAGGGCCAGTCGCTCGAGACCGTCAGCAGGGCTTCGCGCAGGATCTGGTCCGCCACGCGGTCCCGTGCCGGGTAGGCCGAATCCTGAGCCAGTGCCTTGTCCACCGTGGTCAGTGCGGTGTCCACGACCTCGGCGTTGAGCGTCACGAAGTCGGCGACCTGCTCGCCGGACCAGACCTGCCAGTCCTTACCCGAACCCCAGGAGCTCGGCGGCAGTTCCACAGGGGAGCCGACGAAGCCGCCCGAGATCGCGTCGGACAGGGTGCCGACCTGGACGCCGGCGGCCGGCAGCGCTCGCAAAACCCGCCCCAGCCATTCCGGCCCCTCGTGCCACCAGTGCCCGAACAGCTCGGTGTCGAATGCGGCGACCACGTGCGCCGGGCGTCCGGTGCGCTCGGACTCCGAGATGAGCCGGCGCCGAACGGTATTCACGAAATCCGTGACATGCGTATCGATGGCGGCGTCGGCGCGCTCCGGCTCGTAGGGCGCTTTCGACTCCGACGGGATGGTGCGGCCGGTGACTCGCGCAGGCTTGAGGCCGGTGAGGTGGTCGTAGGTGTGGAAGTCGCGGTAGGCCGGGTGCCCCGGATAGCCGGACTTGGGGGACCACACTCGGTAGCTGACCTGCAGGTCGCGGCCGAAGGCGACGACGTCCGACTCGCCGACCGGACGGCCGAGCGCGGTGTCCCCGTGCAGCGACGGTCCGTCGACCATGAAGTGGGTGACGCCGGCGGCCGCGTAACCGGTTTCCATGCCCGGGGCGTAGGCGCATTCGGGTGCCCAGATGCCACCCGGGGTGTGCGCGAACCGGGCGCCGGCGTCGGCCAGGCCCTCGCGCAGCGCGAACTCCCGCAGCCGCGGGTTGAGCAGCGGCTGGAACGGATGCGACAGCGGGCCGCCGAGCAACTCGATGGTGCCGGCGCCGATGAGCCGGCGAAGCACCGGGCTGCCGCCGTGCTGCCAGTGGTCGGCGAATTCGGCCAGTGCTGCGCCGGCCTGCTGGTATTCATGAATACCGAAGGCGCGCAACGCTTCCGGAGAATTGAAGGTATCGGGGGTGCCGCCGTCCCGAACGGTTGTCGCCTCGAGTGCGCGCAGCTGCCAGTTGGACAGCCACTGCTGCATGCCGGCCAGGCAGTACGGATCGTCCAGTTGGGCCGTGACGACGGGCGTCATGCCCAGGGTGAGCAGATGGCCGCGTCCCTCTTCTGCCAGCGTGCGGAGCACCCGCATCAGGGGCAGATATGCCGTCGCCCACGACTGGTACAGCCATTCCTCGCCGACCGGCCAGCGGCCGTGGTGCGCGAGCCACGGCAGGTGGGTGTGCAGTACCAGGGTGAACATCCCCGGTACGAGTGCGCTCGGCGGGCAGGACCCGGGGTCAGGCCTCGGCGAATCACTCACGGCCGCACCGCGATTGCCACCAGGTCGAGGCTGTCGTCGATATCGGTGCCGGCGGCAGCGGCATCCAGCAGGTCGAAATCGTCGATGGTCACCGCAGCCACGTCGGCCAGCAGGTCCGCGGGCCATGGTGCGTCGGCCACGGCGCGGTCGATCTGCGCCTGGATGATCGAGCCACCGTAGCGGGCGTCGAGCTCGCGCAGCGTGTCGCCGTGATAGACGCCCAGCATGGCCTCCATGGCGAAGCCCTGTTCGGTGAGCAGTTCGGTCATCTCGGCCGCGTTGAGTTCCCGGGTGTGGAACGGGTTCAGCGGAGTGTCGCTGTCGGGGGTGAAGGTGATGCGGTTCGGTGTCGACATCAGCAAGCGGCCGCCCGGGCGCAGCACGCGCAGGCACTCGGCGACAAACTGCCCCTGGTCCCACAGATGTTCGATCACCTGGAAGTTGACCACCACGTCGACCGAGGCATCGGGCAGTGGCAGTGCGGCGAGGTTGCCGTGATGCATCTCGACCCGCGGGTAACGCGCGCGGATGTGCGCCACCGCGGACTCGTCGTAGTCCAGTCCGATCACCCGGCGCGCGACGTCGGCGATGAGGTCCGCGCCGTAGCCTTCGCCGGCGCCGGCCTCCAGCACGTCGCGGTCGCGGCAGCGCTCGGCCAGGCGCCGGTAGACCACCTCGTGGCGACGGAACCAGTAATTCTCCTCCGCCAGGTCCGGGACCGTGCGCTCGCCGGTCAGTGGCATGACCGGCACGAGCGGTTCAGCCGACGGCTCGACCGGCTGGGTTTCGGAAAAAGTGCTCATTAGATAGGCAGGCTAGCCCAGACTGGTATCAGAATTCCCGGGCCCAATCGATTGGGCCGTCCCACCTGCTGGTTCTGTCATGTTGCCGAACGGCCCCGAGTGTGGTCAAGAAAACAAAAGGCGGCATCCTCGGGCAGCGCTCGACCAGCTATGGTGTTCCTGCGCCATGCCACATAAGTTACCGAGTAGTAACATGTTGGTCGTTGCGTTAATCGTGAATGCCAGGCCGACCGCCGGCCTCATCGAGGAGGACGAACCACACCCATGACGAACATCGTGGTCCTGATCAAACAGGTCCCTGACTATGAGTCGGAGCGCAAGCTCAACGACGGCGACTTCACTCTCGACCGCGAGTCCGCGGACGCGGTGCTCGACGAGATCAACGAGCGCGCCGTCGAGGCCGCGCTGCAGATCAAGGAGAAGGAAGAGGCCGCCGGCGGCGCCGGTACCGTCACCGTGCTGACCGTCGGACCGGAGCGGGCCACCGAGGCCATCCGCAAGGCTCTGTCCATGGGCGCCGACAACGCGGTGCACGTGAAGGACGACCAGCTCAAGGGCTCGGACATCATCCAGACCGGTTGGACCCTGGCCCGCGCGCTGGGCACCATCGAGGGCGCCGAGCTGGTCATCGGCGGCAACGAGTCCACCGACGGTGTCGGTGGCGCGGTTCCCGCGGTCATCGCCGAGCTGCTGGGCCTGCCGCAGCTGACCTCCCTGCGGAGCATCTCCGTCGAGGGCGGCAAGGTGACCGGTGAGCGTGAGACCGACGAGGGCGTCTTCGGCCTGGAGGCTTCACTGCCCGCCGTCGTCAGCGTCAACGAGCGCATCGGCGAAGCCCGCTTCCCGTCGTTCAAGGGCATCATGGCCGCCAAGAAGAAGCCCGTCACCGTGCTGACGCTGGCTGAAATCGGTGTCGAGGCCGACGAGGTCGGTGTCGCCAACGCCAGCAGCAAGGTGCTGTCGTCGACGCCGAAGCCGGCCAAGGCCGCGGGCGAGAAGATCGCCGACGAGGGCGAGGGCGGCAACAAGATCGCCGAGTACCTCGTTGGTCAGAAGCTGATCTAGCCCCCACCACACCGAAACTTCCAGAAAGACACAGAGGCAAATACGCATGGCTGAAGTACTTGTGCTCGTCGAGCACGCCGATGGTGCCCTCAAGAAGGTGAGCACCGAACTGATCACCGCTGCCCGTGTGCTCGGTGAGCCGTCGGCAGTTGTGGTGGGTGCGCCCGGCACCGCTGCTCCGCTGACCGACGCCCTCAAGGCCGCCGGTGCGGCCAAGATCTACGTCGCCGAGTCGGCTGACGCGGCCAACTTCCTGGTCACCCCGACCGTCGACGTGCTGGAGGCTCTCGTCGAGTCGGCCAGCCCCGCCGCGGTTCTGACTGTCGCCAGCACCGAGGGCAAAGAGGTCGCCGGTCGTCTGGCCGCTCGCCTGGGTGCCGGCCTGCTGGTCGACGTCGTCGACGTCAAGGCCGGTGGCATCGGTGTGCACAGCATCTTCGGTGGCGCTTACACCGTCGAGGCCCAGGCCAACGACGTGCTCCCGGTGATCGCGGTCCGTCCGGGTGCTGTCGAGGCCGCCCCGGCCGACGGCGCCGGTGAGGTCGTCAACGTCGAGGTTCCGGCCCAGGCCGAGAACGCCACCAAGATCACCTCGCGCGAGCCGGCCGTTGCCGGTGACCGTCCGGAGCTCACCGAGGCCAGCGTCGTGGTCGCCGGTGGCCGTGGTGTCGGCAGCGCCGACAACTTCGCGGTCGTCGAGGCCCTGGCCGACTCGCTCGGCGGTGCCGTCGGTGCTTCCCGTGCCGCGGTCGACTCGGGCTACTACGGCGGTCAGTTCCAGGTCGGCCAGACCGGTAAGACCGTTGCCCCGCAGCTGTACATCGCCCTCGGCATCTCGGGCGCCATCCAGCACCGCGCCGGCATGCAGACGTCCAAGACCATCGTTGCGGTCAACAAGGACGAAGAGGCCCCGATCTTCGAGATCGCGGACCTCGGCATCGTGGGCGACCTGTTCAGCGTCGCCCCGCAGCTGACCGACGCCATCAAGGCTCGCAAGGGCTAGTTTCAGCACCTGCAAAAGTGCCCCGGAACCAAGGCGGGTTCGCGCGGTCGTCGCAACACTCACGAATGTGAGAGGTTGCGGCGACCGTGTCGTTTTCGGAGGACTGT
>NZ_JBYTCM010000032.1:0-43631 GCF_058790275.1 Mycobacterium sp. FW102-FHT13B02
GATCACCCATCCAATCTGATTGGGTGGCCTACTTTTCAGCCGTCGCGACTGGCCGGATTTTCAACCGTCGTTAACACTCGATCGACTTTGTGCACCAACTATCCGGACCATTCCGGCGAACCTGTACTTATTTGTTCTTGCGGCGACGAGGACGCCTCGTGTCGTGTCGAACCGACTGGTGCGAGGAGCGGAGTGAAGGTTCTTTGTGGTCGGTTCTTCTTGGCGCCTGCTAGCGCGCAATTCGCCGGGCGCGAGTTTCGGCCCAATCCACCTGTGGGATTGGTCGCGATGGACGATCATCATGCCCCGGCACTACTCGGGTGGCGGGGCCGCGCAACATCGCTGGCAAGTCAACAAATCGGCGACGCGGGCGATCTCCTGAATGTCGCGCGCCAGCGGTTTGGGCAACGTCCTCCGCAGCACCATGCACCGATTGATGTCGGCAGGCGCATCAATAGACTAACGACAGCGAATTGGTAGCCAGTCGCCGTAGGCATGTTGGACACAAACGCAAGTCGCACTCGCCGGCACCGCATCTGAAAGTGGTACTCACAGCCGATAATTGGGGACTTTCGACCCTTTTTCGCCGATCCGGCAGGTGGTCGGATCGGAATCGGTAACGGCTTTAGATTACCGGGGGATTAATGGTTCACTGGTTGGAGACGCTCCAGGGATGTCGTGGTGAAGAACGGCATGGGCGGTGGCTTCCGAACCGCCGCGGTTGCGAAATTCTTCGGAGACAGCGAGCCATGCGTCGCGATGGGGATGGACCCGGGCGCAAGTACATTGCCCGGTCTGGAGCTGTGCGTTCGCAAGTCATTACCACAAAATCAACGCCGCGGCGCATTCGGGAGAGGTGCGCTGCCGGTTCGTTGTCCCGCACGTCGGCTCGTGTGGCCGAAGCGTGGGCGGCAACTCCTTACGGCGCCGTCCGATGACCTGAACCGCAAGATCACGAGGTATTCATGATGAAGCTAATCGATTTTTCGGCGCGAGTGATTCCCGCGGTAGCCATCAAGTCCGCCGGATACGACGGGGTGGTCGTCTACGTCTCGGCGTCACGTCCCGGCTCCAGTTTCGGGGCGAAGCCGGTCGGACGTGACTATGCCGACGCGCTGCGCGCCGAAGGTCTGCAGATCGTAAGCAACTTCCAGTTCGGAAAATGCGGCACGTCGACACCGCCGGACTTCACCCGCGGTTTCGACGGCGGGGTCCAGGATGCGCACACTGCGCTGGAGTTCCATGAAGCCGCCGGAGGCCCGGGCACTGCCCCGATCATGTTCAGCATCGATGAAGACCTCGACCGGCCCACCTGGAATCACGTGGCCATCGACTGGTTTCGCGGTCTCAATTCCGTTCTGGGCGTTGAGCGTACCGGCATCTACGGGCACTCGAGGGTGTGTGCATGGGCGATCGAGGACGGAGTTGTGGGGCACTCTACGACACCAGGCCGACGCTGGGCATGGCAGACGAAAGCGTGGTCACTGGGCCAGCGCGAACCGGCCGCCGTCCTCTTCCAGAACGTCATCGACACCCCGTCCAACCCGGGCCCCCTGGTTGACGGCACCCCCGTCGACGTCAGCGATGTCCTCGCAGATGACTTCGGGCAGTGGGATCTCGACCGGTCGCTGAGCTCCGAGCCGACGCCACCCGACTTCGAAGAGAGCATCGAGATACGGAGCCCGTACTGCGAGCCCCGGCGCGCTCCGGTGATGTGGTTCGTGCTGCACACCCAGGAGGCAGACAGCGGTTCAGCTCGGAACTTCGCAAACTGGTTGTCGCACAACGAGCGAGAAGCTTCCTACCACTACGCCCTCGACAGCGATGGCCACTTGTACAACATCGTCGACACCGATCGCATGTCCTATTCGGTGTTTGAGCCAGGAAATTCGAAGTCCATCAACCTCGCCTTCACCGGGTCCTACGCCAAGTGGTCGCGGCAGACTTGGCTTGACCGCATGGGTCACGCGATCGACATCGCGGCGTTCGTCGCCGTTCGGGATGCGCGCCGCCACGGACTGCAGCCTCGGGTGATCAGTCCCGACGAGGCAAAACGCGGAGAGACCGGGATAACCGATCACAACGGTGTGCGGATCGCGACCGGCGTGGGTGACCATACCGACGTCGGCCCGGGCTTTCCGTGGGACTACTTCGCGCGGAAGGTTGCCGAGTTCGCCTCAGTGCCCGTCAAGTCATTGGAGCGGGCGGCTGAGCAGTCATACCCAGGTCTCGTGATTGTGCCGGGTGTCGCAGGCCGACATGTGGCGTCCCTTCAGCAGCGGTTGAACACCATTGCCAACGCGGGCTTGCTCATCGACGGTGAGTATGCGCCGCTGACAAGCCGATCGGTTATCGCGTTCCAGAAGAGTCGCGGTCTGGCCGCCGATGGCAAAGTAGGACCCAAGACTTGGACCGAGCTGTTTGCTCCAGATGGGAGAGCACTACAAGGATTTGGCGAGCGGGCGATGTCCCGGGGTATCGGCCCGCGGGAGGTCACCGGTCCGGGCATCACTTCATGCGTGGGGATGGAGGCCGCTGACCTTGGCATCCTGCGCTGGGATCCCGACCGCGGCGCAATCGCGGCGATGTTCGGGGACAACTTCCAGTTTGTCGGGATGCAAGGTGAGGGGCAATCGCCGTCAATCGTCATGTACGACAGCAACTACCAGGTCATCGGTATCCCGGACAGAGGTAACCGCATCATCATGGCCAAGCGCCGCCAGCTCTGGCCCTACGGGCATTGCAATCCCGATTACGACACGGTGCTGCCCTGTGACTTCATCCGCATCGGCGAGTGGTGGCATGTCGCGGTAATGGTGAGCAAAGGAAAGCTGGAAGCTGAGGGTGCTCAATTCAGGACCGAGTTCTGGCGCTCAAGGGACCTCGTCAGCTGGCAAGGACCGATGTTGAAACTCGATCACGTCCCTGGCCACCCGGGTGCTGGCATCCAGACCGCACATCCCGGTAACACGATGCTGACGTTCGACCAGATCGGCGAGTGGGTCTACATCTTTGGGACCGGGGGACTCATTCGCAATAAGCCGATCTGGATGTGGAGGACTCGCGCCGACGAATTCCCGCTCGGCCGCTGGGAACCCTGGGGTTGGGACGAAGAGCACGGCTGGGGCTGGGAAATCCCTAACGAGGGCCATCCGATCCTGGAGGGCGAGTACGGAGAACTGTGCTTCCGCTACATACAGGGTAATTGCGTGTTGTCCTACTTCGACCATCTCAACTACCGGCAGCAGGCCAGAACGGTGCCGTGGGTGGAGGACGACTGGCGCGACGAGGGCGCCAACGTCATCAACTATGTATCCGGATGGGACGTAGAGCGAATCTATGGGGGTTACATCTCACCGCTGAGTCGGCTCAACGACCAAAATGGCATGCACTTTTGGGTGAGTCAGTGGGTTGACAACTTCAACTACAGGGTGATGCTGTTCGAGGACACGCTGCCGGCGCGGGGGGAACTTCGCGGAATCTGTCCACCTTCGCTGGAATCATCGAGCCCATCGACTGCCATGGTCGCCGCCGGTGTAGGTGGGGGACGGCGCGGTGCATCCGCTGACCGCAGCCGGGCCGCCGTCCCTCACTCAGGCGACGGCGAAGTGAACGGCGACAAGGGGCGACGGTCTCAGGCCGGGCGCGGGGCGAAGACGGACCAACGCAAGCCGCGCGCAGCGAGTACAACCCATGCCGGGGAAGCAAAGACCGCGAAAAGCGCTACGCGGTCGAAGGCCACCACCAATACACCGGCAACGAGCACTCGACGAAAGTGAGCGTCTCGGTGATGAACGCGGGGCGCGCAGTATCGGTCGTGGCCATTTTGTCTATATGGACCACTCGGCCCCTGCTAGAAAGCTGAAAGTAGTTCGAAATGCCCGCAATACGCACGGTGACATTGCCGGATGAGCCTACTTACATCTCACCGGCAGGTGTGGCAGAGATTCGCCTGCTCCTGCAGTTTCCAGCCGGGGAACTCACGCACGCCAGAGTGCAGCCTGGGAGTACATCAAAGACCGCCTGGGTTCACCCGTGCAGCGAGTGGTACTACGTTCTCGGCGGACACGGAAACGTGTGGATCGCTGACACCGGGAAATCCGCCAGAGCCGACATTCCCGGTGTCACAGCCGATCACGACGGCGTGAGTGTCAGCCTCGTTCCGAGGCGTAGCGTCCGGATACCTCCGGGGGCGCCGTTCCGATATCACGCGTCGGGTGATCAACCGTTGAACTTCCTCGTTGCCGCGATGCCACAATGGCGCCCTGAATACCACCACGCAATGGAGGACGCCGCAGAGCTGCCCGACGCCGCCGCTACGTCATCATCCATACCGGATCCCGGGGTGGTCGTATATGACGCAGCTGCCGCCAAAACCTATGAGGCGCCGGATCATTCACGCGTTACGCTGCTGGGCAGCGAAGCGAACGGGGGCCTTGCGATATGTGAGCTGGGACCGGGCCAGGTGTCTCTCCCGGTGCGGCACAGAACTGTCGAAGAACTCTGGTACGTCGTGGCGGGCGAAGGGCAAATCAGCCGGCGCCAGAACCACTTCGACCCCTTCGTGGACAGACTGGCTCCCGGCGTCTCTGTCGATATCGGCACCGGGCTAACCTTCCAATTCCGCTGCACCAGTAACGAACCGTTAGAGATGCTCCTGTTGACCATGCCGGAATGGCCTGGAGCCGACGAGGCAATTGTCTGCCCGGAGCTCGCGACCTGGCCCGCACCGGCGCAGTAAACCGCTCTGATGGCAAGCCGGCGGATGTGCTGAGAGCGGATGGTATCCACAGTGGCGAGCGTCGATGGTAAGCATGCGACGGCGACGAGAAGATCGTCCAGTAATCAGTGCGTGCGTGGGTTCTTCAAGTTGGCCCCATGACGAATTTCGGCGGGCCGGGATGTGCTTAGAGAACTCGTCGGAGCGGCGTTCTACAGGCAGCTGTGCACAGTCAAAGTGAGTTGAGAATCGGAGGCCTACGCCCCCCTTCTTTCGGTCAATCGATCATGACGGTCAAAAAACAGTTCGGCGCGGTGCTGGCGGTGAATCAGCGCAGTGTTTAGACCCCTGATCGCTGGCCGACCGTCTCAGTTAGGCGGGTAGCGCCGCGCTGTGGTTGGCTCGGAGAGACGACGACAAGCGATTCGACCGAACGTTAAGGCGTCTCTCCGGTGGTACGGCAGGGACTAGCGGCGATGGAAGCACGGATGGTGGCACTTGGCTTCGCGTTGTCGCCCAATGCCTTTGCCCCTGAACTGGCGAGTCGGCGCCAACCCCCCTTCCGATCACCTTGATCAAACCTGACCGAGTGATCCAACCAGAAACTGATCGTTACCTCGCAGATCGGATGTCAGTTAGCCGCCGAAGGGGCGACTTTTTTTCTTCGCGATTGAGCCCAAGTGTTCCATCAGCTCTTTGGTTCGCGGTTCACTCCACATTGGCCGCCCACCGGACTTAACCGTACCGCCGACACTTCGCACCTTGTCGTAGTCGATGGGTACCAAGAGGATGGCGCACTTCTCGAAGCGATCCCACCCTTCGGGACCAGGTCCCCAGAAGAACATGGCGTCACGGTCGCGGAAGTAAGCCGCCCAGGGTCCTTTGTTCTCCCCGTCACGTAAGCGCCAGTAATCATTGGTGATGTCGTCTTCGTGGGGCAGCACAGTGTTGTGGCGACTTGCTTCTCTGGCTAGATCCGCCGCTTTCCCGAGCAGAAAATCGGCGCCGAAGCCATCCTCATCGCCGAAGCCGGGATAGAGGTGCATCCCGAACATCGCTTGGCGATTGCCCCACCTCTCTGCCAGTCGTTTCGCCCCGCTGGCCCCATTTTCCCACCAATGCCCCACATCACCCGGCGGCCAGGTGAACTCAACATCCTCAGCCCTGGCGATATCGTCGACGGCCGCCGCGCTCTGCTGAATCAGCATGGGCAGCGTCGTCTCACCAAAGCGGATTCCAGCGTTGCGGATGGTCTCCGGCGAAACCCAACCGGGATGCTTATCGGGAGGATAGGCGAACGACAGCAGACCGCTCACCCTCGCAACCTGGTCCTCGACATCGCCCGTGAGCCGCGATGGGGCACCGACCCACACAAAGTGGGGTTCGCCGTCGGCGTTGGTCGAGATAATCGGGTATAGGCGATAGGCATTTTCTCTTAGTAGGGTTTCCGCCTCAAGAGTGTCGAACGCTTTGCATTTCTGCGGGTTCTGGGGATCCCAGTATGGACATTTCGGGTAGGGATTTGCCTGTATCCAATGCTTGTTGTCGCGTTCGACGACAGCCACCACACCGAAGGGGATTCTCTTGAGCCACTCATAATTCTTGAGCCAGAACTCGTACTGCTTGCGCATCGAATACTGGGGACCGAGCCGCTTTTGCAGTTCGCGTTCCAAGTCCTCAATGACCGTGAGGTTGTTGGCCGCTTTGTCTCTCAGCCGGTCGTCGATGAGTTCGCCCACCGTTTCCAGTGCGCTGCGAAACTTATCAGCAGACCCTCGGGCATTGAGTGTTGGGCCGACGATATTAGGGTAGTTAGCGCAGTAATCCAGGTACTGTGCAAACATGCCTCTGATGGAGTACCACAGCATGGACTGGAGGAATACGACTTGGTGGCGTGTGCGAACCTTGCCGATATCCAGTTCTTCGAGTATCAGGCTCCATGGCTGATACCTGTAACCGGTGACCGCATATCCGCCCCAGTCTCCACTGCCCAAGCTTTTGTCGCCTGCGATTTCGGCGCGGGCAGCGAAGCGTGCCAGCCGCGGCGCGGCATCGCTGACCGGTGACGACCGTACGTCGGGGCTGGACGCAACGGCGGCAACAGATTGTTCGCTGATCTGCGGGTCGGTGAGCGCCAAGAGCGCTTTGTCATTGATTTGCTTCTCGGTGTGCGCCTGCGTCGCCAGTGTGGCGAGTTCATTCTGCAGGGCGACGTCCTTGTCGAGCAAATTCCCCTGCTCGTCGGTCTTGTACTTCTCGTCAAGTGTCCTGTACTGGATGGCTTTGACCGCATCGGCTAAAAGGTCCTTGGCGATCGTCGGTAAATTCAGGACGGTGTCGAGTGGGATAGATCTGATGACCGGCTCCGCGGGTGCGGTAGGGGCGTTATCAAAAGGGACTTTCCAAACCTCGGGATCCGCGCAGTCTACGATACCGTTTTGCACGAATGCGTCGTGGAATTTCATCGCCCAGTCGTGGGGGCCGCAGCCCGGTGGGCGGCCATAAGCGCGTGTGAGGAATTGCGTCGCGGCGGTGGCATTCGTCTTTTGTGAGCAGAACTTCGCCGCGAGCCCGGCGCTAAAGCCTGGAAGGTTGAGAGAGAAATCGCCTCCGATGTCCAGGTTGCTCTGCGCGTAGTTGCTGTCGCTGTGCAAGGTGCCTTCGAAAACTCCGACGGCCTGCAGTTCGATCCGGTCAACAAAGCCTGTGCCGAATTTCCCGTAAAATTCCATCAGCGCCTCGATCAGGACATCTGATAACGCCTCATTGGCAGGCTGGGATTCGAGGGCCTTAGCGGCGTCATAGACTTTTTTAACCAAACCCCTGAACAGGGGTGTTGCGCACTGCAGAAGCTGCTCTCGTTCGCCGTTTAGGAGTTCGATGTAAGCATCCCGATAGGTACTGGTTCCGCGGACTTTGACATCCGAAGATTTCGTGCACGCGTTATTAGTCTGAACAATATGAAACTTCGCGAGGGCATCAATGATTCCGAGATTCAACTCAACCCCTGCACCGACACTCCAGCCCCACGCCTCTTGCGACTCCATTGTCGCGCCAGTGCCCCACACCGACGTGTCTGCCACACCTTTGCTCACACTGAGCAATTCCTCTTGTTCGAGGGCTCCTATCTTGAACGCCACGCTATGGAGGAGTTCATTCCGATCGGCATTAATCGCCGTGCCGATGGTCAGTTCATCGAAATCCGAGGTGAACGGATTTCCATTATCGACAGAGCCACCAGTGCCGTAAATCATGATTTCCCCTATCCCCAGCCGGGACACCAATTTCGACGCTAGCGAGCCCAGGGTTTCGCGGTCAAGGGTCAAAAGTCCTGAACGCTTCACTTTGTTTTCCTAGCGGGTGGGGAACTGAAACCTTGCGTCCTGTGCGACGAACAGCCCCGAGTTGGGCCAAATTAGTGCGCACCTCCGCGTGGCCCCTTTCGTTCACGTTTCCAAGGTCGGGAGCCTCCTGGTTCTCCAGGGCGTTTCACGCCGTACCGCGACTCCGGCTTACGGCGCCGCTGGCCAGGGGCACGTGGTGCACGCCGCGAGCCTACGGCGCGGGCGGAAGCATCGCGCCAAGTGTCGGTTCGGACAGGTCATCGCGCGCGACTTGGAGTGTCGGCTGAACTTCTACCGTGTGACTTTGGCGCGCAAGTGCGAGGGCCTCGATACCGACCGTGATGCCTGTTTTCAATCCCGTCGTATTGCACATTGCTGGCATCGGACGATGCGAGCACGTCGCGACCGACGGATGAATCGTGCTTCGTGGGAAAGCGATGATGACAAGTGAGTTGGTTGACACCTGGGAGTTCAGCCAAGCGTCAACAGTTGCGCTCCGGGCGGGCCAAACCCTGGGTAGCAGAACCGTACTCATGTCTGATTACGAAGGTTTCTCGTCGAATTGAGCAGGAACGGTGGCGCGCGGGTCGCGCTCTCTTGTGAGTCGACGGGCGACAGACTCTGGGACGCGCGGCTACACATACATCGTCGCGCTTGACTGGTAGGGATATTGGTTACGCATGGCACCGAGCACAGGCACGTTGATCCACCTCGTCGCACGTGACGGCAAGCAGGACGAGGTCGCCACAATCCTCGGTCAGGCCATCGCCGGCGTCGCCCGCGACGCCCTGGCTGCCACCTGGTATGCCTACCGCATCACCAACACTGAGTTCGGCATCTTGGAGACCTCCACGGTCGACGTCAGAGACCTTGAGGTCCACGATCATCCCGTGCTGCGCGGGCTGACCGATGAGCATCTCGCGGCTGCCCCGCGCGTCGAACGCTTCGGCGTCGTCGCTGCGAAGGTCTGACGCGCCCACTTCAACCCCGATACTGCTTGGTCTCGGTCGCCTGCACGTCGCAGGTGGCGGTCCAGCGACCCCATGAGACTGTCCGTTCGACGAAAAGACTGTGATGACCTCCGAATCCGGCCGTGCAACGTCCAAGCGTGAGTTGATCCTCAGCGCGTTCGACATGGCGTGCGTGGTCCATCAAAACCCTGGAATGTGGACCGACGCCGGAGACCAGACCCACCGCTACACAGATATCGAGTACTGGATCGAACTTGGGCAGACCCTCGAGACATCAGGTTTCGACATCCTGTTCCTCGCCGATGTCCTCGGGTTCTACGACGTCTACGGCGGAAGTCGCGAGGCAGCGTTGCGCACCGCCGCTCAGGCGCCGGTCGCCGATCCGCTGATGATGATCTCCGCGATGTCGGCAGCGACCAAGACGCTGAGTTTCGGCGCGACGGTGTCCTCCACTTACGAGCTGCCGTACAAGTTCGCCAAGACGATGACGACGCTCGACCACCTGACGAAGGGTCGGGTGGCGTGGAACATCGTGACCTCGTACCAGCAGAGTGCGGCAGTCAATTGGGTCTGACGCAGCAGATCTCTCATGACGAGCGCTACGAGATCGCCGACGAGTTCATGGAGGTCTGCTACAAGCTGTGGGAATCGTCGTGGGAGGAGGACGCTGTCGTGCGCGACCGTGCTCGGGGAGTGTTCACCGAGCCGTCGAAGGTACATGACATCAACCACGAAGGCAGGTATTTCACCGTCCCCGGCGCTCACCTCGGCGAGCCGTCGCCGCAACGGACTCCGTTCCTGTTCCAGGCGGGCGCATCAGCGCGTGGACGGAAATTTGCCGCCAAGCACGCCGAGGCGGTGTTCCTTGTCGGCGTCAATCCGCACGACGTGCGGCCAATCGTCGATCAGTACCGCATGCTCGCTGCTGAGCAGGGCCGGGATCCGCGCAGCCTGAAGATCATCATGATGCTCACTCCGATCGTCGCCGATACCGACGAGGCTGCCCAGGCCAAACTGCGTCAAGTCCAGACGCACGCCCAGGTCGACGCCGCGCTGGCCCTGTGGGGCGGCTGGACTGGCGTCGACCTGTCGGGTGCCGATCCGGACAAGCCGTTGGACCAGTTTCAGGGCGACGGTATCCGCGCCTTCAGTGACATGTTGACCCGCGTCGACAGCGAGCTGGTGTGGACACCTCGCAAACTCGCCGAGTGGTTGTGCGTGGGCGGGATGAGTGCCAGCATCACCGGCTCGCCCTCGACCGTCGTCGACCACTTCGAGGAATGGGTCGAGGTCGCCGACGTCGACGGATTCAACATCGCTCGGGTGACGAACTTCGACACCTTCCGCGACTTCGGAGAACTGATCACGCCGGAGCTGCGTCGCCGCGGCCTCATTCGAGCCGAGAATCGCACCGAACCAACGACTTTGCGTGAACTTGTGCTCGGGCAACCTCGGCTACGTGATGATCACCCCGGCGCAGCGCACCGCCCCACAACTGCGGCTGCCGCACCGCGCCATGTCCCGCCAACCACCATCCGCGTCGCACCACGGAACGTCGGTCTGCTGGTCACCCTCACCGCGAAGGACGAGACCGCACCAGCATTGGAATCATGGCTTTCCGACATGCACTCCCATGCTCTGGGCGAGTCCGGCACCACTACCTGGTACGCGATCAAGCTCAGTGACACTCGGTTCGCCATCTACGACACCTTCGCCGACGAGGACGGCCGCCAAAGCCACATCCATGGCAAGATCGTCAAGTCGTTGCGCGAACGCCAGCAAGAGCTTCTCGCTGAGCCGCCCACGATCCGTCAGGTCGACCTTCTCGCGGTCAAATCCCTTCTCACCGCACGCTGATTCGCTACCCAGGTCTGTCTCCTCTGACCTCGCACGGCCAGCCAGCTCGATCGCGCCCAACATAAACGTGCTCGATGTGGGCCTTCTTCAACTTCTAGCTGCGAGACATCCACGTCTGCCCGGGGGGCGAAGCCGTCCGCATCCAGATCGAGCGACCAGTTGGCAGGAATCCGACGACCGCCAGGTCTATTGCGATTACTGCCAGATACCTTGAGACAGAACAAGGGATGATTTCAACCTCTGTGATTCATCAGCTAAAACGGTGACGATTACTGGTGGCTCACCGCATCCGACACTCACCTTTGGCGACCCCGTTGTAGAGGTCTGGGGCAGCCGACGCGAGTCCCTTCCATGGAGGTGGCAAGCGAAAACTTGTGGGCGGCAAGGTGTAACTCGTTTGAATTCGCCGCGCTAGTCACTGTCAAGGCCCTTCGCGCAGCGCTTCGATCGCGGTGTCGAGGTCTCGGAGCGCTTGCTGGACAAGCGTGGTCATGGATTTCCGATTTCCGGGTTGCAGCCAGCTTTGGAAGGCGTCGGCGAGGGCGAGTGCGCCGAAGTTGGCGGCCAGGTTCGCGACAGGCGGCTTCACCCCGCGCGCGACCAGTGCGTCAAC
The DNA here is from genome assembly GCF_058790275.1 of Mycobacterium sp. FW102-FHT13B02. Taxonomy (NCBI): domain Bacteria; kingdom Bacillati; phylum Actinomycetota; class Actinomycetes; order Mycobacteriales; family Mycobacteriaceae; genus Mycobacterium; species Mycobacterium sp. FW102-FHT13B02. The sequence goes on from NZ_JBYTCM010000032.1 coordinate 11,506, forward strand.
CATCGCCGTTGTCAGGGCGGCGGCTTTGAGCAGGTCTCGCTCTTTGAGTTCGGGATTGGCGTCGATGACGGCCTGACGCTTGGCCACAAATTCGCGGCGGTCGTCTGCGAACCCGGCGGCGAACGCACCCAGTGCGGTCTCGACCGCTTCCATGGGGCCGGCTCCGTCGGGCGCACCGGCGATGGCGTCGGCGAACATGCCGCGGTAGGCATCCTGGCCGCGGAATAGAATCTCGCGCTTGTCGGCGAAGTGACGAAAGAACGTCCGTTTGGTCAACCCGGCGCGCTCTGCGATCTCGACGACCGTGACGTCCTCATATCCGCGCTCGGCGAACAATTCCACCGCCGCGGCTCCCAATCGCTCGGCCGCGTTGGGTTCCCACCGACTCATGTCCGCATTCTAAAGCGCGAGACGTTAGTGATGACACCGGGTGCCGTACTCGTGTAGTGTGATGACACCTGGTGCCGTGCCGTCGGTGCCGGAATACCGCCCTCGGCAGAAGGCAGGAATTGGAATGAAAGATCGTCACCAGCAGCGCTGCGGATCTTCTGGTTAAACACCTGATTCCGCGATCCCTGCCGTCCAAGTCGTTCGGCTGGCTACTCGATCACGCTCTCATCGAGACCGCGCCGCACGGACCGTGAGGTCGAAATAGCCTCTACTGCAGCAGATTTCGAAAGGAGTCATCCCTTGCACATTCCCGGCATGCCGGTCGATATCCCTGAAGAAATGCTCTCGGCAGTGCTCCGGCCCGAATTCGACACTCTGCCGCCGGTTGAAGTCTTCCCCGGAGTAGCGAGTTTTCTGGACCACCCATACGCCACCCGCATCGGATTTCGGCAACTCACCATGGACCTGCACATCCCGCACTACCCTGCAGCCACACCGGTTCCCGTGATCGTGTACGCACATCCGGGAGGCTTTTTCACCGGCACCAAGCAAATGGGCCCATGGCGATTCCTGCTCGAAGCCGGCCTTGCCGTGGTGTCGGTTCAGTACCGCCTCAGTGGCGAGGCCGTCTTTCCTGCCGCCATCCAAGACGTCGCTACGGCCGTGCGCTGGGTACGGACCAACGCCGATCGCTACAGCTTGGATTCTGAGCGCATCGTGGGCTTCGGTTCCAGCGCAGGGGCTTACCTCATCAGCGCCGTGGCGCTTGCCGCAGACGACAGCGACCTGGTGAGCAGCCCCGAACCCTACTCAGAGGTGTCCCGCGGTCTGATCGCTGTCGTAGAGCACTACGGACCCACCGATTTCCTCAAACACGATGAGGACGCACACCCCGACGCCATCGAACGAATGCACGGTCCCGACAGCACGCTGGCGCGCTTCTTCGGATTCGTGCCATCCAGCCAACCGCAGGTGGTTGAGCGGGGAAACCTGTGCCGCCTGGCACACCCCGGCGCGCCACCTTTCCTGATCGCCCACGGGGACAGGGATCGTCGCGTCGGCATCGAGCAGAGCCGGCGCCTGCATCGCGCACTCACAGCCGTGGGGGTCCGGGCGGACTTGGTGGAGATCGTCGGCGGCGACCACGGGTCTGCTCACTTCAACGCGGCGCCGCTGCATCACAGAACGTTGGCATTCCTCGAATCTGTTCTGGCAATGCCCATATCCCGTTGACACACGACACCACTAATCGGAGAACTCACATGCCCACGATGAAGCGAATTCAGTACCACCGCTACGGTGGACCGGACGTCATGCGGCTCGAAGACTTCGAGCCCAGGAAACTCGGCGCCGACGATGTTCTCGTCCGAGTGCGCGCGGCCGGTGCTAACCCGATGGACTTCGGTATCCGAAACGGCGCGATGAAGATGGTGACCGGCCGAACCTTCCCACGTGGGATGGGCTACGACTTCGCCGGCATTGTCGAAGCTGTCGGTGACGACGTGACTCGGCTGCGTGTGGGGGACGAGGTGCTCGGGGGATCGCCGATCAAGTGGTCAGGCGCGTTCGCCGACGTGATCGTCGCCGAAGAGAAGGGTGTCGTCACGAAGCCCGCCGCCTTGACATTCGAGGAGGCGGCCGCCGTTCCCACTGTCGGTCTGACCGCGTACCAAGCCCTGTTCAACGAACGGAAGCTGCAGCGTGGCGAGTCGGTGTTCGTGCACGGATGCCTTGGGGGAGTGGGCCGCTCGGCGGTACAACTGGCGTTGGCACACGGGGCGGCCGTGGCGGGAAGCTGCCGGGCCGGCTCGGCGGACGAGGCACGCGAGCTCGGTATCGATCCGATCGTCGACTTCGACTTCGATCCCACCGCTCTCACACGCCGATTCGATGTCGTCCTGGACTCCGCCGGCACGTTACCTGTCGGAGACGCCCGAAAGATGTTGACACCCAATGGCCGTATCGTCAGCGTCAAGCCGAGTCCAGCGAACATGCTCAGGAGCGCACTGCCTGGCCCATTCCGCGTCGTGATCGCCAAGGCAGTCACAGCCGATATCGAGGCGGTCGCGAGAGCTGCCGGCGAAGGGGTGCTGCGGCTACCCATCGCCCAAACGGTGCCACTATCGCAAGCAATCTCAGCCCTTACGCAACTCGAACAAGACGGATTCGCCAAGCGGGGCAAGCTCATCATTGTGCCTGGCTGAGCCGGCGGGTCTGGAATACCAACAGTGGCGTTTGATAGCGCTGGCCTGACTTGCGTCCGGTGTGCTCAAGCGTCCCCAGACATGGAAGCCACGGAGTCAGCGAGCGCGCCACCGGATTAGTGATGCTGCGATTGAATGTGCGACAGCACGAGGCACTCGCATGAGAGTCCGTTCTCAACGATGTTCAAGTTGTAGGTCGATACGCGGCGGTCGCACTAGGCCCGCGCACGACCAGCATGCCATCGGAGTGAGCCGGTGTGGAGGCTTGCTACCTGCAGGAGGCGACGACCTCGTCCGCCACACCGACGGCTAGCGCCATGATCGATACCTGCGGATTCACCTCGGGACAGCTGGGCAGGATGGACGCGTCGGCGACCCAAACACCGTGGCAGCCACGCAGGCGGCCGGTTCCATCGACAGGACAGCGTTGTTCGTCGCTACCGGCTGCGGCAGTGCCCGTCGGATGGAAGGCCGCTAGATGCAACGCTTTCGGGTCGACGCGCCGTAACGCGTCCTGCAGCGCCGCCAGTGTGCTGACCGTCGGTGCACCGGGGATGCCGGTAAGTACCTCGGCAGCGCCGGCAGCGAACATCAGCCGGCCCATTGCCTCGATCGCCGTGACGAGTTTGGCGGCGTCCGATGGCGTGATGTCGTAGCGCAGTACTGTGTCACCGCGCTTGGTCCGTAACACTCGTCCCGCGCCGCTGTCGGCGACCATCGCGCCGAATGTTGCCACCTTGTGCGCGTTGTCGAGCCATCCGAGTAGTTCGCGACCGTAGCCCGGAAACACCATCGATCCCATTCCGGGGGGCGTGGCCGTAGCCTCGATGAGGACACCGTGCGTCTCGTGCAGTTCCTCGACGGCGGCACTCTGCAGTACGCCGCGCCAGGCAACGATGTCCTCGTCGAATCGGCCGGCCAAAGGTGCCGAAGGATGCAGCGCCAGGTTTCGCCCGAGATGCGGGTGCGCTCGGAAGTCGCTGCGCCACAACAGTCCCGGCGTCTCCGTCGCTCCTGCTGCGATTATCACGATGGGGGCTATCACGTCAAAGGCAGAGCCGTCAGCACGGCGTGCACGAACACCCCGCGCACGGCCGCGTTCATGCAGGACCCGTTCTACCCGCGCATCGGAGACGATGCGCGCACCCGCGGCACACGCCTGAGGCAGCGCGTTGAGATGCACACCGAATTTGGCATTGCGGGGACAACCTAATGCGCATTGACAGCAGGCGCCACAACCGGGCGCGTTACGCGTGATCTGCGCCGCATGCCAGCCCAGGGCTCGTGCGCCGTCGAGCAACAACTGCCCATTACGGCCCATGAGCGGCAACGGAACCGGATGCACCTGCAGTGTGCACTCGACCTCATCAAGGAAGGGGCCCAGGCGTTCCGGACTGGCAAGGCCCAACCCGTATCGATCGCGCCAGCGCTCCTGGACCGCCATCGGCGGGCGATAGCAGGTGCCGGAGTTGACGACGGTGGTGCCGCCGACGGCCCTGCCGATCGGCAGCACCACCGGCGGCCGGCCCAGCGCGACTGTGGCACCACCGCCGCGATAGAGCCCGGCGTAGCGATCCATCGGATGCATCGTGCGGAAATCTTCGACGGTCCACCGCCGACCTTCTTCAAGCACGATCGTGTCGAGACCGGCGCGCGCGAGGGTGCGCGCCGCCATTGCGCCTCCGGCGCCCGAGCCGACGATCACCGCGTCGGCCATCAACACCGAATTGCAGCCGGCCGACGGGGTCACCGCCAGTGCGGCGTCAGGACGCGCCACTTCGTGGCGGCCGGCGGTGGCAAGCAGTTCGGAGGCGTACGTATCCGCACCATTGGCCAGCAGGACAACAGCTTTGAGGCCCTCGACTGCGGCACCGGTATCTGGGCCCAACGAGGCAATGCGATGAAGCATTCGGGCCCGCGCTTCTGGGGCAAGCCGTCGCAGGGATCGGCCCGTGCTGAGATAGCTTGCCGCAGCAAGGGAGAGCATGCCCCCGCGTATCGCCGCCCGTGTCGTCGCGGGCAGCTGGGATACATAGCGGTCGACTCGCTGGACGAGTAGAGCAGGTGGCGGACCGCCATGTTCCTCGGGCAGCAACGCGGCCCCGAAACCGGCAGTGGCGCAGTCGAAGAGCGTGGTCATACACGGCGACCGAAGCGGCGACCGAGCTTGAGAAAGAAGGGGTAGGTCGCGAAGATTGCCGCCGCCAGCGCATGCATACGCCATCCGAGGTCCCCGGTGCTCCGGTTGAAAACGCCGCTGTTCCACATGAAGTCGCGCCCACACTGCGCGCGAAACGGCCGCCACAGGATCCCGAGTCCGGGGACGTTGTGGTACAGACCGAAGGAACCACCGAAGAACATTCCGAGGACAGCGGCCTCGGCAGCGTCTCGGTCCTCCTGTGGCACCTTGCGCTCGATCAGCACACCTGAGGCCACCAGCATCGGCGGATCAAACAGAAAGCTCATGACACGGCCCTTTCGTCGACGGCCGGTGCGTCAGTGCCGCGTAGGCCGACTTCCGCGTGCCCTGTGCCGAGCACCGCCCATGTGCGGTCGCCGATCTCCACGTGGATGTCGGCCTGCTCCGTGTTGGTGCACACGCAGGTGGTGCCATCGGGATCCGTGTAGCTCAGATTCACGCACCGCGCGGGCGGCTGATCGACGCGGATGAGGACATCGCGTCCACTGATGCGGCCCTCAAGCTGCCAGTGATGCAGGCTGAGGATGGTGCGCACGCGTAGCGCCGGCAGCGGGCCCGTCGGCCAATCTCGACCGTCGACGCGTAATCGCAGGAATGCCAAAGGCTTCAGGCGACGTAAGCCCGGCCGACCGGACACCGCGGTGACGACCTCAAGCACGTCGTCATTACCCAGATCGGCGTGGATCCAGCCCCAGCGACGGGCGTTGCCATGGCCGTAGATGTGGGACACGGCACCACGCCAGCCGTCGATGCTGTGCGTCGTTTCGCCCACAGTGATCGAGCCACTGAAATGCGCGGAGGGCGCGATAACGACCTGAGCACCGGGTAGCACTTCGCGTTCCCAGGCGTACCGGGGGAACGTCCATAGCGGCGCGGAGGCATCCTGCCAATGCAAGTCCCAGGCAAACGAACCAGACTGTCCGACAATGACTTCCGGCCCAATGCTGGCACCGCCGACGCTGCACCACGGTCCGCCGATGAGAACAGGGGCGACGGGTTCCGGACCGAACCGTCGAGTACAAGGCGGTCCGTCCGACGGAAACCACGTGACCCAACCATGAGCGTAAGGCCCCGATCCGTTGACCGGGCTGACCGTCTCATAGTGCACCCACACTGCTGCATGCGTGACCGGGTCGGACAGGGTGGCGTACCAAACTTCCATTCGGCCGGGCCGCCCATTCCATCGAGGGGCTTCGGCCGTGTGGCGTTCGTCCGTCATGCCGCCTACTATATTGGTTGAGCCAATGAACCAGTCAAGCCCTCTTTCGCAACCAAATCGACAGCGCGTCGATGAGCAGATCGCCACGTCAATCACTGAGGCGGTCCTCGACGGCGCATTTCCACCGGGTACTGCGCTTCCGCCCGAACGGGAGCTTGCCGAGCAACTCGGAGTCAACCGAACCTCACTTCGGCAAGCACTCGCCAGACTTCAGCACATGGGGTTGATCGAAGCCCGGCAGGGGAGCGGCAACGTGGTGCGTGATCCGGGCACGCTCACTCACCCCGCGATGGTTGAGGCGTTGGTCCGACGATTGGGCCCTGACTTCCTACTTGAACTGCTCGAGATTCGCGAAGTCCTCGGTGCATACATCGGTCGAGTGGCTGCCGAGCGTGGGACGCCCGAGGACTTCAGCACATTACGTTCGGCGCTCGCCGCCGTCGAGGCCGCGGACTCCGCTGGTGCGCGCCAGGCCGCCGATCTTGCCTACTTCGCGGTGCTGATCCATGTCACCGGCAACCGTGCACTGGCGTTGATGTACCGCTGGGTCGAGACCGCCTTCGGTGGGCGTGAACACGAACTCACCGCCGCCTACGAGGACGCCGCAGCGATCGTTTGTGATCTCCTGAAGATCACCGACGCAATCGAAGCACACGATCCGGACAAGGCCGCTGCGGCCGTAGAGGCCTACACGCGGGCCAGCGGACAACGCATGCTCCATGCATCACAATCAGTTTGGGCAGACGGTCGCTGATTGTCGCCGATAGCGTCATCCAGTATCCGTTGCCTTAGCCGCGGCATCTTCGTGTCTGGTTCACACCACACTGCTGGCGATTGCGATAACCAGCCCGCCCAGGGTCAGCATCCCGACCATCACCGCGGCGGCGATCGCCCGCCCGCGTCGGTGCCGGCGTACGTCGCAGATCGCCACCGCGATGCCGGCCAGGATCAATGCGGCATAAGCCGCCAGCCCAAACGTCAACGCCGCCGTCGACACGGCACTCGCCAGAGTCACGTGGTGCACGCCGTCAGCCTACGGCGCGTGCGGAAGCATCCGGCCATTCGTCGACACACGTCGCGGCACCGGGAGTGAAGCCGTCAGATGCAGGGTGCGCCCAGATGAAAACGACGTACTTTATTGGATATCGGTGGTATCAATACGGGTCGTATTCGTCCCAAACCTTCCGGGCGGGTCGCACGGTCAATCAGCCAGAGGCGGGCACGGGGGTGAAAAGACGTTCATCTCGATCCGACGGTCGTCTTACGAAATGTCGTACACTGGTTGCTATGGCCGACACGATTACCTTCAGGCCCGACGAAGACACGTCGAAGGCGCTGGAGGTCTTGACCAAAGACGGCACGGCTGTGTCCGTGGCCGTTCGATCTGCTCTCATCGATGCCGCACGCCGGAAGGCCAATGCGGCGGTTCGCGCCGAGGCGGAAAGTCTTGCCGAAGACGAGTTTGACCGCGCTGAGGCCATGCAGGTGCTGCGCGATATGGAGACGTTGCGTGCGTGGTGAGGTCTTTCGGTTACACGCCCCGCGGGGGAGTCGTGGTCACGAGCAGTCCGGTTCCCGATACGCCGTAGTAGTCCAGTCAGATCAACTGCCGCTGTCGACCTGGCTGGTTGCGCCAACATCCACATCGGCTCGTGCCGCCAGTTTTCGTCCCGAAGTTGAGATCGACGGCGTGAACACCCGGGTACTTGCCGAGCAGACCGCAGCAGTTGACCCAGGCCGGCTCGGCAACCGCGCCGGATTCCTCAGCTTCGAGGAGATGCGCCGCGTTGACGCAGCGCTGCGCATCGTCCTCGATCTCTAAGCACGGCGTCGTCGCGGCCGGGCAGCATCATATGAAAACTATTGGGATGCAGCGCAATACGACACATTTAACTGGTATCCCTCAGTATTCGATTCCGCCGTATTCCTCGGCCATGTGCGGTCAAAGCGCAGCATCGATCCGCCAGCCGGTCGATAAATTGGTGAAGCTCACAGCTTGGTTACGTGACCGGATATAGACGGAGGTTGTCGACTGACGATGCATCCGATGAAAACGCAGTACTTTACTGGTAATCCTGCATATTCGATTGCTGCATATTCTCCGTTCACGGTTGGTGTAGCCGACTGAGGACGCGCGCGTATATACTCAACCAAGACTTCGTATATACGTGAGGGTGGCGAGATGACCAAGCGTTTGATTGACCTCGATGACGACCTGTTGGCCGCCGCGCAAAAGGAACTTAAGACCTCTGGCGTATCAGATACCGTCCGCATCGCGTTGCAGCAGGCCGCAGCCGCGTCTGCACGCGCTCGCCAGATCGAATGGTTGAAGTCTGGCGGTATGGGGGAGATGACTGACCCTGGTAAACGAGGTGAAGTGTGGCGGTAGTAGCGCGCTATCTCATCGACACCAGCGCCGCGGCACGGATGACAAACCCCGAGGTCGCCGACCGACTTGCTCCGCTTATCGAGGCCGGATTGGTCGCAACCACCGCTCAGCTTGATGCCGAGGCGCTCTACAGCGCCCAGTCCGCCGCGGACCACGCGCAGATATGGTCAGATCGCCGCCTCGCATACGAGTACCTACCGACCAACGATGAACACTGGCAGGCGGCGTTGGATGCGCAGCGATCGCTGGCCGGCACTGGTCGTCATCGCGCCGTCGGCATGGCCGACCTACTGATCGCCACCCTTGCCAACGCCCATGATGTGACACTGCTGCACTACGACGCCGATTTCGAGATCGCTGCCGAGGTATTGCCCTTCCAGCATCGGTGGGCGTTGGAACGGGGCACTATCAGTTAGGCCAGGGCAGGGTGCGGTGGAGTTGAAACCCGTTGGTGCGCAGTGCAATATTCAGTGGTTTGCTGGTAACCCTCCGTATTCGATTCCGCCGTATTCCTGGCGGCGGTGGCGTGCGGCGGAGGCAGGTGATCGGGCCGGCGACACCTAGTCGTAGGGCGGTGTGCAGTCGCGAGCCTGCGCGTGAATGTCTACTCGAGTTGTAGGCGATTTGTTTGCTATTCGGGGGGGCTTGCGTGACCGTGGTGTTCGGCCAAGGCACATCCATGGTTTGGGCCTGTCGGCCGAACTACCCCGGCCCTCGCAACCGACTAGGAACAAAACCCGGGGTAGTTCACTGCTCTACAAGCAACACTGTTCCCCTCGATCAGAAAGCCGATTGGTCTCACCGTGAGGCACAGTCCGGGACAGCGGGTTCGGGGGTGTGCTCGCCGCCGTTGATGGGAGGCGAATTCTTCTGCGAGGTAGGCCGTAAAGGGCGCAGACTGCTTGAGATGTCCGGGATATCGCTGCAGGCCGTGAACCGCAGCCAGGGGATACCGGCAGGGCTCCGGTCGACGGTGGAGACACGATGAACCCAGGTAGGCGTCATGGGTCGGGGGCGGTCTCGGACGGTCTGGGAGCGTTAGGCCTGCCGCAGCGGGTATCGGCGTGTTTGTTCGATCTCGACGGTGTGCTCACCGACACCGCGCGGGTGCATTCCGCAGCGTGGAAGGAGATGTTCGACTCTTTCCTGCGGGCGCGGGCGCAGCACGCCGACGTGCCGTTCGTCGCGTTCGACCCGATCGGCGACTATGACGCCTATGTCGACGGGAAGCCGCGCGCCGACGGCACGCGAGCGTTCCTGAACTCCCGGGGCATCGACCTGCCCGAAGGACATCCCGACGACCCGCCCGACGCCCAGACGGTGCAAGGTCTGGGGAACCGCAAGAACGAGATTGTGTTGCGCCGGCTGCGGCGCGACGGGGTGCAGGCATACCCGGGCTCGGTTGCCTACGTGCGAGCAGTGCGAGACGGTGGGTTGCGGCGGGCGGTGGTGTCTTCCAGCACCAACTGCCGCGACGCGCTGATCGCTGCGCACATCGAGGACCTGTTCGAACAGCGCATCGACGGCCTCACCGCGCAGCAGGAGCATCTGGCGGGCAAACCGGCACCCGACATGTTTCTTGCCGGCGCCCGCGCTCTCGGCGTCGACGCATCCTGCGCTGCGGTGTTCGAAGACGCCTTGGCCGGTGTAGCGGCCGGGCGGGCCGGCGGATTCGGTTACGTGATCGGGGTCGACCGCGTCGGACAGGCCGATGAACTCCTTGCACACGGCGCCGACACGGTCGTCACCGACCTTGGCGAGCTGATGAGCCACCGATGATCGGTCTGCGTCAGAAGGCGTCCGTCATCGATCGGTGCTCGCGTCGGGCGTCTCGACGGGCCGCCGCCTCGCAGGGGCGCGTCCGTGGGGTTGGGTGAGTGGCGGTCGGTCCGGACGGTCGGGGATCGGGTGAGCGGTCGGGTTGCCAGTGGTGACGGTGATCTGCTGGCCGTGGTGCAGCAAGGGCAAGGGTTCACCATCGAGCAGGACGTAGGACGCGCCGGCGGCGGTGACGGTGACGCGTAGCCGGCGTCCCGGTAGCCGGACGCCGAAGCTGAGCCGACTCAGAGCCTCGGGCAGGCGCGGGGCAAAGCTCAGTGTGTGGTTGTGATGGCGCATACCCCCGTATCCGGCGACAAGCGCGGTCCAGACGCCGGCCAGCGAGGCAATGTGCAGGCCGTCGCGGGTGTTGTGTTCGAGGTCGTCGAGGTCCATCAGCGCCGCTTCGCCGAGGTAGTCGTGGGCCAGATCGAGGTGACCGGTCTCAGCGGCGATGACCGCTTGGCTGCACGCCGACAGTGATGAATCGCGGACGGTGAGCCGCTCGTAGTAGGCGAAGTTGCGGACCTTCTGCTCGGCGGTGAACGCGTCGGGGCGCAGCTGCATGGCCAACACCAGATCAGCCTGTTTGACCACCTGTTTGCGATAGAGGTCGAAGTACGGAAAGTGCAGTAGCAGCGGGTACTGCTCGGGTGCGGTGTGGGTGAAATCCCACTCTTGATGGCTGGTGAAGTCGTCGGCCTGCTGATGAACCTCGAGTGCGTCGTCATAGGGGATGTGCATCGCGTGCGCCGCATCCCGCCAGGCGGCCATCTCTTCCTCGCCGAGACCGAGTTCACGGGCCTGGTCCGGGTGACGCTCACCGGCGGCCGCGGCTCCCAGCAGGTTCTGCTGCGCCATCAGATTGGTGTAGACGTTGTTGTCGGCGACAGCGCTGTACTCGTCGGGCCCGGTGACCCCGTCGATTCGGAATCGACCCTGCCTGTCGTGGTGGCCCAGCGAGCGCCACAACCGCGCGGTCTCGGTCAGCAGCTCCAGCCCGATGTCACGTTCGAAACCGTCGTCAGCGGTGGCGTCGACATAACGGATCACCGACGCGGCGATGTCCGCGCCGATATGGAAGGCCGCGGTGCTGGCCGGCCAGTAGCCCGAACATTCCTCGCCGTGGATCGTGCGCCATGGGAACGCCGCACCCGCAAGCCCGAGTTGGCGCGCGCGGTCGCGCGCTTGCGGCAGGGTGCTGTGCCGCCACCGCAAGGCGTGTGCGGTCGCGGCCGGCGCGGTGTAGGTGAGCACCGGCAGTACGAACGTCTCAGTGTCCCAAAAGCAATGACCGTCGTAGCCGGTTCCGGTGAGGCCCTTGGCCGCGATGGCCCGCCCTTCGGCGCGGGCGCCGGCCTGCAGCACGTGAAACATCGCGAACCGGACGGCTTGTTGGATCTCGGTGTCGCCCTCGACCTGGACGTCGGCGCATTCCCAGAAATCGTCGAGGTAGGCCCGGTGCTCGGCGAGCAAGCCTTCCCACCCGGTGTTCTTGGCGCCGGCCAGGGAGGCGTCGGCCTGGTCCCGCACGGCCGGCAGCGAGCGGACCGCCGACCAGCCGTACGCGACGTACTTGACCAGCCGCAAGCACTGGCCTGGTTGCAGCGTCGCTGACACCGTCACCCGGCCCAGGTGGGGGAAGCTATCGGCCAGTACGTCGGTGTCGGGTGGCCCGTCGATGTCGTGATCCATCGCCGCGGCGATCCGCAGCCTGCTGCCGCGGGTGGAGTGCTCCAGCCCGGCGCCGGCTCCCTCGGCGGCGTCGGCCTCCTCGACCAGGGGTGCCTCAAGTACCGCGGCGACGCGGGGGTCATCGGCGCAGGCCGGCAGGTCCTCGTTGGCTACCAATTCGGACTGCACCACCACCCGGGCCTGACCGTCGACGGCCTGCACCTCATAGCAGATCGCGGCGATCGAGCGCTGCACGAGCGACACCAGCCGGGTGGAGGTGACGCGCACCGCACAGCCGGCCGGGGAAACCCACTCCGCCTGGCGGTGCAGGGTCCCGGCGCGAAAGTCCAGGCACCGGTCCTGCGCCCGCAGTGTCCCGTAGCGCACGTCGAACGGCTCGTCGTTGACCAGCAACCGGATGACTTTGCCGTTGGTCACGTTGATCATCGTCTGACCCGACTCGGGGAACCCGTAACCGGCTTCGGCGTAGGGCAGCGGATGCAGCTCGTAGACGCCGTTGAGATACGAGCCAGGCAAGCCGGCCGGCTCGCCTTCATCGAGATTGCCGCGCCAGCCGATGTGTCCGTTGCACAGCGCAAACAGCGACTCAGCCTGGGCCAATACGTCCAGTTCGAGTTCGGACGCGCGCAGACACCACGGCTCGATCGTGAACGCCGGGTGATTGATCACGAACGCACCCGGCATCGGGTCGTAGCCGGGGCGCAGGCGCGATCACCGGACGGGTCACGCGGCGAGGTCACTCGTGTCCTTGGTTCTTGCCAGGATCTGGGCTCTGCGCGAGCAGCTGTCGCAGCACGTACTGCAGGATTCCGCCGTGGCGATAGTAGGCAGCCTCGGCCGGAGTATCGATCCGCACGGTGACGGCGAACTCTGTCGTGGAATCACCCGACATGGCTCGGACTGTGACCTGACGCGGTAGCGGGCCCGACGTTCCGTTGGCGGTCAGGCCGGTGATCGAGTAGACCTCCTCGCCGGTGAGCCCGAGACTATGGGCCGTCTGCCCCGACGCGAATTGCAGTGGTAGCACGCACATGCCGATCAGGTTGGACCGGTGGATTCGTTCGAACGACGTCGCCAGCACCGCTTTGACGCCCAGCAGCAGCGTGCCCTTCGCCGCCCAGTCACGTGAAGATCCGGACCCGTACTCGGCGCCGGCGAGGATGATCAGCGGCACGCCCTCGGTGGCATAGCGGGTGGCGGCGCCGAAGATGGACATTGCCTCGCCGTCGGGAAAATACCGGGTGAACCCGCCCTCGGTGCCCGGGGCCAGCAGGTTCCTCAGCCGAATGTTGGCGAACGTACCGCGAATCATCACCTCGTGGTTGCCGCGCCGGGATCCGTAGGAATTGAAATCTTTACGCGCCACCTGATGCTCTTGTAGGTAGGTGCCGGCCGGTGAGTCGGCCTTGATCGCCCCGGCCGGCGAGATGTGATCGGTGGTCACCGAATCACCCAGCACGGCAAGCACTCTCGCCCCGTTGATGTCACCCACCGGATCTGGCTCGGTGCGCATGCCGTCGAAATACGGGGGGCGACGAACATAAGTGGAGGAATCCTCCCAGGCGAAGGTCGGCCCGCTCACGATGTCAAGGCTGCGCCAGTTGTCGTCGCCGGAGAACACATCGGCATAGCCATCGGTGTACATCTGCGAACGCACGCACTCGTCGATCACCTTCTCGATTTCCTGGGTGCTCGGCCAGATGTCGCGTAGGTACACCGGCTGCCCGTCCGAGCCGGTGGCGAGCGGGTCGTGGAGGATGTCCGCCAGCATGGTGCCGGCCAACGCGTAGGCGACGACCAGGGGCGGGGAGGTGAGGAAGTTCATTTTGCATTCGGGGTGGATTCGGCCCTCGAAGTTGCGGTTGCCCGACAGCACGGAGCAGACAGTCAGATCGTGGCTGGTGACCGCGTCGGCGACTTGTGGGATCAGCGGCCCGGAGTTGCCGATGCAGGTAGTGCAGCCGTAGCCGACCAGTGCGAAGCCGAGTTTGTCCAAATAGGGGGTCAGTCCGGCGCGGTCGTAGTAGTCGGTGACCACCCGCGAGCCGGGCGCCAACGAGGTCTTCACCCACGGCTTGCGGGTCAGGCCCCGCTCGACGGCTTTCTTGGCGAGCAGTCCGGCGCCGATCATCACCGACGGGTTCGAGGTGTTGGTGCACGAGGTGATGGCCGCGATGACGACATGCCCGTGATCGACAGAAACGTCGACACCGTCGTCGAGGCACACTTGAACCGGATCGGACGGCCAGTCGTGCCGCTCGCTGCAGGCGCACGGGGCCGCGGGGCCGTCAACGTCACGATCGTGGTCGATCGCGATCGGATCGCTGGCGGGGAACGACTCGAAAGACGCCTCGTCGAGCCCGGCCGCAAGCGCGACCGACTGTGTCGCGCCACCCAACAGCGACCCGACGGCATCGGATGCGGCGGCCAACGGGATACGGTCCTGCGGGCGTTTGGGTCCGGCAATCGACGGCTCGACCGTGGCCAGGTCCAGTTCGAGGCGCTGACTGTAGACCGGTTCGTGGTCGGGGTCATGCCACATGCCCTGTTCCTTGGCGTACGCCTCGACGAGCCGAATCTGCTGTTCGGGGCGCCCGGTCAGGCGCAGGTAGGTGAGCGTCTCGCCGTCGATGGGGAAGATCGCACAGGTCGAACCGTATTCGGGGCTCATGTTGCCGATCGTCGCCCGATTCGCCACCGACACATTCGCCACGCCGGGGCCGTAGAACTCGACGAACTTGCCGACGACACCGGTCTTGCGGAGCAGTGCGGCGATCGTGAGGACCAGGTCGGTGGCTGTCGCCCCCTCGGTCAATGCGCCGGTCAGCTTGAGCCCAAGCACCTGGGGGATCAGCATGCTCATCGGCTGCCCAAGCATCGCCGCCTCCGCCTCGATCCCCCCGACGCCCCAGCCCAGCACCCCCAGCCCGTTGACCATCGGGGTGTGCGAGTCGGTGCCGACCAGGGTGTCCGGATAGGCCAGCAGAGCATCGGAGCTCTGCCGGGTGAACACGACCCGGGCCAAGTACTCGAGGTTCACCTGATGACAGATGCCGGTATCCGGCGGCACGACCTGGAAGTCGTCGAACGCCTGCTGAGCCCATCGCAGCAGTTGGTAGCGTTCTTTGTTCCGGCTGAACTCGAGATCAGCGTTGACTCGGTAGGCGTCGGGCCGGCCGAACACGTCGGCGATCACCGAATGGTCGATCACCAGCTCTGTCGGCACCAGCGGGTTGATCTTGCCGGGATCACCGCCCAGAGCGGTCATCGCCTCCCGCATCGCGACCAGATCGACCACGCAGGGAACACCGGTGAAATCCTGCATCAGGACCCGGGCCGGCGTGAACTGGATCTCGGTGTCGCTGGATTCGGTGGGCGACCACGCCGCAAGGGCGGAGATCTGCTCGGCGGTGACCGAATGGCCGTCCTCGTTTCGGAGCAAATTCTCCAACAGCACCTTGAGGCTGTAGGGCAGCCGGACGGCGGTGTCGACGGCGTCGAGGCGGTAGACGTCGTAGTTCAAGTCATCGATCGACAGTGTCGCTCGTGCGGCGAAACTGTCGGCGGTCATCGCTGCTGGCTCGGGCATGCGGCTCTCCCTTTCGCAGCGCTACCAGCCGACCGAAGTCGCGGCCCCAGCAGCGCTGACCTCACTGGTCCACGATAGTTCCGGCGCCCTTCCTTATCTGGATGGTTTGGGCGGTATTCGGTGGGGGCCGTAAGCGCCCATCTGCAGTTCTCCGGTCGCGCGACCGAACCCAACACAGGAAGCGTCAGCATGCGAAATCTCCTTCGCCTGGCGGCCGACCGACTGGGGTCGGCGTGCTATCGGAAGCGGTGATGTTGTCCAGCCACAGGCTCTGGCCCGCCTCGTGCAGTTGTTGCGTCGGCTTCATGGGAACCTCCCGGTGCGTGTGGGTTATGGCGCGACGAGCCGGCGGGCAGCGCCGGCGATGTGCAGTGCTGAGATGCCGGCGGTGTCGAGCAGTTCCGTCGGCGTGCCCGAGCCGGGCAACCCCCGCACGGCCAGGTGTGCCACCTGCAGCAGCGGCACACCGGCGTCGGCCAGCGTCTCCAGCACCGCGCTGCCCAGCCCGCCCTCGGGGTAGTGGTCCTCGGCCACCACCAGGCGGCCGCCGGTCACCAGGCAGGCGTCGATAAGGGTGGCGCGGTCGACGGGTTTGACCGAGTAGGCGTCGATGACCCGCACGGCAATGCCGGCAGCAGCGAGTTCGTCTGCGGCAGTGAGGCATTCGTGCAGCGTCACACCGGCGCCGATCAGCGCGACCTGATCATCGGGCCCGGCGCGGTGGACCTTGGACCCGCCGACCGGGAAGTCCTCGCCGGGCGGGTAGAGCACCGGGTAGGCGCCGCGGGTGGTGCGCAGGAACACGATGCCCGCGGTATCGGCCATGGTGACGACCAGGCTCGCGGTGCAGGTGGCGTCGGCCGGGTACAGCACAACGGAGCCGTGCACCGCGCGCAGGGCGGCCAGGTCCTCCAGCGCCATCTGCGACGGCCCGTCCTCACCGATCTCGACGCCAGCGTGCGAACCGACCAGGCGAATGTTGACCTGCGAGATGCCGGCCATCCGGATGAAGTCGTAGGCGCGGGAGAGGAACACGGCAAAGGTGGTGGCGAACGGGATGTAGCCGCGCACCGCGAGCCCGACCGCGGTGGCCACCAGCTGCTGCTCGGCGATGAACATCTCGAAATATCGCTGCGGGCAGACCTTCTGAAATTCGTCGGCGTGGGTGGAGTTGCCGACCTCGCCGTCGAGGACGACGACCTCCGGGCGGGTCGCCAGGGCGGCGATGGCGGCGCCGAACGCCACCCGGGTCGCGACCTTCTCGCCCAGCCGGTAGCTGGGCAGCGTGATCGTCACGCCCGGATCGGGTGTGATGACCGGCTTCCCCGCAGCCGGCTGCTGCGTCGTGATGTGCAGATCGCTGGGCCCGCCGAGGGCGGCGATGGCCCGCTCGGCCATGTCCTTGGGCAGGGCCTTGCCGTGCCAGCCGTTCTTGCCTTCGATCTCGGGCACACCCTTGGCCTTGATGGTTCGGGCCAGCAGCACCGTCGGCTGGTCCCCGCCGGTGCGCGCCTGCGTCAGCGCGTGGTCGATGTCGGGCAGGTCGTGGCCGTCGACGATCAACGGCCGGCAGCCGAAGGCGTGCATCCGAGCGGCGTAGCTCTCCAGGTCCCATTCCAGTTCGGTGGCTCCGCGCTGGCCCAGCCGGTTGATGTCGATGATGGCGGTGAGGTTGCCGAGCTGGTAGTAGCTGGCCTTGTCCAGCGCCTCCCAGATGGAACCTTCGGCGGTCTCGCTGTCCCCGCACAGCACCCACACGTGATACGGCAGCTTGTCCAGGTACTTTCCGGCCAGGCAGACGCCGACCGCGTCGGGCAGTCCCTGGCCCAGGGAGCCGGTGGCCACGTCCACCCAGGGCAGCACCGGGGTGGGGTGCCCTTGCAGCCGGGCGCCGAGCTGCCGATACGTCTTAATCAGCTCGTTCTCATCCACGACGCCGCCCGCCCGGAACATCGAGTACAGCAGCGGCGAGGCGTGGCCCTTGGAGAAGATCAGGTGGTCGTTGGCCGGCAGGTCGGGCTGCTGCCAGTCGTAGTGCAGGTGTCCGGTCATCAGGACGGCCATCAGGTCGGCGGCCGACAGTGAGGAGGTTGGGTGCCCGGAGCCGGCCTGGGTGCTGCAGCGGATCGAGTCGACCCGCAATTGGGTGGCCAGGCGGGCAGCGAGGTCGAGCTGTTGGGCGGTCATCGGCGTGGTCATCGTCGTGCTCCGGTCACCGGCACATCCGTGACCTCAGTCAGGGACACGTTCGGGTTGACGAGCTTCGCTCGGTCGACCGGCTGGCCGGAGCGGACCAGGTCGGCGATCGTGTCGGCGACGTCCCAGATGTTGACGTTCATGCCGGCCAGCACCCGACCGTCGCGCAGCCAGAAGGCGATGTACTCACCCGTGGCCAGGTCGCCGCGGAAGGCCACCTCGTCATAGTTGCCGTTGGCGACGTAGCCGGAGTACTCCATGCCCATCTCGTACTGGTCGGAGAAGAAGTAGGGCACGTGGTCATAGGTCGCCGAGCAGCACGACCCGGCCGCTGAAACCGTCGGCGCGCAGTGCCTCGGCCGCTCCGGCGCCAGCCAGCCCCGCGCCCACGATCACGATCACGAATGTTTGCTGTTCGGTAGTCATATTCGGTCCTCTTCATCTGTCGCTGGCCGGACGTCTAGATGGTCTGCCGGTAGCCGAAGAACTCGTGGTCCTGGTTGTAGCCGCCGTAGCCGCCGCCGACCTCGGAGAAGTGCGCGACGAACTCGATGCCCTTGATCCACTTCACCTGTTTGAATCCGAGTTGGATCTCATTGCGCAGCCGCAGCGGCGCGCCGTGGCCGAACGAGAGCGGTTTGTCGTTCATGTCGTAGGCGAGCATGGTGAGGTGGTTGCTCATCTGCTCGATGGGGTGCGCGTCGTAGTAGATGCCCGCGTCGGGGCCGTCGCCGAGCGAGTAGAACACCACCCATTTCGCCTCGGGCGCAGGGCGGACGAGGTCGAGGATGGTCTGCATCGACACCCCGCCCCACTTCGCGATGCCCGACCAGCCTTGGATGCAGAAGTGCTGGGTGATCTGCTCATGGTGGGCCAGCGCCCGCAGCTGGGCCAGGGTGAGCTCGAGCGGGTGCTCGACGAGGCCGTTGATCAGCAGCCGGTAGTCGGCGAAGTGACCTTCGAACAGCGCCGTGTACTCCGGTGAGTCGGGGTACTGGCCGTTGTGCCAGAAGTAGGGGGAGATGTCTTTCTCGCTGTACTGGCCCGGGGTGGCGTCGAGGTGTTCGAACAGCCGTTGCGCCGGTCCGATCAGCGCGAAACCGACCCGTTGCACCACCCGCGGGTGTCGCAGTGTGAACGGGGTGGCCGCCACCCAGCCCACGACGACCACCACCATCGACGCGGCGAAGATCGCGAAACCGATCCAGTCCGTCGCGTCGCGGCCGGCGTAGATGTGGTTGAGGTTGCGCAACAGACCCGTCGTGAAGACCAACGCGACGTGGATGGTGATGAACAGCAGGAACCACACCAGCACCAGGAAGTGCAGAGAGCGGGCCACCTGGATACTGAACAGCCTGCTGATCGGTTTGAACCGGGTCGACAGCGCCGGGGACATGCCCAACCCGGTTAGGAACGCCAGCGGGGCGGCGATGAAGACGGTGATGAAGTAGGCGATCAGCTGCAGGCTGTTATAGCTCACCCAGCCGTTCTCGACTGGCCACTGCAGCGACAGGTACTGGATGCCTACCGACACCGCGTTGGGGATCACCGACCAGCTGGTGGGTACCACGTGCCGCCATTGCCCGGTGGTGAACAGCAGCACGTAGAAGACGGCACCGTTGAGTAGCCACAAGGTGTTCACGCCCAGATGCCACCAGCGGGCCAACCCGATCGAATGCCGGATCCCGGGTAGCCCGATCTGGCCGGGCAGGCTGATGGAATCTCTCTTCGCTGTCCACAGCGGGTCGGCGGGAACAGGCTTTTGGATGCGGAACCAGTCGCGGCCCGGGGTGCTGTGCCGGGTCCAGTACAGCCGCGGATGATCACTGAGGATCTGCAGTCCGGAGCGAATGATGAAGATCAGCAGGAACAGGTTGAAGAAGTGCTGCACCCCAACCCACAGCGGCAGTCCCGGTTTGGCTAGGGCGCCGGCAGACACGATGGTGCCCGGGTAGCGGGTGATGAAGTCCTGCACCGAGGACGTGTCGCGCAGGCCCTTGGCGGCGGCTACCGCGGCGATCAGAAGTAGGAAACCGATTGGCAGCAGCCACAATAGATTGAACCAGGTGCTGTGTCCGACCCGGACGCGTGGCGCGACGCCGTGCGCGACCGGCACCGAACCGGCCCACGTGGTCGGGTCCACGACGTCCTCGCCGACGGTCAGTTGCGAACGAAAGCTCGCTGAGGCATGCGGGGTGATGCGTGTCACTGGCGGATCCGGATGGCTGTCATGGGTAAGACCTCGACTCGGTCATGGTGCGTCGTGGCAAACAAGCAGCGGTTCGGTCCCGCGCCAGGCCCTCGCAGGCGGCAGTATGGGCAAGGCACAGAACAGGATTCAGCGAAATCCGAGGCTTCCGGCGATGCGGTTTCGCTATCAGAGGCGCGGCGTGGTTGGCGGTGCCCGAGGCCCGGAACGGCTGCTGCTCAGCGAGTTCGACGCTACGCCGTTCCCATCACCGTGTCACGCAATCGATCCCCGTCCGAGAGGCGTCGGGTGCCCGCCGGCCGGGATCGCCCAGATCGGTCATCAGCAGCCATACTCAGAGCTATGCAACGGATCTCCCTTGATGCCCTGGCCACGCAGCAGCTCGAACTGGCTGCCGCCCACGGCGGGCGACCCGCCGCCGACACTGTTGTCGGCGGTCATGAACGGGTGCTGCGCCAGACCGTGGTCGGCATGCTCAAAGGCAGCGAACTGGGTGAGCACAGCAACCCCGGGGAGGCCACGGTGCACGTGTTGCGCGGGCGGGTCCGCCTAACATCGCAGGGCCAGTCCTGGGAGGGCCGGGCCGGTGATCTGCTGAAGGTGCCCGACGCCCGTCACGGCCTGGAGGCGCTGGAAGACTCGGCGATTCTGCTTACCGTAGCCAAGCTGCCGTGAGGCCAACCGTCGGCCGCGGCTCCCGGAGGTCACCTGATCGAGAATGACGCGGGCGTCCTATTGAAGTCTGGACCGCCAGCGGTTGGGCAGGCTGCTGACCGGCGCCTGCGTCGGAGTGCTGGTGGACGTGCGGCGATTCCCCGGCAGCCGCAAGAACCCGGACGCGCGACGCGAGATGCTGTCGCGGTGGCTACCGGAACTCGGGATCAGCTAGAGGTGGGAGCGCCGGCTCGGCGGTCGGCGCCGCTTGCCGGCCGGCGCAGCGAGTATCGATGTGTGGTGGACCGTTCCGGCGTTTCGTGCCTGCGCCGCTCACACGCGTACCGTCGAGTTCGCGGCGGCGCTGGACGAGGTCATGGCTGAGGCCGGTTCGGCGCGTGTCGCGCTGATGTGCGCGGAAAGCGTGTGGTGGCGTTGCCATCGGCGGCTGATCGCCGACGTCGTGATGCTGACCCGCGGCTGCGCGGTCCGGCATGTGATGCCGGACGGGCGGCTGTCCGAACATCGTGTCGCCGCAGGCGCCAGGACCGCTGATCCGGGGACTCAAGAGGCCGGGCGGTTATCGATGTGAGCCATGATGACGATCGGTGACGAGGCGGATCGTCGGTATGAATGCCCGCCGCTGTCGCAGAATTATCTGATGGGGTGCTCGGTGCTGGAGAGGTTTACGTCCATACGGAACCGTCGTGCGACGTGCATCACGCCGACTCGCGGGTGCGGACCCCAATGACCGCTCCACACGTGGCCGGCTCCACCCGGGTCGCCACCACGCGGCATTGGGTCCGCGTGATCTGCCCCGGAGCCGCGGGGCATGACGAAGGAGAAGGCGGAGTTGGACGAATGGTGCAAGACGATCGCCCCCTCCTCCGAGCTGCGCAGGTGGTACCACCACGACCCGAAGCTGTTCGCCGAGTCCGCCCGCCGCCACTACGCGGAGTTGGCCGAACCGGAACGAGCCGAGGCGCTGGCGCATCTGCGGGCACTGGCAAAGGACCGCAACATGACGTTGCTCACGGCGAGCAAGGCCGTAGACATCAGCGAGGCCACCGTGCTCGCCGAGATGTTGAGTTGACCTGCGGCGGCTGCGTTCCGTCCATACGGTCGCGCAGGCGGTCGGACGATGTTCTGCGGTGTCGTGCCGGAACTGCCTGAGGTAGAGACCATGCGGCGCGGGCTGGCCGCGACCGTCCTCGGCAAGAGCATTAAGACCGTGGACGTGTTGTGGCAGCCGTCCTTCAACGTCCCGCCGAACGTGCTCGCTAGCCTCGGCGGTAAACGGCTCCGCGCGGTCAGACGTCGCGGGAAGGTGCTCATCGTCGACCTTGACCACGGCATGCACCTGCTGGTGCACCCGATGATGACCGGACAACTGGTGGTCGTCGAGCACGCCGTGACGGTGTTCGCGGGAGGTCATCCATCCCGCAGCATGCTCGAGAGCATGCCCAACGCGACCACCCGGGTCGTCCTCGCGCTGAGTGCAGACACCGCAATCTATTTCAACGATCAACGCAAGTTTGGCTCGATCCGACTGCTCGACACCGCGATGCTGCGCACCGATCCGTTTCTGACCCGCCTCGGCCCGGAACCGCTGAGCAAGACGTTTACCACGGACGGTTTCGCGCTGCGACTCGCCGCGCATCCACGGGCGCCGATCAAGGCGGTCCTGCTCGATCAGTCGGTGGTCGCCGGCCTCGGCAACATCTACGTCGATGAATCGCTGCACCTGGCCCGCATTCACCCGCGCCGCCACGCCGGAAGCCTGACCGCGGCTGAGACCGAACGCCTGCACGACGCGATCACGGCTACCCTCCGCGCCGCCGTGAACCACGGCGGCACCAGTTTCCGCGACGACGTGAACGACTTCCGCGGCCGCGGCACCTACCTCGCGCAGGCGGCGGTGTTTCGTCGCGCCGGCCAACCCTGTCCAGGGTGTGGCACGACGATCGAGCGAATCGAGGTTGCCGGGCGAGGGACGAACGTGTGCCCCCTTTGCCAGCCGCCGCCGGAGCCGGTCGCCCTCATGCACTCGGACTCGGGCTGGCCAAGCGATGTCAGCTGACAGTGTCTCGCGGAGTTGGCTGGCCCCGGGAGTCGTTATCCGATCCCGTCGTGGCAGGCGGCGTTCGCGCGTAACGTGCGGGAGGTGACGGTCCAGTCTTGGACTGCGGCTCAGCATCGCGCGTCGGCGTTGCGGTCGACGGTCGTGCTCAAGGCGGCGACGGCGATCTCTGGTCTGGTCATGGTGCTGTTTCTGCTGGTGCATATGTACGGCAACCTCAAGGCGTTTTCGGGGCGGGCGGCGTTCGACGACTACGCGCACCATCTGCGGACTTTCGGTGAACCGTTCCTGCCCTACGCCGGTGCGCTATGGAGCGTCCGGGTCCTGCTCGTGGTCAGCGTGGTGATCCACATGGGCGCGACGCTGATCCTGTGGAGACGTGCCCGCTCGGCGACCGCGGGGCGGGGCGCCTGGCGGTATCAGAGCACCCGCGCGCGCGGCGGTGTCCAACGCAGCTACGCATCGTTCACGATGCGCTGGGGCGGGGTGACGATGGCGGCGTTCATTGTCTATCACCTGCTGCACTTGAGCACGGACACCATTCACCCGGGCGGGGCCTCGCCGAGCCCGTACGTGCGGCTGGTGAACGGCTTTCAGATCTGGTGGGTGGTCGTGAGTTACACCATCGCGCTGACCGCGGTGGGATTCCATCTGCGGCATGGGTTTTGGAGTGCGTTCGCGACGTTGGGCGCGAATACCAGCGTCCGGCGGCGTCGCCATCTCAACGTGGCCGCGGTCGTAGTCGCGGTGGTGATCACGACCGGGTTCTTGATTGTCCCGTACTCGGTGCTGTTCGGCTGGGTCGGCCAGTGAGCCCAGAGTCCGACGTGTCGATGGGCTACTACACGGTGGGGGATCCGGTTGCCGACGACAAGGCGCCGCCGGGCCCGATCGAGGAGCGCTGGGACACCCGTAAGTTTCAGGCCCGGTTGATCAGTCCGGCGAATCGACGCGCGCTGTCGGTGATCATCGTCGGCACCGGCCTGGCCGGGGCGTCGGCCGCGGCGACGCTGGGCGAGGCGGGCTATCGCGTCACCAGCTTTTGTTATCAGGACAGTCCGCGCCGCGCGCACAGCATCGCCGCGCAGGGCGGGATCAACGCTGCGAAGAATTACCGCAACGACGGTGACAGCATCTACCGGTTGTTCTACGACACCGTCAAGGGCGGAGACTTCCGTTCACGCGAATCCAACGTCTACCGTCTCGCGCAGGTCAGCGGTTCGATCATTGACCAGTGTGTCGCCCAAGGGGTGCCGTTCGCACGCGAGTACGGCGGTCTGCTGGACACTCGCTCGTTCGGCGGCGTGCAGGTCTCGCGCACCTTCTACGCCCGCGGGCAGACCGGCCAGCAACTGCTGCTCGGCGCGTACCAGGCGCTTGAGCGCCAGGTCCAGATGGGCGCGGTATACGTGCATGCGCGTCACGAAATGCTCGACCTGATCGTCGCCGACGGCAGGGCGCGGGGGGTGATCGTGCGCGACATGATCACCGGCGCGATCGAAACCCATGTCGCCGACGCCGTCGTGCTGGCCACCGGCGGCTACGGCAACGCGTATTTCCTGTCCACCAACGCGATGGGCTGCAACGTCACCGCAACCTGGCGCGCGCACCGCAGGGGCGCGCTGTTCGCCAACCCCTGCTTCACCCAGATCCACCCGACCTGCATCCCGGTCAGCGGCGAGCACCAGTCCAAGCTGACGCTGATGAGCGAGTCGCTGCGCAACGACGGGCGGATCTGGGTACCCGCCAACAGCGGCGACGACCGCCACCCCGGCGAGATTCCCGAGGCCGACCGCGACTACTACCTCGAGCGCCGATACCCGGCGTTCGGCAACCTGGTCCCGCGCGATATCGCTTCCCGTGCGGCCAAGAAGGTGTGTGACGACGGGCGCGGCGTAGGCCCCGGCGGGCTCGGTGTTTACCTCGACTTCGCCGACGCCTTGGCGCGGCTGGGCCGCCCGGTGATCGAGGACCGGTACGGCAACCTGTTCGAGATGTACCGGCAGATCACCGGCGAGGACCCGTTCCGCAGACCGATGCGAATCTACCCCGCGGTGCACTACACGATGGGCGGGCTGTGGGTCGACTACGACCTGCAGAGCTCCATTGCGGGCCTGTTCGTGGCCGGCGAGGCCAACTACTCCGACCACGGCGCCAACCGGCTGGGCGCCAGCGCGCTGATGCAGGGTCTCGCCGACGGCTACTTCGTGCTGCCCGCCACCATCACCGACTACCTGGCCGCGGCGCCGTTCGAGCCGATCGACGCCTCGCACCCGGCCGCGCGCGAGGCCGCCGACACCGTCCGCGGGCGCATCGAGGCCCTGCTATCCATCGGCGGCGACCGGACGGTGCACTCCTTCCACAAGGAACTTGGCACCATCCTCTGGGACCACTGCGGGATGGAACGCACCCGGGCGGGACTGACCGATGCCATCGAGCGGGTGCGCGAGCTCAAGGCTCAGTTCTGGCGTACCGCCACCGTGACCGGAGAGAACGCGGAGCTGAACCAGGCCCTGGAGCGGGCGGGCAGGGTGGCCGACTTTCTCGAACTGGCGGAGCTGATGTGCATCGACGCGCTGCATCGCGAAGAGTCCTGCGGGTGCCACTTCCGGGTCGAATACCAAACCGCCGACGGTGAGGCACTGCGCGACGACGACCGGTTCGCCTATGTCGCCGCTTGGGAATTCGCCGGCGCGGGCCGCCGGCCGGTGCTGCATCGCGAACACCTCGAATACCGCACCGTCGAGATGACGCAGCGGAGTTACACGTGAACCTCACGCTGCGCGTCTGGCGCCAGAAGGGGCCGGGGGAGAAGGGCGCGATGATCCCCTACCAGGTGGCCGACATCTCGCCGGACATGTCGTTCCTCGAGATGCTCGACGTCCTCAACGAACGGCTCACCCACGTCGGCGAGGATCCCATCGCGTTCGACAGCGACTGCCGCGAAGGCATCTGTGGGGCGTGCGGGCTGGTCATCAACGGCATCGCGCACGGGCCGCAGGCACTGATCACCACATGCCAGCTGTACATGCGCAGCTTCGACGACGCAGATGTGATCGACGTCGAACCATGGCGCGCCGCACCGTTCCCGGTCGTCAAGGACCTCGTCATCAACCGGGGCGCGTTGGACCGGATCATTGCGGCCGGTGGATACATCAGCGCACCGACCGGCGCCGCACCCGAAGCGCAGGCCGTGCCGGTGCCCAAAACACGCGCAGACACCGCGTTCGACGCGGCGATTTGCATCGGTTGCGGTGCCTGTGTTGCCGCTTGCCCCAACGGTTCGGCGGCGCTGTTTCTGGGCGCCAAGATCACCCACCTCGGCGACCTACCGCAGGGCCAGGCCGAACGCCACAGCCGCGCGCTCGCCATGATCGACCAGCATGACGCGGAAGGGTTCGGCGGCTGCACCCAAATCGGCGAATGTAGCGCGGTGTGCCCCAAAGATATTCAACTGGACGTGATCTCGCGCTATCACCGCGACGTACTCGCCGCCCTGATCCACCGCGAGGATTGATCAGGGCGATGCGCGGAAAGGAGGCGGCCAGCGTCAGCGCCACTGGCCAGCGCGCCGGATCAAGAGGATAGTTCAAGAGGGTCGAGAAGGCGCGGGCGCACCGTAATACGGGGCACCGCCGGCCTGACCGGCCCGGAGGTCCTCAGGCCGCCCAACTGTCAGGAGGCAGCAAATGACCACACATACGGTGCGGGTGCGCCGCGTCTACGACGACCCGGCCCGTGGGGACGGAAACCGGGTGTTGGTCGACCGGATCTGGCCTCGTGGCATGACCAAAGAGAAAGCGGAGCTGGACGAATGGTGTAAGGCGATCGCGCCCTCCACCACGTTGCGCAAGTGGTACCAGCACGACCCGCAACGGTTCACGGAGTTCACCCGCCGCTACCACGCGGAGCTGACCGAACCCGAACGGGCCGAGGCGCTGGCACATTTGCGGACACTGGCGAAGCACCGAAACCTCACCCTGCTCACGGCGAGCAAGGCCGTCGATATCAGCGAAGCCACTGTGCTCGCCGAGATGCTGAGTTAAGTGGCGACGCCAGCAGCCGATGATGCGCAGCTGATCCGCGGTGGACTCGCGCACGACCTCGTCCTGTCTCGCTGGGCGCCTTGAGGTCCCCTCAAGTTCGCGTGAGACTGATCAAAGGGGGCCCAAATGGGTGAGGCAGCAAGGGTCACGTCGTGTTTGATGCGAGTGTCCGACCTGGATCGTTCGCTGAACTTCTACCGTGATGTGTTCGGATGCCATGTGGCGCTTCGCCAACCGGAAGCGGCGCTTCTATTGACCCCGGGGGGCTTCCAGATTTATCTCCGTGCGCATGAGGCGTTCGGGACCGGCGGAATCAATGACGTAGGCGTCGAGCAGATCATCTGGTCCGCCGGCAGCGAAGCAGAGCTGCAGCGGATCGAACAGCGGATGCGTAGGCACTATCCCAGTACTTACACAAACACCCTCAACGGCATCAGATTCGTCGACGGCGTCGACCCAGACCAGAATCGCGTGTTGATCACCTACCCGGCTCCCGACCAGCTGCCACGTGAGGTCATCGACCGCCGGTTTCGCTGACGGGCCGTCCGAGCGGTTCGCGGATCCGTCCGGCGAGTCGATCAACATAATTCGTCGCTCAACGAGCGTCCCGTCGACGTGGTCCACCATTACACATCTGCACTTGGCCGCTGCGACGACGTAAAGCTCAGCCGGGCGTTATTTGTTGCCGGGAGCCGAGGTCGGCCCGGCGGTGAGCTTCGGGCCGTCGTGCACCTCTGTGACTACGTCGTTTCGTCCTACGGAATTCTGGGGGAGTGCCGCCGAAGCAGAATGCGGTCGGGCCACGGTGATTCCCTTCGAAGACAGTCGGGTCTAGCGTTGTATGAAAGACCTCAGTGATGTGCCGACGCAGTACTTAAGGTTCTCGTGACCGCAGAATCACCCCCAGTCGCACGATTGACACCGCGCAGGCCGTTCCCGGAGCGGCTGGGACCCAAGGGCAACCTGATCTACAAGCTGGTGACCACCACCGATCACAAGCTGATCGGCATCATGTACTGCGTCGCCTGCTTCACATTCTTTTTCATCGGCGGACTGCTGGCGCTGTTCATGCGCGCCGAACTCGCGACACCCGGACTGCAGTTCCTGTCGAACGAGCAGTACAACCAGCTGTTCACCATGCACGGCACGATCATGCTGCTGTTCTATGCCACCCCGATCGTCTTCGGTTTCGCGAACCTGGTGCTGCCCCTGCAGATCGGGGCCCCTGACGTCGCATTCCCACGGCTCAATGCGCTGTCGTTCTGGCTGTTCGTGTTCGGCGCGACGATCGCCATCGCCGGCTTCATCACCCCTGGCGGCGCGGCCGACTTCGGCTGGACCGCCTACACCCCGCTCAGCGACGCGATCCACAGCCAGGGCGCCGGCGGTGATCTGTGGATCATGGGCGTAGCTGTCGGCGGGCTGGGCACCATCCTGGGCGCCGTGAACATGATCACCACCGTGGTGTGTATGCGGGCACCGGGTATGACGATGTTTCGGATGCCGATCTTCACCTGGAACATCCTGGTGACTTCCATCATGGTGTTGGGGGCGTTCCCGCTGCTGACCTCCGCGCTGTTCGGGCTGGAGGCCGACCGCCGCCTGGGGGCCCACGTGTTCGACCCGGCCAATGGCGGGGCGATCCTGTGGCAGCACTTGTTCTGGTTCTTCGGCCACCCCGAGGTGTACATCGTGGCGTTGCCGTTCTTCGGCATCGTCACCGAGATCTTCCCGGTGTTCAGCCGCAAACCGACGTTCGGCTACACCACGATGATCTATGCGACGATCAGCATCGCCGCGCTCTCCACGGCGGTGTGGGCGCACCACATGTTCGCTACCGGCGCGGTGTTACTGCCGTTCTTCAGCTTCATGTCCTATCTGATCGCCATACCGACCGGCATCAAGTTCTTCAACTGGATCGGCACCATGTGGAAGGGGCAGTTGACGTTTGAGACACCGATGCTGTTTGCGGTGGGTTTCGCGGTCACGTTCCTGCTCGGCGGGTTGTCCGGGGTGATGCTGGCCAGCCCGCCGATCGACTTCCACGTCACTGACTCGTACTTCCTCATCGCGCACTTCCACTACGTGCTCTTCGGCACCATCGTGTTCGCCACTTTCGCCGGCGTCTACTTCTGGTTCCCGAAGATGACGGGCCGGCTGCTCGACGAGCGCCTGGGCAAGCTGCACTTCTGGCTGACCTTCATCGGCTTCCACACCACCTTCCTGGTGCAGCACTGGCTGGGCGACCAGGGCATGCCGCGTCGTTACGCCGACTATCTGCCCACCGACGGGTTCACCACGCTCAACGTGGTCTCCACCATTGGCGCCTTCATCCTCGGCGTCTCGATGCTGCCGTTCGTGTGGAACGTGTTCAAGAGCTGGCGCTACGGCGAGCCCGTCGTGGTCGATGACCCGTGGGGCTACGGCAACTCCCTGGAGTGGGCCACCAGCTGCCCGCCGCCGCGGCACAACTTCACCGAGCTGCCCCGGATCCGTTCGGAGCGCCCGGCGTTCGAGCTGCACTACCCGCACATGGTCGAGCGGATGCGCGCGGAATCCCATATCAACCGCTCCGCCTAACTTCGAGCAATCCCGGGCGGAAGTCCCCAGAAATCTTGTGGCTCAACAGATTCGGGCCGAGTGCCCCGGTAGGAAAATGTGGGGTGGGTCGCGCTACTGCTGCACCGCACGCTGTGGGGCAGGGACGACCACCACGGGACATGCCGAGTGGGTCACGACGTAATGGCTGATGGAACCGAGCATCGCTCCGACGAATCCGCCATGTCCGTGAGAGCCGACCACCATGATGTCGCTTCCGCTCACGCTATCGAGCAGCACTTGCGCGGGGTGGCCTTCGACAGTCTCCTGCGTGATTTGGACCGGATCAGTCGCGTTGCCTGGGTCAGCTTCGGTGACCTCGTCGATGGCGGCGTGCAATAGCCGTTTCATCGACGTAGTCGCGTTTGCGAAATCGTCTGCCGGCACGCCGTTCTCCGGCCTGTAGCCCAGCGGGAACATGCTGCCGAGGCCGGGGTCTACCCACTTCGGGTGGTACTGCCAGGCAAGGACCACATGGATGGGGATCTTGCGTGCGCGTGCCTCCCCGAGTGCCCATAGGAGGGCGTTCAACGATCCCTGCGAGGCGTCGACGCCGACCACGATGCGCCCGCTGTGCCGCGCCACATTGGCGGCGGCCGAAGGCTCCGAAGACGATCGACCAGTACCGGCCATGCGCTCATTATGTACACGCGGCCGCCGGCTTGAGAAGGGCGCCGCTATCAACGCAGCCCGTGGCCGAAGCGCCGCCGGCGAGATCGCGACTCCGTGATGACGATAGGCAATCGGGGCAGCCGCCCATCTACCGGTCTATTCCGGCGTGATCGGCTTTCAGTCCCGACGGAGCACCGGCCTGACAGTGCCGGACTGCGCCTTCTGTCCAGCTGTTACGCCGAAACTTGACTGTGACGTTACGTCACATGTCCACCATCGATGCATGAGGGTAAAGGAACTCGCAGATCTGGCGGGGACCCTCCATGATTCATCTGATGAAAACGGGCGTAGTTTACTGGTAACCCTCAGTATTCGACTCCGCCGTATTCCGGTCGCTAGTGACGCATAGCGGAGGTGGGGGAGCGGCCGCTGGCAGGCGTTGTGCCGTACCGTGAAGGCATCGAGGTATGCGCGTGCCGGTCTGTCGACTAGGACAGGGGATCGTTTGCTGGTGGTGGTTCGTGTGGCGCGGTCTTGTTGAGCGGCCCCAGGCGTGTCGGCCGAGCGCCTGAATATGTGTAGTCGGCTCTGTGGCATGGCACCGAATGGTCCGTCCGGAACCATACAGGCGACTCTGGCCTACGGGGTTGATAGCCGTCTCGGAGTTTGCTAGGTGCTGCGGCCGTACGCTTAACCCTGCCGCGGAATCGCCGGTGCGGTGTGACGATCAAAGGTGGATGTAATGACCCTTATCCAAGTCCTACTCACACCCGAATTCGTTCTCCAGGTCTCTGATCGTCGACTGAGTGCCGGAGGCGAAGCCCGTGACGACTCCTACAACAAGGCTGTGTCGTGGTGCGGCATGGTGTCGGTCGGGTTTACCGGCGGGTTCGCGCACGTGGACTATCGGTGCGAGGAGCCTGTTACAGCGTGGATTGCAGGCGTTCTCGCCTCAGCCATCACTTTGAAGGACGGGGCCGACGCTCTAGAGGAACGTATGAAGGAACTGATGGCTCGACTGTCCAAATGGCGAAAATATCGAGATCGTCGCCTGACTATCGTCATGGCTGGAATAGCTCCGGACTACGGTACGGCGTTCTTCAGGGGACTTTCCAATTTCGAAGACGGCAATCAGATTTTTCCAAATTTCAGCGACACAGAGGTGTATCGCTGGGGCCATGAGGTGCCACTGCACGGGAATCGCACCCTCTACATCACGGCCGGCGCCAGTCCCGGCAGCGAGTTGGATCGGTCGGTAGTTGGCCCTAAGTTGGCTACAGTTTCCCAAGTTGGCGGTGTCAACAACGCGGCTCGATACATGGTCAGATTGCAGCGGAGAGTCGCCGAGAGGGAGAAGAAGAAGGGTACGAACTCCGTGGGGGAAGACGCCATGGTGGTTTCTATTCCTGCGAATCTCAAGAGAGATAGACACGGAATGCTTTTGATGTCCAGCACGGATTCAGACGCAGTCCATGGCGGAAGTACGGCGAACTTCAGCTTTGTCAAAGCGGGAAGCTTCTCGAAGGACAGGTTCGCACCGATATTGGCCTGTGGTGGGCGGGTTTCGGAGTTTTCTGCCTGGGGTGACGGGGACAACCAGGTGATTACTTTCGGCGGCATCGATCCGCCAGCCGGTCGATAAATTGGTGAAGCTCACAGCTTGGTTACGTGACTGGATATAGACGGAGGTTGTCGACTGACGATGCATCCGATGAAAACGCAGTACTCTAACTGACATAATGTACCTTATCGGCACATAAAGCATGCGAGTTTCATTTAGTGAAAGAACTTGCGCCCCTGGACGACTGGCTCGATTGTCCTGGTTGTGACGGGTGTCGGTCGCCGCTGCAGCGCCCCTGATCGACCTTGGGTCTTGCGCAACGGGCCAGGTCGACGTAAGTTTCAATCACTTAATGATTGATTCGGATGTTAGGTGACGACGTTGCGAGCTTCAATGAGCGACCACTGGCATCCGGTCGGTGTGAGTTGTTTTGCGGCACCGCCCCCGCCACTGCGTGGACCGGGGTTATTGCGTCACAGTGACGAATTGCGTTCGAGGGCAAGACCATTCGGATCGCAACTCAAGTCGTCGCCAAGCCGGTTGCCGAGATCGTTCGACCATCGTCATGGCTGAGGAACTGCCCGGGTTCATTCCCCACATCCTGCGTGCCGACGATGTTTCGCTCCTGCGTGCCGATGAGACCGTGTTCAATGCGATGGTCGATGG
>NZ_JBYTCM010000033.1:0-43245 GCF_058790275.1 Mycobacterium sp. FW102-FHT13B02
CGGCACCGACACGGCCTGAACATCTCCGCCCACCTCAGCCCCGTCCCCGAATTCCCACCACCCCAGGGGACTTAGCCGAATCGTGAGGGTGCCTGCGCAATGTCCTGGATGGGCCCGTAGCCTGTCGCGATCCAGAAGCCGCCGTGGTGGTCGCTCCATTGCAGGGGGTTTTCACCGCGAAGGTCCCTGTACACATCGTGGATCCGGGGAGCGAGCTCCTGGTTGTGGTGGTCGAAGTCGATCGCGGGTGGCCGCGTGGCTACTTGCTCAGTCATGTCGGAGCTCCTTCTCCAGGGGGCGAGGCGTGACAGGTCGGCACACGTGAGACAACTCTCTTGGAAATGGCAGGCGTTGAGAAGTGTCGGGCGTGGTGTCGTCACTACCCTGTTGGCATCGTGGCGAGGTTGGCGCTGAATGTCGATATAGTCGTGGCCCGGGTTTGAGATCCAATCTGCCGTTTAGATATGTCGGCTGCCTTGGCGTAGTCGGAATTTGGGTCGCTGTGAGCAAAATGTGGAGTTTGTGATCACGTCAAAGCTGTTGATTGACTGAGAAACGGTCACTAAAATTGGACGATGTTGCGTTTGCTCGGTCGGGTGCAATGAGTCGGGCCTATCATCATGGGGATCTGCGCCGTGCCCTTGTGGACGTCGCGATCGAAATCATCGATCAGTCCGGAGCGGGGGCATTTTCGGTTGCGGAGGCGTGCCGTAGGTTGAATGTGAGCCCGGGAGCGCCCTATCGGCATTTCAGCGACCGCAATGATCTGATGGTAGAGATTGCGATCAAGGCGATCGGCGTACTCGCCGCACGTGTGACGTCCGAAAGCACCTCGTATCCGGATCCCCTCGACCGACTGGCCCGTGCCGTGAATGGCTACGTGCTTTTCGCGGCTGAGCATCCGGCCTTGTTCGAAATCGTATTCAGCAAAGAAGTCCATATGGGAGACAATCCGCGCATGCGCGAAGCCACGCGCCCCGTGGCGGAAGCATTTGTGTTGCCTACCTATCAGATCCCTGGCATAAGCGATAGCGCCGCACGTCATATCATCGTCGCCGCGGGGGCAATCGCACACGGTTACGGTGTGTTTTTGAGCATCGGAAACTTCCCGGCAACTGACAACGCCGTTTCAGTGGCCGCCGAGAGGGCGGGGCATGCGGTTCGCGCGCTTGTAATGGGCCCGAAGATTTTCCCGCCAGACCCGAACGAATCATCGATAATGTTGGCTGGGGTTCCACTTCATCGCTGGATTGATGAGTTCGGCGTGGGCTCGCGCTCTATCGGTTGAGTGATCACGTTGGTCGGACAGTAGCAACGACGACCGTGTGGCCCGGATTGTTCCCTGACCCCACTCCGACCTGAGTGTTGACTCATTTACCGATGACAACTCGATCGGCGGCTTTTCCAGCATCACCAATCGATCGGACCAGGCGGGGCGGACGATGTCATCCGCGCCAACCAACTCCCGCGGGGATACACAGCGGAGGCAACACCGATGGCGCTATAGGACATCGGAGGCGCGAAGCGGCCGCCTGGCGGCCGCCCACGGGGCGATCATCACCGCGTCGGCGACGATGGCGGTACTGAAGCCGCTATTCCGCCCGCCAGGGAAGCCGGGCGGTCGTGGCTGATTATCGTGACCATCTTGACTGGTAGCTGTAGTGCTAGCAACTACCTGCCCCTTGTACGCGGTCGTTGCCGTTACTTAGAGTCCTGGCAAATGTAAGTAACATTCACTATGCGCCTTCGGAGTTCGAGGAGGAGCCGTGGCTGGCCCCGATACATCGCTAGTTCGTTCGTTGCAGCGGGGGCTGCAGATCATCAATGTCGTTGCGGCACAAGGACCACTGCACGCCAAGTCGGTGGCCCGATCGCTGGGATTGGCACTACCTACTGCCTATCACTTGCTCAGGACATTGGTGCATGACGGCTACCTCATCCGCCTCGACGATGGGTCCTATGTGCTCGGGGAGCGGCTGGGTGTGGAAAGAAGCGTGCCAGTCAGCAACCCCACGCGCTGGTCGACGTCGGGCAGGTGCTGACGCGATGACAGCACCAACGCCGACCCTGATCCAAAGTCTCCAGCGAGGTCTGCACGTTATCGAAGTCGTCACTGCGCAGGGCCCTTTGACAGCAAAATCGATCAGCGCGCAAACCGGCATCGTGTTGCCAACCGCATATCATCTGCTGCGCACGCTGGTTCATGAAGGATACGTGCGCCGTCTCGCTGACGGCAGATACGACTTGGGTCGGCAGATGCTTTCGGTCACTCAGTTGGAACGGCGAGCGCGCAGTCACCGCTTGATTCGTGAAGTGATGTCTGAACTGTCGACGGTGACCAAAGCAAGTATTCTCATCGGTGTAGCCGAGCCTGCAAATATTGTCGTGCGGGCACTGGTGGACCATCCGTCTACGCCGCAGATCGACTGCTGCCCGGGGGCTTCGATTCCGGGCCACGCAACAGCGATCGGCAAGAGCATTCTCCTACGGATGACGCCGGTCGAGCTGGACGCATATCTGGAGCGGAATCCAATGCAAATGTTCACATCTCAGACGCGAGTCACTCTCCGCAGGCTGCGCCGCGAAGCGACCAAGAGCGCTGTCGTGGTCTGCGATCAGGAATACATGTATGGCATCTCGTCGATGGCTACAGCATTGGGCGGTTCTGATGATTTGGCGGCGCTCGGCGCCGTGTATCCGTCGAGCCGGTCGGTGCGCGCCCGCGAAAGACTCTGTGACCTACTGACTGACGCTGCAACGCAGATCTCGAATGTAGCTCCGGGAGTGCGTGTTTTGAGCCGGCCCATCGTGGCCTAGCAGGCGTAGTGGTGCTGTTCGTACCTGGATGAACACTGGATGCGCCGAGGACAGTCGGTAAAAATGAAGCGACCATGGCGAGCAGGAACCGAGCTGGCGTTCGTAAGCCTGGCGTGAAAGGCCTTTAATGACAATGCTTCCCGCTGATGTGCGGACGGCACTTGCCGAAGCCGTGCGAGGCGCGTGCGAGCGGTTGGTGCCTGAGCACCGGCTACGTCACGTCGCGTATGAAAACCTAAGTGCTGAAAGTGGTTTCGACCAGGAGTTGTGGCGCTTGCTGTGTGGCCAGGTTGGCGTGGCAGCCATGGCGGTTCCCGAAAGCCTTGGCGGTGCTGGATATGGTGCTTCGGCACAAGCCGTTGTGGCCCACGAGTTGGGCCGAGTGCTGGCCCCGGTCCCATTCCTCGCCTCGGCGGTATGGGCTACCGACCTCCTGGTGGCCGCAGGAGCGCCGCCAGATCTGTTGGGCGACTTAATGGAAGGGAACCGCACCGCCGCGGTGGTCGCGGCGCCCAACCCTAGCTTTATCGGTGGCGATACTGCTTGTGTGAAGGCAAGCCGTAATGGCGACGCTTGGGCCCTGCGGGGGTCGGTCCGGCATGTGCTCAACGGCGCTGCAGCTGATTACCTTGTGGTGATCGCGCATGTGGATTCGCATCCTGCGATCTTCGTTGCCGATAGTGACGACGCGGGGGTTCAGACGTTGGCTGAAGGCATCCTCGATGGCACCCGGCCCATGGCGACGGTGACGCTCGATGACGCGTCGGCGCAACGGCTGATGCCAGATACCAGTGCGCAACTGCTGCTGGACCGCAGCCTTCGACGTACTGCTGCTGTGCTTTCTGCTGAACAGGTAGGCACGTGTGAACGCGTGGTCGAGATGGCCGCGGAGTATGCGCGCACCCGCAAACAGTTCGACAGGTTCATTGGTTCCTTCCAAGCGGTAAAGCATCGGTGTGCGGACATGCTCATCGACCTGGAGATGGCGCGATCGGCGTCGATGGCCGCGCTGGAGTCTGTCGACGGTGGCGACGACGCCGAGTCGCGCTGGCAGGTGAGTATGGCCAAAGCGGTGTGCTCCGAGGCTCTCCGCGCAGCCTCACATGCCAACGTGCAGATTCACGGCGGCATCGGCTTCACGTGGGAGCACCCGGCCGGCCTCTACGTCCGCCGCGCCCGCACGGACGAGGTTCTCTTCGGACTTCCTGGTGCGCATTGGAAAGATATGGCGGTCCGGGCGGGCCTGTTCGAGACGGGCCAAACGACGTCGGCCGACGTGAAAACCTGTAGTCCGGTGGCAATGTGACGACGACAGATTTCAGCGAGGAGCGGGCCGCGATTCGCGCATTCCTCGATCAAGCGCCCAAGCCGCCGGGGCTGCGCGATTACGGGCCGACACCGACGGCCGCCGACGTCGAACCGGGCCTGCAATGGCATCGGTATCTCGCCGACCATGGCTACACCTGCTTGCACTGGCCGGCCGAGTTCGGCGGCGCTGCCGCGACAGTGCTTTTTCAGGCAACCTTTGCCGAGGAATGCGCCCATGCGGGGGTGCCGCGCCAATTCAGTATTTTTGGACCCGATCTGGTCGGTCCAGTTCTGATCAGGTATGGATCGGCCGCCCAGAAGTCTGCTCATCTTGAGGCGATCCGTACTGGCGAACACGTTTGGTGCCAACTATTTTCCGAGCCGGACGCCGGTTCAGACCTCGCGTCGTTGCGTACGCGTGCCGCTGAGACACCGTCCGGATGGCGTATCGACGGGCAGAAGGTGTGGAGTTCGGGAGCCGCGGCTGCAGATTTCGGCATTTTGTTGGCGCGCACGGGCGCCGATAAACACCGAGGGCTCTCGATGTTCATCGTTCCGATGGACGCTGCTGGAATCACGGTGCGGCCGCTGCGCCAGATCGACGGCGAATCCAAGTTCAACGAAGTGTTTTTCGACGGCGTCGAACTCGATCCCGGCGCGCTGGTCGGTGATGTCGGACAGGGATGGGAGCTGGCCCTGGCGATGTTGGGGCGGGAGCGCCTGACGCTGGGTACTCACGCTGTGGCGATGTTCCGGCGTCATCGCGAGCTGGTCGCGGCAGCTGCCGAGCGGGGTCTGCTCGACCCCGTTCTGCAACGATCGATGACCCGTCTGTGGGCACGAATGTGGTTGTTGCGTTATACCTGGCAGCGAGCGGTCGAGGCCGGGGACCCGGTGTCGCCTGCGTTCTCCGTACTCAAGCTGATGGCCTCCGAAACCGATCGTGACCTCTCAGACTTGGCGACCGACGTTCTGGGAATCGATGCGTGCGCCGATCCGGCCAACGATGGAATGGTCGCCCACATGCTGGTCGGTCGTGCGCAGACGATCTTGGGCGGAACCAGCGAAATCCAGCGAAACATCCTGGGGGAGCGAGTGCTTGGCCTTCCGAAGGAACCTCGGTGACCGACGCTACGGTGCAGGACACGTTCGTTGCGGTGCTACGACCCGGGATGACCGTAGCTCTGGGCGATGGAGCCGGTGTTGTCGGGTGCCTGTCAGACGGGGTCGCCGTCTGCGCCGCGCTCAGTGCGGCTGCCGCGGAGGTGGGGGCGATCCGCCTTGTGCTCGGGTGGCTGCCCCAGCCCGCTGACGGACTGGATCCGGATGCGTTCGCCGAAGTCATCGTGCTGATGCCGGGTGGTGCAGCGCGAGAGGCCATGCGCAGTGACCGAGCACGGTTCGTGCCTGCGCGGCTGTCGGCGTGGCCGGCCTTGCTGGGGGGCTTGCTGCGCCCGGATATTCTCGTCACGCGGCTCGTCGAACACGCGGGCCGGCTCTATTTCGGCAGCGAAGTGTCGTATCAGCAGAGCATCGTCAACGCAGGCATCCCCGTCTTTGCGGTAGTCGACGACAACACCCCATTCGCGTGCGCGGAGCCGCCTATCAACGATGACCAAGTTCGGATCATCGGTCGCAGCAGCAGCGGACCGGCTCATTACCACCGTGAACCCGAGGCGATCCACGAACAGCTCGCCGACCGGGTGCTTCGTTTCGTTCCGGAGGCTGCCCGAATCCAGTATGGCCCAGGACAATTGGGGACGGCGTTACTGCGACAGGCGACGGTACAACTGACGGTGGACACCGGTCTTCTCACCGACGCCGTAGTGGATCTCGACCGCCGCGGGCTGATGTGCGGGGAGGCCTCCGCCACCTATCTGGTCGGCACTGACGTGCTCTATGAGTGGGCCAGAGGTCGCAGCATCCTGCGCGGCGTCGACTACACCCATGACCTCACCAGGCTGTCCCACGGTGCGGCTTTCGTCGCGATCAATACCGCCATCGAGATCGACCCCTACGGGCAGGTGAACGTTGAAGGCCGCCAAGAGAAGATCATCGGCGGGATCGGCGGGCACCCAGACTTCTGCGCGGCCGCGCGCATGCACAGACGAGGGCTGTCGATCATTGCCACACCGTCCACAGTCGGCGGGCGGTCACCCCTGGTCGAGCGGCTCAGCCGACCGACATCGACACCGGCCAGCGACATCGATCTGATCGTGACCGAGTCCGGCCATGCCGATCTTCGGGCCGCTGACTGGTCTCAACGCCGCAAACTCATCGCCGAATTGTTCGGCGCCTGACGAGAGAGATAACGCTGATGGGCTTACTCGACAATCACGTGGTATTGGTAACGGGAGGTGGGCGTGGCCTGGGCCGCGCGCACTGCCTGGAGTTGGCGGCGCAAGGCGCCGCGGTGATCGTGAACGACCCTGGGGTCGATCGCGACGGGAGCGGGGGTGCGGGCGGCCCGGCCGCAGACGTCGTCTCGGAAATCAAGGCAGCGGGCGGTGAGGCGATTGCTCATACCGGCTCGGTAGCCAACTGGGACGATGCCCGGGACATGATCCGCACCGCGGTGTCCACGTACGACACCCTCACGGGCGTGGTGAACAACGCCGGCATCCTGCGGGACGAAATGATCACCGGCGCAACCGAAGCAGCCTGGGATGCCGTGATCGCGGTCCACCTCAAAGGCACCTTCGCGGTGACCAAGCACGCCTGTGATTTCTGGCGGAGTCGGGCCAAAGCCGGTCACCACGTCGATGCACACGTGGTCAACACGGTGTCCGGCGCAGGATTGTGGGGGAACATCGGGCAAAGCGCTTACAGCGCCGCCAAAGCGGCCATCGCTAATCTGACGGTCGTCACCGCAATGGAGATGCGTCGCTATGGTGTGGCCGTCAATGGGATCTCGCCGCTGGCGGTGACCCGGATGAGTGCTGAATTCTTCGGCGGGGATCGCGCCGCGGATCCCGCGCTCGATTCTGCGTGCGCGTCGGCGGTGACGGCTTGGCTGCAATCCCCGCAGGCATCGTGGCTGACCGGACAGATCCTGCGGATCGACGGCGACA
The DNA here is from genome assembly GCF_058790275.1 of Mycobacterium sp. FW102-FHT13B02. NCBI lineage: Bacteria > Bacillati > Actinomycetota > Actinomycetes > Mycobacteriales > Mycobacteriaceae > Mycobacterium > Mycobacterium sp. FW102-FHT13B02. The sequence continues at coordinate 7,197 of NZ_JBYTCM010000033.1, forward strand.
AGCTCATCCGAATCGACGGTTACAGCGAAGCGCCGCGGCACTACGCGGCGCGAGACGGCAAGCGCCTCGATGTCACCGAGATCGGGCAGGCGGTCAGCTGGCTGTGGAATGCGGCACCGCGGGGACTCATCGGCCCGCTACCCGCCAAATGAGCTGGTCGACTTCCGCTTCGGGAAATGGAAATGGAGTGGATCCCTGCCCCGACCATTTCGCGGTGCTCTGCGCCAATGAGCCCGAACTCGCCGATCAACGCGGTGCCATTCGCGAATTCCTACGCGCGGACCGCGACCGCTATGGCTGGCAGCCTGCCGTGGATTCTTGGCTGTCATGCTGGGATGAGGGATTCAGCGCGCGGCTGGGTGCGGCCGGATTTTTGGGCTTGACCATTCCGCCGCACTATGGCGGCAGCGGAAAGGGTCACCTGCACCGCTACGTCGTAACCGAAGAACTGCTGGCTCACGGTGCGCCTGTGGCTGCGCACTGGATAGCCGACCGTCAGGTTGCACCTGCGCTGCTGGAATTCGGCACCGAGGATCAACGCAGTCGGCTGCTTCCGAAAATTGCTGCGGGACAGTTTTATTCGTCCATCGGAATGAGCGAGCACGGAGCGGGATCCGACCTCGCAGCGGCTGTCACCAAGGCGACCCGAAGCGGCCGAGCCTGGGTCCTCAACGGATCGAAGGTGTGGAGCAGTGGTGCCCACCATGCGCACCAAATTGTTGTCCTGGCTCGCACCAGCCCTGTCGACCCTGGCCGTCGGCATGCCGGTTTCAGCCAATTCATGGTCGCCTGTGACGCACCGGGGGTGACCATCAGCCCCATCGAGTTGATGTCCGGGGAGCACCATTTCAACGAGGTGATCTTTGAGGACGTCGTGATCAGGGACGCAGACGTGCTCGGGGAGGTGGGCAATGGATGGCACCAAGTCACCGCAGAGCTGTCCTTTGAACGCAGCGGCCCAGAGCGGATCCTCACCACGGTCCCGCTGATCACCGCAGCGATTCGCGCACTGGCCGACCTCGGAAGTGCTGACCCAACATCCCTGGCGCAGATCGGTTATCTGGCCGCACGGCTGATCTCCCTGCGGCAGCAGTCGATTTCGGTGGCTCGGGCGTTGCTCGCCGGGCGCGCGGCGGCCAGTGAAGCCGCGTTGGTCAAAGACCTGGGTACGCGGTTCGAACAGGAGTCGGTCGACCTGGTTGCCGAGTTGCTGGACTCGGCGTTCGGCAGTGAAGTGCCCGACGAGTTGGCGTGGCAGCTGCAGACCGCCAGGTTGCACCGGCCGTTGTTCACGTTGCGCGGCGGCACCAATGAAGTACTCCGCGGTGTGGTGGCACGAGGGATGGGTTTGCGATGATCGGCGCGGAAACTGTACTGGCGGGTGGTGTCCTACAACCGCGCGTTGAGGACGATGAGTGGGCGGACCTTCGTGAACTGGTATCAGAGCTCGGCCGGCGATCTTTCGAAGCTGCCACCACCGCGCGCCGCCGACCGCAGAGCCACGACGGCACGCTCTGGTCGCATCTGGAGACGACCGGATTGGCGAGGCTGACCAGCTGCGGGGGTCAAGACGCCGGCCCTGCGGAGGCAGCGCTGGTGCTGTACGGCCTCGCTCGTCACGGCACCGCGGTGGCGCTAGCCGAGACGGACCTGCTGGCCGGCTGGCTGGCCAATGAGGTGGGTCTCGCCCTCCCCGAGAATGGACCTCTCACCGTCGCCGTCGGCAGGGGCGAGGTCCACGATGGCGGTATCACCGGGGTAGCTGCCGACGTACCGTGGGTCAGCGCAGCTGCGGCAACGGTGTTGATGGTGCGTACGCCGAACGAGGTCCGGGTCGGTGCGGTCGACATTTCCGCGCAGACGATCGAGGACGGGCTCAACCTCGCCGGTGAGCCTCGCGGACGGGTGCACTTTGACGTGCCTGTTGGTTCCCTACTTCCGGTCGGCACCGAGCTCTACGGGGAGCTGATGCGCCGCGGTGCGTGGGCCCGGTGCGTGCAGATTATCGGTGCACTCGACATGGCAGCCGAGTTGTCGGCGAGCCATTGCCGCGAGCGCGTTCAGTTCGGCCAGCCGCTCAGCCGGTTCCAGGCGGTGCAACAGTCGCTGGCCGCGATGGCCGGTGAGATCGAGCGTGGCCGTGCGGTGGCGACCCTGGCAGTGGCCGCAGCCGCCGGGCATGGTTTCGCCGACCCGCAGACGGATTATGCGGTGTCGGTGGCGAAGGCCGCGCTCGGGCCGGTGGTCAACGCCGTCTGCGCCACAGCTCATCAATTGCACGGTGCTATCGGGGTGAGTATCGAGCATCCCCTGTGGCTTGCTACCACACGAGCACAAAGCTGGGCCGGCGAGTTCGGCACCGCCGCTCATCACGCGCACCGAGTCGGCCGTTCTCTGTCGGCCGCAACAGATGTTTGGGATTGGCTGATCGGTGCTTCGCCAGAACTAGGAGAGTGACCATGGACACTGTGCTGTCATCGGTGGAAGACGGCGTGTGCACGATTGTGCTCAATCGCCCCGATGCGCGAAATGCATTCACCCTGAATATGCTTCGGCAATGGGAAGGCATCTTGCGGGTGTGTATGGCCGACGATGCCGTACGCGCGGTGGTCGTCACCGGGGCTGGCGACCGTGCGTTCTGTGCGGGCGTGGACCTCTCTTGGCTGACCGATCAACACACGCCGCTGGAACGCAAGAACGACCTCAAGGACTGTATTCAGCGGATCGCAGTGACGATGGACGAGCTGGACAAGCCGGTCCTGGCTGCGATCAACGGGGTGGCTGTCGGCGCGGGACTTGACATGGCGCTGATGTGCGATATGCGGATCATGTCGGCGACCGCCCGTGTCTCAGAAGGTTATGTCACGCTGGGCCTGGCACCGGGCAACGGCGGCGCCTACTACCTGCCGCGGTTAGTGGGGATTTCGAAAGCCCTCGAACTGCTTCTGACCGGCGAATTCGTTGACGCCGAAGAAGCCTTGCGAATCGGTCTGGTGAATCGGGTGGTTCCCGAGGGCCGCGTGTTGGAGGAGACGATCCGTATCGCGAGAGCGATTGCGGCGAATCCCCCCGCGAGCGTGCGGATGATCAAGCGGCTGGCCAAGCAGTCGGCCAGTATTGAACTCCGGACAGCGCTGGATCTGGCGTCCTCACATGTCGCCATTTTGGCGACGACTGACGATGTGGGCGAGGCGGTGGCGGCGGTGATGCAGCGACGTCCCGGCCAGTACCACGGCCGGTGACGACGCTGACCCGAGCGTGCCGTGTGCGTAGATGCCCGAGTCGACACCGTCAGTCGTTGAGTCGGCGCCACGATCCGCGGGCCAACGCGTCGATGCCACCGGGCGCGGGCGTGAAACCTGAACCAGGACTGGAGCTCACAGCGATGAACCCGTCATCGTCGGGGAGTAGTGGCTCGGCGACAAGCGGTTCGAACCAGGGCACGTATTCGATCCAGGCCTCGTCTTGCCGCAATGTAGCTCCGAGTTGGGCCGAGACGTGGGGATATAGGTGTGGCAACATCGTTGCTCCGGCTCGATACACCGTGTCGGCCACGTCGAGCCATGCGCACAGGCCTCCCACACGTTCGGGCTCACCTACGATGTACTGGATCCCCTCACTCAGCAATTCATCGAATTCCCTTGCAGAAAATAGTGTTTCGCCGGTAGCGATGGGGAGCGGGGATTCCCGTGCCAGCCGACGGTACCCCGCAGTGTCTCCTTGGGAGATCGGATCCTCGATCCACGTCAGGTCAAACTCGGCGAGGCGCTCACTGGCGCAGAGCGCCTCAGGAACGGTCCAACGCTGCAAGGCGTCGACCATGAGTACGGCGTCCGCGGGCAATGCCTGCCGAACGGCCTGCACTCGGTCGACGTCTTCATCGAGCGTCGGCTTGCCCACCAGCATCTTCACCCCGCGCATCCCGCGCTGGTAAATACGGTCCGCCTCGGTGATCAGTTCCTCGATCGACGCGTGCAGCATCAGACCGGTTTGATAGGCGCGGACGCGATCGCGCCGCCGGCCGATCACCGCACTCAAGCTCTTCTCGCGTCGTCGGCAAACGAGGTCCTCGATCGCCATCAGGATGCCGGATACACCGAAAGCCAATACTCCCTGCGTACCAAGAAATTTCGTCGCCGCATGCAATGCGCGGGTCAGCCGAGGAACTTCACTCAGCGAATACTGGGTGATGTCGGGCGCGAGGTGGCCCAGGCTGGCCTCGAGCAGTCGAATCTGCTGTGCCTGCTGAGCCCACAGCAGGGCGTAGCCGTGCACGCCGTCGGTGTCGGTGAGCCTGAGAATCAGGACGGGGACGTCCGTTGGGGTGTCGCGGCCATCGGGAAGACGAAAGCTGCGAATTCCCGTGGGCAACGCGATATGTCGAACCTCGACCAGGATGATGTGGGTTCTCAGTGCCTCAGGTTCTTCGTTGAGCAAATCGGCAGTGATGGTCACAATGACTGCTGAGTCCAGGCTGGATCGGAGAGCACCTCGTCGTGGCTGGCATCCAGCTCTTCGCCGGTCCACCGGATCGCGCCCGGCGTTCGGCCGAACTTCGGCACTACCGCTGGCATGCGCATCGGGCCGTACTCTGGGTCGTGCACAGTCACTATGGCTTCCCGGGCCTGATAGTGCGGGTCGCTGAAGATGTCGGCGATGTCAAACTCGACACAGTAGGCGACGTCGTTATCGTCACAGATGGTCTTGAGCTCGGCGGTAGTACGACTGCTGACCCACTTTTCGAGGATCTCGTCGAGTTGGTCGTGATTGCTGACACGCGCGGAGTTGTTCGCAAACCGCGGGTCGTCAGCCAATTCAGGCCCGCCGATTGTCGTCAGCAAGCGGGCGGCGACCGGTTGGGTGCTTGCGGTCAATGAAAACCACTTGCCGTCTTTGGTCTGCCACGTGCCAACCGGGGAAACGTACGAGTTCGAGGTTCCCTCGCGGAGGGTGACTTTGCCTTCCTGGTCGTACGTCGACGAGATCAGTTCCATCAGACGGAAGCACGCCTCATACAGCGCGAGATCGATTTCCTGACCGCGACCGGAGCTCTGGCGTTCGATGTAGGCGGCCAGGACCGCACCGACTCCGGTTAGCGCTCCGAAGTAATCTCCAACGGGAATGCCTGGGTGCACCGGTGGCAGATCAGGGAACCCGTTGATGGACGAGAAGCCACTGAATGATTGTGCGATGCGCCCGAACGCTCGGTTGGCTCGGTTGGGTCCGGTCTGTCCGAATCCGCTGACCCGCAACATGATCAGGCCTGGATTACTTTCGGTCAGGCTTGGGTAGTCCAGACCCCATCGCTCCATCGTCCCCGGGGTGAAGTTTTCGATGAAGATGTCGGCAGAGCGGACAAGGCGCCGCAGGACAGCGCGGTCCGTCTCCAGGTGAAGATCCAACGCGATGGAACGCTTTCCGCGGCCATTGACTTTCCACCAGAGCGGAGCGCCGGAATGGGACCCCAGCTTGCGAATCGGGTCACCGATCCGGGGTTGTTCAACCTTGACGACATCGGCACCCCAATCGGCGAGGAGTGTGCCAATCATTGGCCCGGCCACGAGCTGTCCGATGTCCAGTACCCGGACACCCACCAGCGGCCCCTGACTGGGCGGCCGAAGTTCCTGCGTCGCCATGCGGTTCCCTTTCTGATGACCGCCAGCCGCTGACCGTGAAATGCTGTCTCCGCGGTGGCGGAACCGTTCTCTTGTGAAGCCTTGAACAGGCACGTTACCGAGACGCCGCCGAAACGAAAATGGTTGTGTTTCCACCATGTTCGGGCCGTGAGCGGGCAGTGCTAGTGGCAGCTACACCACGTTGTTAGTGTGGTGTGCCGTTACCGTGATGAAGATGACCAACCCGTTGCGTGACGCGTCGGCAATAGTCGGAATCGGCCACACCGACTACTCGAAACGATCCGGGGCGACCACGCTCACGCTGGCACTGCGCGCCGTTCTCGCCGCGCTCGATGACGCAGGCCTGACCCACAGAGACGTCGACGGGGTGGCCTGCCATCGGGTTGCTGATTCGGCGGACCCCGCATTGGTCGCGCAAGCGCTCGGTGTGTCCGAATTGCGCTTCATTCGCGATGTCTTCGGCGGCGGCAGCTCCTGTATCGCACCGCTGGATGCGGCGGCCACCGCTGTCGCGACCGGCCAAGCGCGCTGCGTTGTCGTCTGGCGCGCGTTGAATGCCCGATCGGGACCACGGATGTCCTCGGCGGCCGCAATGACGGGATTGTCCAGTGATGCGCAGTACTGGCTGCCCTACCGACACGTGTCGGCGCCTCAGCAATTTGCCATGTTCGCCCGTGCCTATATGCACCGGTTCGGCGTAACCGCAGAGGATTTGGGACGAGTCGCGATTGCTCAACGCGGCCACGCCGTACTGAATCCCCGAGCGATGATGCGCGTACCGATGTCGATGGACGACTATTTCGGGTCTCGCTGGATCGCCGAGCCACTTCGGCTCTTGGACTGCTGTCTGGAATCCGATGCCGCCGTCGCGCTGGTCGTGACGTCACGCGAGCGCAGCCGAGATCTCCGGCGGGTGCCGGTCACGATCAGCGCCACCGCATTTGGCGGCGGCAATCAATTGGTGAGCAACCACCACAGGAACCTGACCGATTCCGCCGCCGCCGCGGTAGCGCCGCGGCTGTATGCGGCCGCTGGTATTGGGCCGGAGGACGTAGATGTCGCCGAACTCTACGATGCTTTCACTCCACTGGTTCCGCTCCAACTGGAGGCATATCGGTTTTGTCGACCGGGGGAGGCGTCGGCATTGATCGCCGACGGTGCTACCCGTCTCGGTGGAAGGCTGCCGGTCAATACCCATGGAGGGCATCTGTCGGAGGGCTACGCGCACGGGCTAAACCATGTGGCCGAGGCGGTGTCGCAGCTACGTGGCGAGTGCGGCGAGCGGCAGGTGGTCGGCGCCGAGATAGCGCTGACGACAGCGCAACCGGGGATCAATAGCGGTCTCACGGGTGCTGCGATTCTCAGGCGCGCCGCGTGACGGCGCTGAACTATCCCGTGTCGGACGCCGACTCGGAACCGTGGTGGGCGGCCCTGCAGGAGCGCAGACTGTTGGTCCAGCGTTGCCTGGACTGCCAGCGGTTGCGCTGGCCGGCTCGCGCAATGTGCAACGATTGCGGCTCCATGCGTGGAACCTGGTGTTCAGCAATAGGTTCGGGAACCGTGGCATCGTGGACGGTGACGCATGCGTCGAGAGCGCTGGTGCCTGACACCTACGTCGTGGTAGTCGTTCAGCTCGACGATCAGGACGACATCTTCGTGCCCGGTTTCATCGACGGACCCAAAGACGGAGCGGGGCTCAGCATCGGCATGCCCGTCGTAGCGGGCTTCGATGAGGTTGGGGTTGGCAATGACGGGTGGCGCCTGGTGGTGCTTCGCTGGCAACGACGCCAGACCTAGTGATCAGCCGGCCAGGAGCTGGTCGATCCGTTGCCGCGACATCTCGTCATTGAGCATATGGACCATGAGGAGCAAGTTTGGGTGGTCCAGCGGTCGCAGCTGGACCAGTCGCGCTCGCACCCGCCCAACTACGGGATGGTCGATGGTCTCTACGTGATCCGCAACGCCCTGAACTTCGTGGCGCTCCCAGATGCGGCGGAAGTCTGTGCTTTCCTCGGTCAGCGCGTCGACTATGCGAGCGAAATTTGGGTCGCCGGGATACTTGGCGGCTTCGGCGCGGAAGCGGCCTGCCGCCAGCTGTGTTTCCGTTTCCCAATCGACGAGGCGTTCTCTGAGTTCGGGGCACATGACCTGGATCCACAGTCCATTGCGGTGTTCAGCGTCCAGCGAAGACGGGTCGACGAAGAGATGTGCGTAGGCGCGGTTCCAGGTGATCAGATCCGTGGCCGGGAGCATCAGGTGCGCCGGATTGGGTAACAGGTGGTCGACGAGCGCAATCAGGCTGTCGCCGACCTCGGGGCGTGTGCAATTGACGGCTCGAGGCGTAACCCCCGCAAGACGCCGCAGATAACTATGCCCGTTGTCATCGAGACGTAGCGCACGAGCCAGCGCTTCGATGACCTGGGGTGTGGTGTGGATGTCGCGGCCTTGTTCGAGCCAGGTGTACCAGGTGACACTGACTGCTGCGGTGTCCGCAACTTCGTGGCGGCGAAGGCCTTTGACGCGACGGCGGCCACGGCGGGGAATGCCGATATCCTCCGGTTGGAGAGATTCGCGACGTGCGCGGAGGAATTCAGCCAGCGCCTGGCGTCGCGCCTGATCCTCGGATGTCGGAGGGCGATTGTGCGCCGGCGCGGCGAAGGTCTCCGAATGGAGGTTCCTGTCCACGGGGCGGGTGACCCGGTACGGGTCGGCCCAGGCTGTGCCACTTTGCATGGTTCATCTCCTGATTTCGCAACGGGCTGCGGATCGAAGGTCGCGGGCTAACGTGGCTGATTGCGCATTCTTAGCTGGCCCACTGGAGAACCCAACCGCCCGGCCCAGTGTCGGAAGTAGCAGTGCCTGCGAGGAAAGACGTGATACAAGCATCATTGACCAACCATCTGTGACCTGCGCCTCGTCGCCCATGCTCGCAGACTACACTACACCGACTAGTGTAGTTTTGAATTTTAGATCTCAGGAGGGAGCTGGCGTGACGACGGTCGCTGGGGAAACTCCTCGACGAGGGCGTTCGGAGAAGAAGCGAATGGCCATCCTTGAGGCTGCCCATGACCTCTTCATGGCGGACGGATATGACTCGACCAGCATGGACGCCATCGCGGCCCGTGCAGCAGTGTCCAAGAGGACGGTTTACGACCACTTCGGTGACAAAGAGCGCATCCACGTCGCCGTGGTGGAACGCGCTGCCGAAAAGGTGCTCATCACGGTCAGAACCGCGGTCGAAGAAGAGCTGCCGCCGGGCTGTGATCTGGGCGCTGGTCTGTTGTCCTTTGCGCGCCGCGTCGTCACTGAGACCTTCCCGTCGTCGGCGTACGTCCAATTCCGCCAATTGACGACGCGTGGTGCCGGTCTGCGGCGGGTGCCGGGCTCGATGCGGAACGCCCCGAAAGAGCTCTTCACGCAACGGATCGAGGATTTCGCGGCCGACGGTGTGCTTCGGGCGGAGCGGCCCCGGCGGGCGGCCGAGCACTTCATCGCGCTGACGGTCCTCCTGGCGCTGGACACCCTTGACCCGAGTTTGACGGGAGCCTGGGACGAGGTGGACCAGATTCTGGTCGATGGAGTGGATGCCTTTCTCCGCGCCTACACCTGACCGCGCGGTGTTCCTGCGTCACTCCTCGAGACTGATCGCCCGCTTGGGGCACGCGTTGATCGCATCGGCGATCTCCGCGCGCTTACTCTCCGGCGGGTTCTCATCAAGGACATAGAGGAGTTCGTCTTCGCGAACCTCGAACAAGTCGGGCGCGGTAAAGCAGCACAACGCATTGGACTCACACAGGTCGAAATTCACGACGATTTTCATAGCTTCATCATCGGGGCCGAAATCATTTTCGTCGTGACCGAACCGGTAGTAGTACCAGAGCCACCACCCTGGAGACGGGCTGCGCCTTCAAAAAGGTTGAATCCTTGAGGGTTTCGCGCGCCTATAGTGTCAATGAGTAGCCGCCGTTGACCGGCAGAGTCTGGCCGGTGATCCATCCCGCCGATTCGGACGATAGAAAAAGAATGGCCGCGGCAGCGTCGGCCGGTTCGCCGAACCTGCGCACAATGTACTTCGAAAGCAGTTTGGCGCTGAACGAGTCGTCGTTGAGTTCCGCTTCGGTTGCCGGAGTCATAGTGGCACCCAACGCCACACAGTTGGCCGTGATGCCGAAGCGGCCGGCCATCCGCGCTACAGCGCGGGTGAAGCCGGCCGCGCCCGCCTTCGCTCCCGAGTAGACCTCCAGGCCGTTGGCCTCACCCACCCGGGCCGCGTCGGAGATAACTGTGACTATCCTTCCGTGCTCGGCAGGAATCATCTGCGCCAGTGCACTTCGCGTGCAATGGATAACGCCGCCGAAGTTGACCCGCACGACGAAGTCCCACTCGGCCGGGTTCTGCGCCAAGAAGTTTGCGTGCACATGCGATTCGGCCGGCGCGGAGCGGATGCCGGCATTGTTCACCAAAATACTCACCGGACCGATGAGATCGGCGGCAGCGGCGAACATTCGCTCAACAGCGTCGACGTCCCCGACATCGGCTGGCGCCGCCATCGCCCGTGCGCCGAGTGCATGTACCTCGGCGGCCACCTCCTCGGCGCGCGTGGCTTCGCAGTCGTTGACCACAACCGCCCGGGCACCGTTTTCGGCCAACGCCAAAGCGACCTGCCGACCTACCCCTCGACCGGCGCCGGTGACCAGCGCCACCTTCCCCGCGAACTGGGCGCGTGCCAGGCTCACCGCGCGATCACCTGATCAGTTCGACAAGCGTGGCGTTGGCCGTGCCACCACCCTCGCACATCGTTTGCAAACCAAAGCGAATTCCTTTGTCACGCATGTGATGGAGCATGCGAGTCATCAACACTGTGCCCGAAGCGCCCAGGGGGTGACCGACCGCGATCGCGCCGCCGAGCGGGTTGAGCAGATCGTCGCTGACGTCGAATTCGGCCTGCCAGGCCAGCGGGACCGGTGCGAACGCCTCGTTGACCTCAAAGACACCGATGTCCGATAGCGCGACGCCGGACCTCCTCAGGAGCTTTTGCGTGGCGGGGATGACGCCAGTCAGCATCATGAGCGGATCAGAGCCGGCCACAGTGCCGGTGTGGTATCGGGCGATCGGTGTCAGTCCGAGCTCTTTGGCCTTCTCGGGGGTGGTGATGAGCATTGCCGAGGCGCCATCGGAGATCTGAGAAGCGTTGCCCGCGTGGATCACGCCATGCTCGAGGAACGAGGGCTTCAGCGTCGCCAGCGTTTCCACAGTGCTGTCCGGGCGCACGCACTCGTCGGATCGGAACTCGGGCTTACCTGGGACGGGCGCCAACTGGCCGTCGAACGCACCCTGCCTGATCGCCGCAGCCGCCCGCTCGTGCGAGCGCACTGAGTAGGCGTCGAGCCGCTCCCGGGTGAAAGCCCAACGGCGGGCGATCATCTCGGCACCAACACCCTGATTGAAGTCGTCATTGGGGAAAGGCCCGTTGATGAGGGCATCCGCGTAGCGCTCGCGCACGAGTGGTCCGAACGGGCGGCCGAGTTCACGGCCCGCTCCGAGGGGCACCCGGCTCATCATCTCTACGCCGCCGGCGACGACGACGTCATAGTGCCCGCCCCGCACCAGAGCGGCACCGAAGTCGACGGCCGACTGGCTGGAACCGCAGGCCCGGTTGAGCGTGATACCCGCGATGTCCTCCGGCCAGCCGGCTGCCAGCACGGAGTAGCGGCCGATCTGGGCCGCCTGGTCGCCGACTTGGTTGACACAGCCCCAGATCACGTCATCGATCTGCAGCGGGTCGATGCCGGTGCGCTGTTGCAGTGCGCACAGCACGTGGGCAGACAAGTCCGCCGGATGCACGTCGGCGAGCGATCCGTTGCGCTTGCCGACGGGAGTGCGAACTGCGTCCACGATGACAGCTTCGGGCATGAGACCTCCGGGTCAGGGTGCGCCTAGTAGCCCGTATTCGCGGGATAGGCAGGTGGTGCCGTGGCGGTGCTGAGAGGCGTGGGCCCTGTGCGGTCTTGGCGCCCGGCTGTACATTTGGCGACTCTAGCGTTGCGGACGCACCGCAACAGGGTGCCTCGACTACCCCGACCGCAGCCGCCCGTCCGCGATGGTGGCAGTGCCACTACTGGCATGGACTCAATCTGTTCGCGGTGCGAAGGAATGCCAATACTCGGTCTAACTGGACGGAGGAATTGGTGAAGGAAAAAATGGGCAGCGCCGATGTGCTGCTAGTCGAGGGCAGCGGACCGGTGCGCAGGGTGACCCTGAATCGGCCCGAGTGCCTGAATGCCGTGAATGCGGATCTGCACTCGGCTCTGGCCGGTGTGTGGGCTCGCCTGCGCGACGACGACGAGGTTCGCGCCGTGGTGTTGACCGGTGCGGGCAAGGCATTTTCGGCCGGCGGCGACATGGATTATCTCGTCAAGGTTTCCAGCGATCCCGACTTCAGGTATCGCACAATGGGCGACGCCCGCCGCATCGTGTCCGAGATGCTGGCGTTTCCCAAGCCCGTGATCGCTGCCGTCAACGGCCCAGCGGTCGGGCTCGGTTGCAGCCTCGCGGTGTTGTCGGATGTGGTGTTCATCAGTGATCAGACGTTCATGGCGGACCCGCACGTGACGCTGGGAATCGTTGCGGCCGACGGCGGCGTACTGGCCTGGCCGCTGGTGATGAGCATGCTGCGGGCCAAGGAATACCTGATGACCGGCGACCGCATCGGAGCCGTCGAGGCCGAAAGACTCGGCCTGGCCAACCATGTGGTCCCGGCGGATGAGCTGTTGACGCAGGCACACGCATTGGCCGAACGACTGGCAGACCAACCAGCACAGGCACTTTGGGATACGAAGCGGGCTTTGAACATGCATATGAATGCCGCCATCGGAAAGGTCATGGACTTCGCGTTCTCCGCGGAGAGCGAAACCTTTGCCCTACCACAGTTCGCGGCGTCGCTGCAGCAGTACACGGCCGATCGAAAGATCGCCACCTCAACCGTTCCCGCCGCGACCTCGTGACAAGCGACGGCGAACGCAACGAAGTCACGGCTGATGATCACGAAGGGACAATCATGGACACTTCACTGAACTGGCTGGTCTCCGTCGACGACCATGTCATCGAGCCGCCGCACGTCTGGCAGGACCGACTTCCAGCGAAGTTCAAAGAGGCCGGACCACACATCGTGCGCGACGCGGCCGGTGAAGCGTGGGTGTTCGAAGGCAAGCGCAAGCCCACGACCGGGCTGTCGGCTGCCGCGGGCAAGAAGCGTGAGGACTTCAGTCCGATGCCTGTCACCTACGACGACATGCGACCCGGATGCTACGAACCCAACGCACGCATCGAGGACATGAACCGCGCGGGTGTACTTGCCTCGCTGTCGTTTCCGTCGTTTCCGCGCTTCTGCGGACAGGAGTTCGCCGAGGCCGAGGACCGCGATCTCGGGCTGTTGTGTGTGCAGGCCTACAACGATTGGATGATCGAGGAGTGGTGTGGGGCTGCGCCAGGCCGGCTGATCCCGATGGTGATCCTGCCGCTCTGGGATCCGGCCCTGGCAGCCCAGGAGATCGAACGCACGGCCGCGAGGGGCGCCAAGGCGATTGCTTTCAGCGAGAACACCTATCAGCTCGGGTTGCCCTCCATTCACGATCGCAGCCGATATTGGGAACCGGTGATCGCCGCCGCCAACGACACCGGGATGCCGATGTGCATGCATCTTGGCTCGTCCTCGCAGCTGCCCGCGACGTCGCCCGACATGCCGATGCTGGGCGTCATTGCTCTCTCCCCGGTAGCCAGTACCGCGGCGGCCTGTATCGACTGGTTGTTCAGCCCGTGGTTGCCGAAATACGAGAACCTGAAACTATGCCTTTCCGAGGGCGGCATCGGCTGGATTCCCTACGTCATCGAGCGCTGCGACCATGTGGTGGAAGTCCAGCGTGGCTGGGCAGCCAAGGACGGGTTCAGCGCCGACGATTACCTCAAAGGTTGGGGCGGTGACGAGAGCAACATCGGTGGGCTCGATCTGTCTACCATGCCCTCAGAGTTGTTCCGTAAGCACATCTTTGGCTGCTTCATCGAGGACCCGTTCGGAGTCGCATCGATCGAGAAGATCGGTGTCGACAACGTGATGATCGAGACCGACTACCCGCACACCGATTCCACGTGGCCAAACTGCATCGAGGTGGCGCACAAGGAGCTCGCCGGGTTGTCCGACGAGGTCAAGCGCAAGGTCATGCAGACCAACGCTGCCCGGGTTTTCAACTTCGAGCTGCCCGAGCCACCCATCACGCGGCAATGACGGCGGTTCGCGCAGGGGGCATGGACGTCTGGCTATCGTTGCCCTTTCTGCCGGCCGAGGGTTTGCGCGAGCTCGCCCAGGCGGCAGAGAAGGCGGGTGTCACCGGTCTGGCTCTGTCCGAACATCCCTGTGTTCCAGCCGACTTCGCGTCGCCGTATCCTTACGGCGGCGCGAAGCCGGCCGTGCTGCCGACCGAAACTCTCCTGCCTGATCCTTTGGTCGCCATAGCCAGCTTGGCGGCATCGACATCTGCGGTGCGCCTCATGACCGCAGTCTTGATCGCGCCCCTGCGCCATCCCGTGATGCTGGCCAAAGAGGTTGCCACAGTGGCGACGATGTCAGGGGGAAGATTCGACCTCGGGGTCGGTGTGGGTTGGCTGCGTGAGGAATTCGAAGCTCTGGGCAATGACGGATTCGCGGTCCGAGGTGCGGTGCTCGACGAGATGCTTCCTCTGCTGGACCGCTTGTGGACGGGGCAACCGGTCGAGCATCGCGGCAAGCATTTCTCGTTTCCCGCTGTTGCCGTCAATCCGACGCCACCGCAGCGGATTCCGCTGTACATCGGCGGTTCATCAAAGGGCGCGCTCCGTCGCTGCGCATTGCTGGCAGACGGTTGGGTGGGCGCCAACCTCTCGGTCGAGGAGGTCGCAGGCGTGGTGTTGCGGCTCGGCGAAGCGCGGTCGGAGGCAGGCACTGATGAGCGCCCATTCGCGATCCGTACGGGCCTGCGTGGCACTGTGACCCCGGCCCGGATAGCGGCGCTGCGCCAGGCCGGCGTCGACTCGTTCATGCTTGCGCCCTGGCAGATCGGGGAGCGGCGGGAGTCCATCCGCGACTTGCCGGTTGCCGCTATCGCCGAGGCGTTACCCAACATGGTTGACATGATTTCTAGCGCGTAGGAGCGAATTGACAGTGAAGAGAACAATTTACGGCGAAGACCACGAGTCCTTCCGGGACTCGGTCCGCGCATTCGTGGACCGTGAGCTGACCAAAGACTTCGACCAATGGGAACGTAGCGGACTGATGGACAAGAGCGTCTTCCGCAAGGCGGGCGATGCCGGCATCCTTGGGGTCGCGGTACCCGAACAGTTTGGCGGAGGCGGTACCCCGGACTTTCGCTTCAACGCGATATTCCTCGAGGAGGTGTGCCGGGCCCGCATCATGAGCGCAGGTCTTGGCATCCAGAATCACGCCGACGTGGTGATCCCCTATTTCTTGCATTACGGCACGCCCGAACAGCAGATGCGCTGGTTGCCCGGACTCGCTTCGGGTGAGCTCGTCGGCGCCATAGCCATGACCGAACCCGACACCGGCTCGGACTTGGCCGCCATTTCGACATCGGCCAAACGCGACGGCGACCATTACGTGATCAACGGCAGCAAGGTGTTCATCTCCAACGGAATCAACAGCGACATCGTCATTGTCGTGTGTCGTTCCGGATCTGACCCTGCCGCACGCCGCAGTCTGAGCTTGATCGTCGTCGAATCGGACCGGCCAGGATTCACGAAGGGACGCAACCTCGACAAGCTCGGCCAGCACGCTGCCGACACCGCCGAGTTGTTCTTCGACAACGTCACCGTGCCTGCTGATCACCTACTCGGTGAGGAAGGCGGAGCCTTCCTGCAACTGATGGCGATGCTGCCGCAGGAGCGGTTGTCTATCGCGGTCATGGCATTGGCGCACGCGCGCGCCGCTTTCGACGACACGCTTACCTACTGCAAGGAGCGTCACGCATTCGGCCAGCCCATCGGATCGTTTCAGAACTCGCGGTTCCAGCTCGCGACAATGCGTACCGAACTCGATATCGCGCAGACGTTTGTCGATGCGCAACTCGCGGCTCACTTCGACGGCGAGCTGACCAGCGAGGAAGCGGCGCAGGCGAAATGGTGGTGTGCGGAGTTGAACAACCGGGTGCTGCAGACCTGTGTTCAGTTGCATGGCGGCTATGGGTACATGGAGGAGTGCGCCGTCGGGCGTGCGTGGCGGGACGGCAGGGTGATGTCGATCTACGGCGGCACCAACGAGATCATGAAGGACATCATCGGCCGGCGAATGCTGGGCGTGTGATGGACCTGGGGACACCACATCTACGGCTCGAGCGCCGCAACCGCGTGGCGTGGTGCACAGTCGACAATCCGTCACAGCGAAACGCCTTGTCCGATGCCATGTATGCCGGCCTCGGCCGGGTCATTCGTGCGGTCGAGGAGGACCCCGCTCTCGATGCGCTCGTCGTCACCGGCATCGAGGACGTCTTCATCGTCGGTGGCGACCCCGCCTCGCACGCCCACGAAGAGACCGCGCTCGGGGAAGACGATCTGCCGTTCACGCGGATGCACAACACCGGGATCCCGATCGTTGCCGCGATCAACGGGCATTGTCAGGCCAGCGGAGTGTGGTTTGCGGCGCTGGCCGACGTCGCCGTAGCCAGCGACCAGGCGCGGTTTCGCCTGCCCGAGTTGCGGCTCGGTGTCGCGGCGCCGTGGAGCTCAACGCTATTGCCCTCGCTGATCGGGCTCGCCAGGGCCAAGGAGCTTGCGTTGACCTCACGGAGATTCTCCGCCGAGGAAGCCCTGACGATGGGGCTGATCGCGCGGGTGGTGCCGCACGACGACTTGCACGAGGCGGCTATGCGCACAGCCGGGGACCTGCTGGAGGCCGCTCCGGCCGCCCGCTCGACGTGGAAAAGGGCTGCCCACGAACACATCTCGATCGTGGACGAACAGCTGGTGGCGGCGTCGATCAATACCGAAGAGGCGCGGGAAGGGTTCGCTGCATACGCCGAGCGCCGGGCCCCCGTCTGGTCGGCGCGACACCCGAGAAGTGAGGACCCAGGAAACAATGGCTGACGTCTGGTATACCCCCGACGAGGACCAGAGCGTTGTCGAATTGTTGCGGCAACGCGCCGACGAACTCGGCGAGCGTGCATTCCTCGACTTCGGCGGGGATGCGTACTCCTACCGCGAAGTCTGGGATCGAGCGTCCGGATATGCGGCCGGACTGGCCAAGACCGGGCTGCTGCCCGATGAGACGGTCGTGACGATGCTCGACAACAATGTCGACGCGGCGGCACTGTGGTTTGCAGCCAACCTGCTCGGCGGCATTTGGGTGCCGGTCAACACCGCACTCAAGGGCAGTTTCCTCGCTCACATTGTCTCGGATTCGGGTGCACGCGTCGTTGTGTGTGAGGCAGACTTCCTCGATCGGATCCGCGTGGAACTACCGAATCTGCCTATGTTGGAACGTATCCTGGTGCGCGGCCTCGATACGGCCAGCCAACTCGGGACCGTATCAGTAGAACCACTGGCAGATTACCTGCTCGAACCCGATGAAACCGTGCACGTCGAACGGGCCACCCACGACACCGCGCTGATCATCTATACGGGCGGAACGACGGGCCCCTCGAAGGGCTGCGTGATCTCCAATGGGTATGTGTTCAGCTCGGCACGCGGATTCATCGAGCAGTGCGGGCGCACCGAGGGCGAGCTGAACTGGAGCCCGCTACCGATTTACCACTTCAATCTGGTCAGCGGAACGATTCTCGGGACGATGATGCTGAGCAGTTCGGCGTCGATTGCGGCGCGGTTCTCGGTGTCGGGCTTCTGGCCCGAGATGAAACGCACGGGCGCCACGGTGGTGAATCTGCTCGGGTCGATGGTTTCGCTGATCGCCCGGATGGACGATACACCGGAGATGGCGGCCTGCCGTGGGCAGATCCGGGTGGTGCACGGGGCACCGTTCCCGGCAGAGCTCCAGGAAATCTGGCGTTCGAGGTTCGGGGTGAGCCTGGTCGGCGGCAACGCCTACGGGCTCACCGAGTGTTTCCCGCTCACCACGCTGCCCGCCGGGAGATCTGCGCCGCCCGGAAGCTCGGGACAAGTCAACGCCAGCAGCTTCGACGTCCGCATCTTCGACGACGCGGACCGGGAAGTGCCCGTTGGCGCGGTCGGGGAGATCGTGTGTCGGCCCCGGCGGCGCGGCGTGATGTTCGACGGATACTGGCGTCGACCCGAGGCTTATGCCGCCGTGACAGCCAACCTGTGGTTCCACACCGGCGATCTCGGCCGCTTCGACGAAGAAGGCTTCTTCTACTTCGCCGACCGGAAGAAGGACTATCTCCGGCGTCGGGGCGAGAACATTTCGAGCCAGGAAGTGGAGCAAGTCATCCTCGCTCACGACGCCGTCGCCGAGGTTGCGGTGCATGCGGTGAAGTCCGAAGTGACCGAGGATGACCTCAAGGTCACCGCGGTGCTCAAAGAAGGCGGACAGCTCGTGGAGGCCGAGCTATTCGAGTGGCTCAAAGACCGGATGCCCTACTTCGCCCTCCCGCGCTACATCGAATTCCGGGACGTCTTGCCGGTCAGCGCCGTTGGCCGAGTACACAAGTACCTGCTGCGCGACCAAGGCTGCACACCGACGACCTGGGATCGGGAAACGGCTGGCGTGACCTGGGACAGGCGTTAGTGCGCCGGGCCGAATCGTCATCAGTCGCTCAGTCAGGAGAATCACGATGCAGAAAACATATGTAATCGGCGTGGGCATGACCGCATTCGAGAAGCCCGGCCGTCGGGCTGATTGGGACTACCCCGACTTCGGCAGCGCAGCGGCGCGGGCCGCACTCGACGATGCGGCGATCCCGTATGCGCAGGTCGACCACGCCTTCGTCGGTTATTGCTACGGAGACTCGACATCGGGCCAACGCGCGCTCTATGACGTGGGGTTGACCGGTGTTCCGATCGTCAACGTCAACAACAATTGCGCAACCGGTTCGACCGCGCTTTACCTTGCGAATCAGTTCATCCGGGCCGGCCTCGCCGAGTGTGCGCTGGCGCTCGGCTTCGAGAAGATGCAGCGCGGCAGCCTGCGGGAGCATTGGGATGACCGCGTGGCCCCGACCGGTCGCCAGATCGAGATGATGACACAGCGACGCGGCTACACGCAGGCGCCGCCGGCCGCACAGATTTTCGGCAATGCCGGCCGCGAATACATGGAGAAGCACGCCGTCACGAGGGAGACCATCGCCAAGATCGCCGAGAAGAATCATCGGCACTCGGTGAACAACCCGTATTCTCAGTTCCGCGAGCAGTATTCGGTTGAGGAGATCCTCGCGGCACCGACCGTTTTCGACCCACTGACCAAGCTCCAGTGCTGCCCTACCTCGGACGGTGGTGCCGCGGCCGTCGTGGCCAATGAGGATTTCGTCGCTAGGCACGGGCTGCGCGCCCAAGCGATCGAGATCGCCGGCCAGGCGCTCACCACCGACGATGAATCATCGTTCGCCGGTGGTGACGCCGATCTTGTTGGATCACAGATGTCCGCACGGGCGGCGCGCGCCGCATACGAACAGTCCGGGCTCGGGCCCGATGACGTCCAGGTCATCGAATTGCATGATTGTTTTGCTACCAATGAACTCATCACCTACGAGGCGCTCGGTCTGTGCGGCCCTGGTGGTGCGGGTGAACTCATTGAAGACGGTGCCGTCGACTACGGCGGACCGTGGGTGGTCAATCCGTCGGGCGGGTTGATCTCCAAGGGGCATCCCTTGGGGGCAACAGGATTGGCGCAGTGCGCCGAGCTGACCTGGCAGTTGCGCGGTACCGCCGACTTGCGGCAGGTCGACGGCGCGAGGGCTGCCTTGCAGCACAATGTCGGCCTCGGAGGAGCAGCCGTGGTCACTCTCTACCGTCAGCCATCGCAGCCTTGATCTGGCTGTAGCTGAAAGCGTTTCGCCCCGGTCTCCGCGCTGCGGGATCGGGGCGTTTCAATGCGCGGCGGGTGTGGAGGAGTCCGTTCGAACATCGATGAGCAGCGGTCCACTACGTTGCGAGATTGCATCGCGGATAGCGTTAAACCCTTGGGGACCTTCGACTCTCAGGTTGGCCACCCCCATTCCCTCGGCGATTGCCGCGAAGTTCACGTCGCCGAGTAGGGCAAGATCGCGTCCTTTGCCGATCCGGTCGGTGATGGCTATCTCCGCACCGTAGGCACCGTCGTTGAAGACCACCACGACCAGGTCCAATCCATATCGAGCTGCCGTGATCAGCTCCTGCAGTCCCATGGTGAATCCGCCGTCGCCAGTGGTCAGAAGGGTAGGACGGTCGGGACGCCCGAACGAGGCTCCGATCGCAGTGGCTAATCCGAGGCCGATCGACCCGAAGTCGACGGTTTCGATGAACGCCGTGGGTTCGGTGACGTGCAGCCACGCGTATCCCGGAAGCATGAACAGGCCGGAGTCGGAAACGTACGTCCGCTCGGACGGAAATGCTTCATCGAGCAGCAACGTCAGTTCTCGGCCATCTACGAGATTCGTATGATGGGGCTGATATTCGTCGCGCGGGTCGAACGCCGCCAATCGTTTTCGCAACTCTTCGGTGCGCAGGGTGCCGCGGCGAGGCAGCTCGACCTCCGCCAGCCATTCGGTGAGAGTTGCGGCGGCGCGCTCAGCGTCTGAGTGCACCGCGACCGACACGTTGGCGTAGCGGCCCAGATGCGACGGCTCGAGGTCGATCTGCACCACGTGCTTGCCCTCCAGCAGTGACCCATGGGCACTGGTGTCCGGATTGAGGCTGGCGCCGAACGCGATCAGACAGTCGGCGGCCATGATGGTCTCGAGCCCGGCACTGTGTGACAGCGTGCCGCAGATGCCGAGATCGAACGGCTCGCCCCGAAAGAAGTCCTTCGCCCGCAGTGTGGTGGCTACCGGTGCACCGATCTGCTCAGCAATCGACAGGATCGACTTCCTGGCATTGGCCAACACGGCACCTCGCCCGGCGACGATCACCGGCCGGCGCGCCGCGGCGATAGCGCCGGCCGCTTGGTCGAGTGCATCGAGGTCGGGAGCGATCGCTTGGGGCGCAGGGACATTGACGCGTGAGGTCATATACGTAGTGGTCTGGCCCTGTAGGTTGACGGGCGCATTGAGCACGATCGGCCGTCGCTCAGCGCGCGCGCGTCCTACGGCACGGCTCACGTCATCGGCGATCGCTCGCGTGGAAGTCAGCTCTTGGACACCGGCTCCCGTCGGAATGATCACCGCGGACTGGTCGATGTGCTGACGTCCGTGGGGTAGTGACGCATCGGTGTCGCCGGCGAACACGACTACCGGCACGTGTGCGCGGGCTAAATGAGTCAGTGCCGTAGTGGTATTCGTCAAGCCGGGACCGTGCGTGATCGCGGCGAACCCGACATCGCCGGTCACTGCCGCATAGCCGCCCGCCATCAACACCGCGCCGTCTTCTCGCGCGGCCTTGACATAGCGCACTCCGTGCACCTCGCCGAGCTCTGCCAGTACGTGAATGTTGCCTTCTCCGAGCACCCCAAAGACTGTTGTCACACCGTGGTCGACGAACGCTTGGGCGATGGCCGCATGGCCGGAAACTTCTTTCGACATCGTCGTCATGAAACCATGCGGAGTCCCATTTCGGGCCCCCGGTCGGCATCGATTAGCCCGTTACGGGGGTTGAGCTGATACCAGCACCAGCAGCGACTTGTGCGCCCGCGCCAACCCGCGAAACATCGCCTTCACGGTAGTTCGGTTCCATGAGGAGGAAGACGTGTCAACGGTTCTCGACGTCGACAGCCATGAGATGGCTCCGCTGGAGCTATGGGGCGAAGTATTCGGACACGAAGTTGCCCGCCGGATCAACGAAGTCGGATTCGACATCCTCACCCGGACGCGGTCGAACTCGCTCTCGGTTCCAGACCTCACGGGCGACACCACACCGATCAACCATGAAACGGTCTGGCAACTGAAGGGCGCGAGCGCCCCCTCCGCAATCGATCTGCGGCGGCGACCGGCGGTGCTCGACGAAATGGGCATCTCGCGGCAGTTGGTTTTTCCCACTTTCGGACTGTTCGCCATGATCTTGATGAACGACCCGAATGTCGACACGTGGTTCGGATTCGATTCCGAGCGCTTCAATGCGCGGGAAATTGGTGAACTCGCCGTCGCCGCACACAACAGTTGGGCTGCCGACATCACGCGCTCGACGTCTGATCGCGTGCGGCCAGTGGGCATCATCATGACAGATACGTCGGTGGAATCGATCCTCGAGCAAGCGCGCAGCGCGATCGAGCGCGGCATCCGGGCTCTTATGATTCCCGCCAACGTGCCGCCGGCGGGCGCCTCGCCGGCACACCCTCAGCTCGATCCGTTCTGGCGGCTCGCCGCCGAGGCCAACATCCCGGTAACAATTCACCTGGGCACCGACAACGGCTTCGTCTCCACCTCGAATTGGTCGAAGGGCGTAGAGGTCTTCCACCCCTCGGACAAGTCCAGCATCGAGCTGCCGATCGAACCATATCGCGCCACCAACATTCACTACTGCGCCGAGAATATGGTGTCCACGATGGTGCTCGGCGGTGTCTTTGAGCGCCATCCCACGTTGCGTTTCGGCGCAATCGAACTCGCGGCCGGATGGGCAGGTCCGCTCGCCGATCGGCTCGATAACTGGGCGTCGACGATGTTCCGGTCCCGGTTGAAGGACACGCTGAGCATGGCGCCCTCGGAATACCTGGCCCGAAATGTGCGTGTCACCCCGTTCTATTTCGAACCGTTGGCGCGGTACTACCAACAGCACGCCAATGTGTGGTCGATGTATTGCTATGCAACAGATTTCCCGCACGTGGAAGGTGGGAAGGACTCACGGGCAGTACTGGAGCAGGCGCTGGCGTCTGAGCCGGCGATCGTCAGTGAGCAGTTCTTCAACACCAACGGGCAGCTGCTGTTGCCGGACTGACGGCGAACGGCCCGGACACCGGGATCGTGACATCCCGCAGACCCGACGACACGACTGAGATCAGGATGCGCAATCGGGAAATCCCCTACACAACAACAGAATTCAAAGGTTGATATGACCCAGATGCGGTATAGCGACGTACCGGCCAGTGCCGATGTCGAACGACTCACCACAACGTTCGACCATCTTGATGAGGCACTCAACCACGAGGTGTTGCAGCAGGTGTACAGCCGACTGCAGACGGGGTGTCCGGTCCCCAAGACGTCTGCGCATGACGGGTTTGCGCTTGTCACGCGCTATGACGACGTGATCGAGGTGGAGAAGGACACCAAGACGTATTCATCGGGCCGCAACGGCGTCCTGCATCCCCGCCACGAGGGGCGGCCACTGAGTATTCCGATCGAGTTCGACGGCGCCGAGCACATCGCCTACCGGAAGATCTTCATGGAGGTGCTCAGTGCGCCGCGGGTGCGAAAGCTGCTGCCCTACCTGGAGGATCTCACGAATCGTGTGCTCGATGAGTTCGCCGCGGGCGGCGACACCGACTTCGTGCAGAACGTCGCGGTGCAGATACCGGTTCGCGCTGTCGGCAACCTTCTCGGCTTTGGCGAGGATGCCAATGAGGAGCTGCAAGCCTTCGCCACCAAGGTTCTCGAGAACGCCGGCACGCCGGCGATGGTCGAGGGGCTGGCCGATCTGGACGCTCTGGCGATCGCTGCGTGTCAGGAACGTCGTGAACAACCCCGCGCTGACTACCTGAGTGCATTGGTGCAGCTGGATTTCGGTGGGCGGCCGTTGACCGATGACGAGCTCAACAACATCATCCGCACGTTCGTCTTCGCCGGATTCGAGACCACGGCTCGCGCGATCGGCAACCTGGTGCACCATCTGGTGACCCATCCCGAACTTCAGGCCGAAATGCGTTCGGGCGATCTGCAACTGGAAGGCATCGTCGAGGAAGGCCTGCGCCTGCTTCCACCGGTGCACACGATGTTCAGGACGACAACCATCGCAACGACGCTGGACGGCTGCGACCTAGCCGAAGGCGAGCGAGTAGTACTGCTCTACGGCGCCGCCAATCGTGATCCCGACCAGTTCGAGGACCCGGAAACGTTCTGTCCTAACCGAACCAATCCGCGCCAACACGTGGCGTTCGGAATTGGTCCGCACTATTGCGCCGGAGCGACGCTGGCACGCGCGGAGATTCATGTCCTCCTCGAAGCGCTCATGGAGCGTCCGGCGCTGGAATTGGCTGGCACGCCACGTCACAACCCTCATCTGATGATGGGGCAGATGATGGGAGTGGACTACCTGCCGCTGCGTTTCCAGGGGGCGTGATGACGATGCGTTCGGCGGTGTTGCACACTCTCGGTTCGGATCTGTCCGTGGAATCGGTCGAGCCGCTGCCGCCGGGGCCGCGGGACGTGGTGGTGGAGGTTCGCGCCAGCGGGATCTGCCACACCGACTTGTCCATGCGCAATGGTCTGTTCCCTATGATGTTCTCCGGTCCGATGATTGGCGGCCATGAGGGTGCCGGTGTCGTGGTGGATGTCGGCGCGCAGGTCTCGCGGCTGTCTATCGGAGACCGTGTTGTCACCTCGTTCCGGCCGGCGTGCGGTGCCTGCGTGTACTGCGCCGGCGGGCGCACCCACCTCTGTGATTCTCTTGGCTCGTTCCTGCAGCGCCCCCGGGCATCGCGGTCGGACGGTTCTCACGCGGTCGCCATGAGTGGTATCGGCACGTTCAGCGAATTCCTGACGTGCGACGAGGCGTCGGTCGTGCGCGTCGAATCCGACCTGCCCGATGCACATCTGGCGTTGCTTGGCTGTGGAATGACCACGGGGGTGGGGGCCGCGCTATTCACCGCGCAGGTACACGCCGGAGCCACGGTCGCCGTACTCGGGTGCGGAGGAGTGGGGCAGTCGGTCATTCAGGGCGCCGTGGTTGCCGGTGCAGCTCGCATCATCGCCGTCGACCCGGTCGCTTCCAAGCGTGAGATCGCGTTACGCGTCGGCGCCACCGATGTGGTGGATCCTGCAGGCGGACCGGCGACCGGCCAAGTACGTGAGTTGCTGCGTGGACGCGGCGTGGACTATGCCTTCGACGTCGTCGGCGGCGCTGAGACGTTCGCCTCGACGTACGGGATGCTCGACAAAGGCGGAATGCTGGTGCTCGTGGGTTATGGGCCGATGGACAGTGAACTGCGACTGCCGGCATTCGACCTGCAATCTCACGAGAAGACGGTGAAAGGCTGTGTCGCTGGCTCGGCGCAGATCCGGCGCGATTTCCAGATCTTCATCGACCTCATCGAACACGGCCGACTGCGGACCGCCGACCTCGTTTCGCAGGAGGTCAGCCTCGATGACATCAATGTCGCGATGAAAGCGATGCTGTCGGGCGACGTCGTCCGCAGTGTCATCACCACGTTCGGACGGCGATGACGGAGTCGATCCCTCGTTATTCCGAAATGCCCGGCGCAGACCCGGCTGCGATCGATGAAGCGGTGCTCATCGAGGTCGTCAACGACCAGATCATGGTTATCACCCTCAACCGGCCGCGGGTCAAAAACGCGATCGATTCGGCAATGTCGATGGGGCTATACCAGGCACTGCGAACCCTGGATGACCGCAACGATCTACGCGTGGGGATACTGAACGGTGCGGGTGGTACCTTCTGCGCCGGAATGGATTTGAAGGCTTTCGCCCGCGTCGGCAAGCCCAGGGGCGTTCGGGAGCTGCTGCGGACGGGCACTAAGAAGCCACTGTTGGCCGCGATCGAGGGGGTCGCTCTTGGTGGTGGGCTCGAACTCGCCTTGATGGCGGACCTGATCGTGGCGGCCAGTGGCACTCAGCTGGGCCTGCCCGAGGCCCGCGTCGGCCTGTTCCCGAGTGGTGGTGCGCTGCAGCGCCTGCAGGGCATGGTTCCGCGCTCCATCATCTCCGAGATGGCGTTCACCGGCGACCGGATGAACGCTGAGCGGGCCTACCAAGTCGGTCTGGTATCTCGGCTGACAGCTCCGGGGGAGGCCTTGCCCGAGGCGGTGTCGCTTGCGGCACGCGTGACCAACTGCGCCCCGCTCGGTGTCCTCGCCGCCAAAGAGCTGCTGAGGGAGCTACCTCAGTCCGGCATCACGGAGTTCTGGCGGCGGCAGGGTGAGCTCGCTGACGCCGTCGCCTGCTCGGACGACGCGAGAGAAGGCGCTCTCGCCTTCGCTGAAAAGCGTAAACCGTTGTGGCGCAATACCTAAGGGCTGCTACCGAGCGGCACGTCGCAATCCCGGCGGCAGCCATCGGGCGGGCGTTGGGGTGGCTGATGTGTCGCCCCGAAGGCGACCGGAGTGCGAGCGTTGAGAGGGTGTTAGCCCGAGCAATAGCACCAGCAGCCACTTGGCCCGGGTGCGGTCGAGTCGTAGCGTCGACATACGAGGCGTCTGGACAGCCCTGGGCATCGTTGCACGGCGTTCCAGCCACCCGAACGCTGCATATCACCAAATCTAGGAGGTCTTTCGGTGCCGACGTACTACAAGAGCGACGATCCCGACTACTTCGAGGCGATCACGCCGCCAGAACTGCGGTGGGCGGGGCAGGCCACCCGTGAAGTGATGCCTGGCTGGGACCTGGGCGCCATCGTGATGTCGGAGGACGTTTCCGACCCAGCCGCGCCGGTGGTGTCGATGCTGAAGATAGCCCCTGGTGACACACTGCCGCGGCACGCCCACGATTGCTTCCGAGTAGAAGTGATCATTCAGGGATCGATTTCGCTTCCGGACGGTACCGTGCTGAGTTCCGGTGACATCATGGTGTCGCAGCCGCGGGTTTTCTACGGTCCGCATGTCGCCGGCAGTGAGGGATGCCTGTCCGTCGAGATCTTCTCGGCTGCACAGGGTATGCCACCCATCGGCGACACCGAGGACGCTGGTGCCGCGGCGGTCAGCGATCGCGTTCAGGAGGCCACGGCACGGCTGCGGGGCGAGACCGCGTCGCCCAGCGCATGAGTCTTCGGCGACCTCTCGTCGTGGGAATCGGCGGGACGATGCGGGCTGACTCATCGTCGGAACGTGCTCTGCGGCAATGTCTTCTGGCTGCTCAGCGGCGCGGAGCTGACACCGCGCTGTTCAGCGGAAAGCAGCTCGATTTACCGATGTACGATCCGCACGTCGAGTTTCGTGCCGAGCAGGCGATAGCTCTGGTGGAGGCCTTGCGGGCAGCCGATGCGGTGGTGGTCGCTTCACCCGGATATCACGGGGCCGTCTCTGGTTTGGTGAAGAATGCACTCGACTATGTCGAGGACCTTCGCGCAGACTCGCGGGTGTATCTGGACGGTACGCCGTGGGGCTGCATCAGTTGCGCGTACGGGTGGCAGGCTGCCGTCGGCACGCTCGGGCAATTGCGCACTATCGGGCACGCGTTGCGTGCGTGGCCTACTCCGCTCGGAGTGGCCATCAATTCATCTGGCGCCGTGTGGAATGACGACGGAACTATTACGGACCACAGTGTCAGCGCGCAGCTCGACCTGCTGGCCACTCAACTCGTCAATGGCATTGGTCGCGCCGCCTGATACGGCAAGGCGGGTTGTTGGGTCCTCAGGATCGCGTAGCCAGCAGACTCTGACAGTCAAACAGTTCTGACCACGAACAAGACACCGCAGACCGCAGATGTTCCACCCGCTTCGGCAGGACGACGAAGCCGCGGCCGCGTCGTAAGACGCTTATGGCCGCGGCTTCTATCGTGCGCGATCAGGCGGTAGCAAGCAACTCCGATTCGGCCTGCATGGACTGAGGCGGCTCTGGGTGGTGGTAGAGCGCTGCCGCATTACCCCAGCAGATCTTCTTGATGGTGTCGATGGGCAACGTTTCGAGCTCGGACCGGAACAATGCCTGGCTGTCGGGCCAGGAGCTGTCGGTATGAGGGAAGTCGACCTCGAGCATCATTCGGTCTTCACTGATGACATCGAGGCGGCGGAACGCCGAGGGGTCCTCGATCGAGGTGAACCAGAAGTTGCGGTGCAGAATGTCGACGGGGTGCACAGCGGTCCCCGCCCAGACTTCGGGTTCGGCGTCTCTCTGGCGATAGGCTCGGTGGAGACGCTCGACGACCATCGGAACCCACGAGATGCCGGCTTCGGACAGCACGATGTGAATATTGGGGTAGCGCTGGGCAACTCCGGAGAAGATCCAGTCGACCACCGTCTCTATTCCATTGAGCGGGAACAATGCGACCTGGGCCGGTACCGGGGTGTCGGGGGATGGGCAGCTAATCCGACCCGAGGAGCCGATGTGCAGGTTGATCGCCGTATCTGTGTCCGCGCAGGCCCGCCAGAACGGTTCCCAGTGCGCGGAGTGGACGCTCGGTAATCCGAGTTGTGCGGGGTTCTCGGTGAAACTGACAGCGTGAACGCCGCGTTCGGCGTTTCGGTAGATCTCCTTGGCGGCCAGCTCGGCGTCGGCCAGGTAGGTCAACTGGCAAGGGATGAATCGATCCGGATGCGATCCCGCCCATTGTTCGACTGCCCAGTCGTTGTAGGCCTGCACGCACGCGAACCCTGCATCTTTATCGGGCATACGAGCAAAGGACGTTCCGGCGAAGCCCCACGTAATCGAGGGAAAACACAAGGATGCCCAGATACCCGCAAGATCCATGTCCTTGACCCGGGCGTCGGTGTCGTACACCGACGCCCGATAATCCTTGAGCTGCATCTTGATCGACCGCCATTCGCTGATCGGTCGGTTGGCAGCGCCATCCATCCCGCTGAAGAAATGCCGCTTGTCGCCGATTTGCCAGGCGGGCCGGCCATCGACCTCAATGAGTTTTGGTGCGGCGTCACGGAACTTCTGTGGCAGAGTGTCAAACAGCGTCGCCGGCTCGAAGGCGTGGTCGTCCACCGAGATGACTGGGCACCAAACCGATCTCGGTTCGGGTTCCGGAAGGAAGGACAGTTCGTGGTCCGGGCCGACGGTGAAGATGCTCGAATCCGACAATGAGTCTTCGAGTTCGCTAGGCATGAGTACCCCTTCGCTCTGCACCGCACTCGGCGGCGACTTGGTGGAACTTCAATTTGATTCGAACAACGGCACTTGTTTGGGCTCGGTGAACGCCAGCAGTCCCTCGACGCCACACTCGCGGCCGATACCGCTTTGCCCAAACCCTCCGAACGGTGCGTCGAAGCTGCCACCTTGACCGTTGACGAGCAACAGTCCGGCTCGCAGACGTTTGGCGACGCTCACAGCGCGATCCGGGTCGGCGCTCCAGACACTGGCCGCCAAGCCGTATTCGGAGTCATTGGCGATGGCCACGCCCTGGTCGTCACCGTCGTACGGAATGACGGTCACGACGGGCCCGAAGATCTCTTCACGGGCAATGCGCATCGCGTTGTCGACGCCCGTGAAGACCGCAGGCTCCAAGTACCAACCGATATCGAGACCGCTCGGGCGGCCGCCGCCCAGAGCCAGCTTCGCGCCCTCGTCCTGGCCGAGGGCGATGTACCCCTCGACACGGTCGCGCTGACGTTCCGACACCAGCGGACCAATCTCAGTACGAGGGTCGGTCGGGTCCCCGACGACCAAAGACGACACCATGTCGCACAAGGCAGCGGTGATCTCCTCGAGCCGGGAGCGGGGTACCAGAATGCGCGTCTGATTGGTGCAGGTCTGCCCGCTATTGCGGAAAGCCGCGTCGCGTAGACCGTCCATGGTTGTCTTGATGTCCGCATCGTCGAGCACCAGCGCAGCCGACTTGCCGCCGAGCTCGAGGGTGCAGCGACGCAGGTCGCGCCCGCAGATCTCCGCTACTCGCCGTCCCGCCTCGGTGGAACCGGTGAACGCCACTCGGTCGACGTCGCGGTGGCTGATCAGGTGCTCACCGGCATCGCGATCACCGGGTACCACGTTGAGCACGCCGGGTGGGAGCCCAGCCTCATCAAAGATCTCCGCCAGCACCAGTCCATCGATGGCGGTCTCCGGGGAAGGCTTGGCCACCACGGTGCAGCCCGCTACCAGCGCGGGTGCGATTTTCATGAGCAGGAGCGCCTGGGGATAGTTCCACGGGGCGATGGCGGCGACTACGCCGGACGGGTCATGGACGACCAGCGCGGGCAGGCTCAGCCCGGTGCGCTTCTGCTCGACCTCGAATTGCTTTCCCAGCGTGGTGAAGTAACCGAGGATGTGTTGGGCGATGGGGCTCTGCCCGTTGCGCGAGAACGTGATCGGGCTGCCCATCTCCGCAGTGATGAGGTCGGCGAGTTCACCAGAACGTTCGGCGAAGAGTTCTCCGGCACGCTCCAGATAGCGGGTGCGCTCCGCTATAGGCAGGCCGGACCATGAGCCGTCGTCGAATGTGCGTCGGGCCGCTGCCACCGCGCGGTCCATGTCTTCAGCCGTGCCGTCGGGCGCGCAGCCGACCACCTGGAGCGTGGCGGGCGACACGATGTCACGCTGCGGTCCGGTCGACGCCACCCATTGACCCCCCACGTAAATCGCTTCCCGCTGACGATCGCCGCGCTTGGGCCGACCTGTTGTCATCCGTTACCACCTCACGAGATCGATTGCTTTGCAACGCGGCTGGTGCCGAGCGGTCATCTGCCGGACGCATCGAACCGCTTCAGCGCCAACTCCCTGCGGGCTGAGGCGAACTGTCCCGCCGTCGTGGCGAGCTAGCCGGGATCGAGCCTTTCGGGAATTGGCCGCAGCGCGATGTAGAGTCCAGGGTCATCACTGCGGCCTCGCAGGGCAAGAACCAATGGTGGTGGAGGTAGTACCCTTCTTTCCCGATGCTGAGCCGCGTCTGGAGGATGCCGCAATGGCTGTGTGCAGGCTCGGTGTCGAAAGACGCTGGTGCCGCGGGTAATCGGCGCTGATACAACCGATCATGGGTTCGCCAATCGGAAATCTGATTCATGGTCCGAACGTACGCAACGTCGGTCTTCTCCCGACCAGATCGGAAGTCGTTATGGCTAGGGATAATTGGCGCAAAGGCGGCCACGATTGCAGGCGAGCTCTTGGCCACCTTCAACAGTGGTGGTGCTGACTGCCAAGCGTGGAAAATGCTCCTGACAAGTGGTGGTGCAAGCAACGGGCACGCCGTTCGTCGCCGACGATGGAGGACTTCATGGACACTTGCTCGCGGCATCGACAGCGAGTGACGACGACGGTCACTCCGACGACTGGTGTGCGCGAAGGAGCTCAAGGAGCTGCGCGAGCAGAGCGCCTGCCTCAAGTGGCTGCCGGCCGGGGCAGAGTTGGAAACCGGCGCTTTGCAGGAGGTCTCGAAGCGAAATTTCTGAGCCCAGCTGCCGACGGTCGCGCCGTGGAAATGCTCAAAGGAGCGCTTGGTATGTGGAACCGTTGGCGTGCAAGACCGTTGGGCTGGCCCGCGCCTCCGCCGCCGCCTGTCCTTGCCTCAAACCGCTGACGATCCAGACGCCGAAAATGCCGGCCTGGTTGCGTGCCTACGCCACCAAACACCGTGCGAGGGGTTCCGCGTGCCTGGGCGGCGCTGAGACACGACGAGCGCCGTCAGGTCATCAATAGGACGAACACGCGGGCTGTCGCTTTCCCTGCGGAAGCGAAGTCCGTTGTGGTGCAACCGCTGACCAAGCCCGGCCCAAGGCGCGACACTGCCCCGCAGTCCCTAAAGAGTGCGGGGCAGTGGACTATTCGGCTAGATCGCGACGAGAGCGTCAGGCGGAATGGGAACCGAGAAGGCGTTGAGCAACGCGGATGCCCCCAGATAGGTCCCTGCCAGGTTCACCAGGTCGATCAAGCCCTGCTGCCCGAACGCGGCCTCGGCCTCGTGGTAGAGCTCGTTGTTCACACGGTAGGTCGTGACAAGTTCCTGAACGAAGCGTGCGGCCACCAGCTCGTCCCCGGTCAACCCCACCGGGGCTCGCCCACTCGCCAACGCTGAGATGGCCTCTTCAGGTACGCCGACGAGACGGGCCACCTTCTCGTGCGACCAGACCTCGTACTCAGAGTTCCACTTTCCGCCCACCGCAAGGATCGCGACCTCCTTGACAGTCGGAGCGAGTGACGATGATGCGAACGTTTCTCCGACATCGAAGAGCGCCTTGCCGATCACCGGGTTATACAGGTAGGCGTTCAATGGGCCGATCAGGTGACCGTCGGGCGAGACGAGCTGAATGCCCGTGCGCTCCTGGATGGGGAGGGCGCGTTCCTTTATGTAGGCCTCCAGGGCCGCCTGAGCCGGGCTGGCGGTGCTCAGATCGAGCAAGGGCAGCCGGCCGCCCAGGCCGTTCGGGCCATCCGGCGGGGCGGGGGGCGTCGGCACCGGAGTCGGTGGTACACCGGGTTCCTGCGGCACGGGCGATCCCACGTTAAATGCATTCAGCAACGCAGATGCACCGAGGTACGTCGACGCCAGATTGACCATATCGACCACACCCGTCGTACCGAAGGCGCCCACGGCGGCCTGGAAGACGTCGTCGCTGACCCGGTGCGTAGACACCAATTCCTGGACGAATCGGGCAGCGATCAGCTCGTTGCCGGTGAGGTCCACCGGTGCTTGCCCGCTCCCCAGTGCCGCGATTGCGGTCTCTGGGACGCCGGCAAGTCGTGCGACCAACCCGTGCGACCACACCTCGTACCCGGATCCCCATTGTCCGCCCACCGAGAGAATGACGATCTCTTTGACTCTCGCGGGCAGCGTCGACGACGAGAAGGTGCCGCCGACGCTGAACAGCGCCTTACCGATCACCGGGTTGTACAGGTATGCGTTGAGCGGACCGATGAGCCGGCCGTCCGCGTCGACGAGCTGGATCCCGGTTGCCGTCTGGATGGGAAGCGCCAGCTGCTTGATCAGGGCAGCCAGATTCTTCTGCTCGGGGGTGGCGTTTTCAACGTCCAGATAAGGCAGCCGCCCGTCCAGACCTCCGCTACCGCCCCGGCTGCCTCCGCCGCCGCCTTGGCCAGCGGCGCCGTTGGCGCCAGCTCTGCCCGACTGTCCGAAAACTCCTCCAGCGCCGCCGGCGCCGCCGATTCCTATCATCCCGGCCGGGCCGCCGATGCCTCCGGCACCACCGAGTCCGACGCTGTTGGTCAGTGTGCCGTCAGGCATAGTTACGACAGTGGCTCCGCCGGTACCTCCGAAACCGGCCTGGCCTCCGTCGCCCGCATCGCCGCCGACTCCGCCGTCACCGCCTTTCCCGAGGAGAATTGACCCTCGGCCACCGACACCGCCGGAACCCCCGTCGCCGCCGGCGCCACCGCTTCCGCCCGGGGCACCGTCGGTGCCCGCGGTGATCGCGTCGGCGCCGTGTACGCCCGCGCCACCGCCACCGCCCGCGCCGCCCATCCCGCCGGTGCCGGCACGGCCGAACAGCAGCGCGGCGTTGCCGCCGGCACCACCGGTACCCCCGGTGGTGCCCGCTTTACCACGACCTCCGTCAAGGACCGCCACACCCACACCGCCGTTCGCGCCGGTGCCGCCATCACCGCCGGTGCCGCCGTTACCCCAGAGCAGCCCGCCGCTGCCTCCGCTACCGCCGGCGGCGGATCCGCCACCATTGCCGCCGGCGCCGCCGTTACCCCAGAGCAGCCCGCCATTGCCGCCGTTTCCTCCGACCTGACCGAGCTGTGTGCTCGACCAACCGGCGCCACCGTTGCCGATCAGCCAGCCGCCGCTGATGCCGTTCGGCTTCTCCTGTGTTCCCGCGGCACCGTCACAGACCAGGCCGCATCTTCCGCCGAATGCGAACAGCGAGTTGATCGGCACGAACGGCGACGGCGCGACAGTCGGGGTACCCGCCGCGCGGTTGCTCGCCGCACGATCGCCGTTGTCGCGCGCGGCCACCGACATCAGACTGAGCAGCTGTCCGACGGGTGCCGCGGGAACGCGTCCGTCGTCCGCCGTGCGAGAGTGGCTGTCAGCTGCGGCGTTTGTGTGGCTGATGCCGCCGCCGGACGCGATGTTCTGCTGCGCTGAGACCGCCGAGCCCGGTGGTTCGGGGGTGGTCCCGGCGTCCTTCTTCTTTGTGGTCGACTCTGTAGACCGCTTCGATTGTGAGGGAGGACGGACGGTTGTGCCGGTGACAGTCTCTGCCCGGGTTCCGGTGTTCTGATGGGCGGACACCACAGATGCTGGCCGCTCTGACGGAGTATTGCCGTTTGTGTCTGCGTTGTGGCCAGCCTCTTGCCGAGCGGTTGCCGTGGAATTCTTTGTGCGCTTAGAAGTTTGGGACCCTGTCCCCGGCGTCGAGGTTCCTGACGCCGAACCGCCCGGTGACTCGGATCCGCCTGCAGGCGTTTCGGCTGCTGCGGTCCCGGCGCCCGCAGAGATCGCGACACCCAGTCCCACCGCTACCGCTCCTACGCGGAACCACTGCGCGCAGGACTCTGCGGAGTGATGGAGCCGCTGAGATATCGTGCTCGGTACCTCTGCGGCCGAGGCCAATTGAACCTTGCTGATATCGAATCGATGTGTGTGGCGTTGGTGCTGCGACGTTGCAGCAATGGTCCTCAACTCCTCGGTGGATATCTGATGCCATCGGCAGTGCTTCACCGGTCGTAACTGACGGGCTTGCTGATTTATAAGTCTGGTGCTCGGGGGCGGTCAATAGGAGCGCAGAGCCAAAGGAGGGTACTAGTTGTGCCCGTTTGGATTGTGCCCGTATGGATTTCGTGTGACGCACTGCTGCGAAGACGCTGTGCTGGCGTCCTTCGGCCCGACGCCACAGTGTTCGGGTGTCGGCTGTGAACGGCCACCGTCGGGCGCCGACGACTGGACGAACGTGATACTGCGGGCACTAGCGTCATCCGGCACTGGCGCCTGTCACCGGCGGCCGTAACGCTGATGCTCCAGCCCTCGGAAAGTAGCTGCTTCGATGCCGAAGTATTAGAAGATCGATGCCCGCGATGTTGCTCGGCGCCATCAGGTCTTGACGCCGCCGCGGACTCGCAGCTTGTTGAATCGTCACCCAGGAGGCGGAGCTTGATCGACATCGCGTCGGTCCAATCGCGGACGTCACGCTGTAGGGACTGATGTCGACACGCGGCCGCCGATCAGTGAATTGTCGCTTAGTTCTGTGGATTTCAGCTGCTGCTGTTTCAGGTCGCCGAGCCTGAGGCGCTACTCGAAGCTCCCGGCGACGTGCTGAAGCAGCCAGATAGGAAGGCCCGCGTGGTGATCGGCGACTTCGAGCACGAGCACAACCATCGACACAGCCCCAGCTCTAGAACCAGGCGGACTCAGCATGGGGGACTCGTCAGTTCGACCGACTGATCGTCCGGTTCGTCCTAATGTGGCCCCCGGCAACCTAGGGGGGCTGCCTGACGACGACGTCCTGCCTCGCTTCGGGCAGATTGCTTCCGGACGCACTGGCGGGTTGCCGTTAAGTCTTGGCGGGTGGGCGGAAGAAGATCAGCAGTTGCCCGATACTGCCGGCCAGGCCCAGCACCACGGCGATGGTCAGCCCGCACCAGCCGTGCAGCAGGTGGTAGAAGCTGCTGCCGCCGAACAGCAGGCAGTCCAGGCTGTAGCGGCCCGCGCCGGTGCCCGCGATGGCCACCGCCGCGACGCCGAGTATCAGGTTGTACTCCCAGCCCGACTTGACGATGAAAAAGCCGTTGTCGCGGTGCACGGTCCAGGCGGCCACCACCATCAGCGCCACGAAGCCCGCGGCGGGGATCGGGGTCAGCAGGCCGACCGCCAGGCCCAGGCCGGCTAGGAGTTCGGTGCTCGCGGCCAGCCGGGCGTGCAGCATGCCCGGCTTCATGCCGATGCTGTCGAACCAGCCGGCGGTACCCGGGATGCGGCCGCCGCCGAAGAACTTGTTGTACCCGTGCGCGGCCATGGTCAGGCCCAGCACCACCCGCAGCAGCAGGATCGAAAAATCGTAAGCAGTCATCTGCCGTCCAATCTATGGCGTCGGCCTAGGTAACCTCGGCGCCGTATACGTAAACGTCAAATAGCGCGGTGTGCAACATATTTCAATATGAATGAGAGTCAGCGGACTGTGCTGGTTGGCCTCTCGTGGCAACGCCTGATCCGTGCAAGCATCAACCAACACGACATTGATGTCAAGACCTACGAAAAGTTCAGCAAGATAAAGGTTTTCATCGGAGACGCGACTATTGAACGAGTATGCTCGGGGATCGGGTCATCCATTGTGGAGACCGCGAGGTCGCGCGCTGATGCACTGGTCTGCGCTACAACTCATTTGCTTTGCCGACGAGAGGGTGAAGCGCATCAATGGAGGCATGATGTCACGCATTGCATCGTTAAATGGCTATCCAGCTGGCGTTTTCGGATGTGCCGTCATGGTGGCCGGCGCGATGCTTGCAATGGCGCCGATGGCGCGAAGCGACGAGATTGAACCACCCTGGGGCTGGTGGAGACTGTGATCTCACCAGGAGAATGCAGATATGGGTGCACCAAGGAAGTTCGATG
>NZ_JBYTCM010000034.1:0-35855 GCF_058790275.1 Mycobacterium sp. FW102-FHT13B02
CAAGGGCGTGATTAGCCGGTGCCAGGTGGGTCCCAGTAAGGCCGTCATCGTGGTCCCAGATCGGGTTGACACAGCCATATTGGCGACTGGGTCCATGATGTCGTCGCTCGTGCCGGGGACGTGGTAGGCGCGGAATGTGCTCGGGGTGACCTGTGCGTAGCCCCGGGATGACCCTGCGTGGCCTCCGTCGGCGAGGATCGGGCCGGTGGCGTTTCTGTCGTCATTGTTGATGGCGTGGGGGTTGTTCGTCGATTCGCGACGGATGAGCGTCTGGTAGCCCTCGCGCCAGTTTTGCCGGTGTTCTGGGTCGTTGATGCCGAGGGCGTCGAGGGCCTGGTCGATGGCGGCAACCACACTGCCGGGTTGCCCGGGGTGTGTTGTCGGTACCGATCCCGTCGAGGGGTGAGGGCCCGCCTGCTCTGTCGCTGGCGGCTGACTTGCCGTGGCGCTCTGCACCAGCGGGCTGAGCATGCCGCCCAGGGGTGCAAATGCCGCTTGGGGGAGCGCGGCGGCCATGGGCATCAAGGACGCCGGCATGGACATCGCTGGGCCGATCAGAGTGGGCAGCGCGCCGGCGGCGGTGGGCGCCAGGCCGGCGGCGGGCGATTCGGCGGCCGCCGTTGTCGTGGTCGCTGCGGCACCCGTCAAGGTGTCGAGGTTGCCCACAGTAGCGTCATTTTGGGGGCTGGGTGGCGCGTCTGCGTGCGGTGCGCCATCTTGCGGCCTCGGGCCCGGGCGTGCGTTCTCGGGGCCTCTGGTGCTCGTTGAGTCGTTCGGTAGTTGGGCTGTGTGTTTGCGGACCTTTGCGGCCGCGGCCTCGTACTTGCTGGTGGTGGCCGAGATGAGCGTGACCGATTCGCTGATGGCGGTCTGGGCGGCAGGTAGCAGGGCAGCCTCACGCTGGCCTGGCGGCAATACGGCGACAGCGGATTTCGCCTGTTTCCAGTCGTTGGTGATGCTGTCGAGCTGTGCGGAGGCGTCACTTGCGATGTGAGTGGCGTCTGCGGTGATGTTGGCGACGCCGCCGGCGGCGGTGGCTAGCTGGCGGCGGGCGTCGGCGAGTGCTGCGCTGGCGTCGATAGCGCTTTGGTGGGCGTCGCCGGTCCAGCTGGCGTCGGGGAATTGGGGAATTGCTGCCTCAGCGGGTGCTGAGGCAGTTGGTGCTGGGGCTGTTCCGACGATTTTTCTTGTGTCATGGAGATAGTCGTCGACGACTTGCTCAACGGTCATGGGCGGGTTGTGCGGGTAGGCCAAAGCCTGGGTTGGTCGAAGGCTTTGGGCTAGCTGGCGAGGTGGACTTCGCGGGGCCGGCCGGCGTGCCGAGTGGCGTCGCAGCAGGTGTATCGGTGTTTGGATGTGCGGGCGTGGACCCTGGCGCCGGTGGGGTGGTGGCGGGCACGGGGACGGCCCCGCTGACGTCGGTACTGGCGGTGGCGGTGGGGTCGAAGAATCCCTTGAATCCTGGCATGTCGTTGATGACACCGAGCGGTTGGAGCTTGCCGTCGGCGCCGACGAGCTGGCCGTTGCCGACCACGAGTGCGGTGTGATCGGCGAAAACGGCGACGTCGCCGGGCTTAACGTCGGCGGGGTCGACCTTGCGGCCGATATCGGCGCCGTCGGTAGGAATCTTCACGTCGGTGTCGGCGTAGGCCGTGGTGGCGACGTCTCCGGTTCCGGCCGGGTGGTCGATGGCTTTGCGCACCGCCTGGGCGCCTTGCGGGGAGCGGGCGGTCACGACGTGTCCTCCGGGCAGGGTGACGTCCTTACTTGCTGGCGGGGATGCTGGGGGTTGTGCGTTGGACGGCGCTGCGGCCGCCGCAGGGGGTGTGGTGGCTGCGGCGGCAGGTTTCGGGCCCGTCGGTGTTGCGCCGGTAGTCGGTGCTGCAGGAGTCGCAGGAGGCGCACTGAGGTTGGTCACTGGCGGCGGCTTGAGTCCTTCGTTGGCCTTAGTGAGATCAGTAGGTTTGACGGGGTCTTTAGCCCCGTCGAGCGCCTTGACCGGTGCGGGTGTCGGCAGGCCTGCGCCGCCCGTGGGGGACAAGCCTCCACCACCGAGCCCTGGCATCATGCCGCCGCCGAGTCCGGGCATGCCCATGGGCGGCATGCCCATTCCGAGGTTGCGGAGGCCATCGGCGATTCCGTTGGCGTTGTTGGCTTTATCGCGAACGTTTTTGGTCAGTTCTTCGATCTGCTGTTGCATGGCCGCTAAGCGGCCCGCATCGGCTTCGGGCGTGGACCCTTGGGCGGTGAGGCCGGGCTGCAGTCCTGCGTTCTCGCCGTAGATCTGATCATGGGCTGCTTGGCCGTTCGCTGAGTTGTTCCCCGATTCGTCGGCAGCTTTCTGGCCGGCTTTGTGTAGCTCTTCGATCTGCTTTTGCATGTCGGCCAGGCTCTTGTTCAGCTTGGCGATTTGATCCTGTGCCGGGCCCTGGCCGTTCGGAGGGACGGGTGGCGAAACTTTGGGCGGCGGGGGCAATTTGGGCTTGTCGCCGCTGCCAAAGAGCTGCCGGCCTTCATCAAACAACCAGCCCATGGCATTTCCTGCGACGAATCCGACGGGGCCGAACGCCGCGGTCAGCGCGGAGTCTATCGCGATGTCCACCCAGTCGTCATTGGGCATAAGGGCTGGGCCCCTTTCTGGCTGCACGCCAACGGTTCAGGCGTGTTCGTTATGACGCTAGGGCGGTTCGTTGGGTGTTCTCAAGAGGAGCTCCTTTGCACTGAGACAAGGTCGTTGGGGTCCAATGTCGAGATCAGGAGCCGCGAATCTTCTGTGTCTTGCCACATGACGGTGACGGTGCCGTCGTCGGCGATATCAATGCCGTCGACTTCACCGCTACGTCCGTCGCCGAAGACCACGACATCGCAGGGCGCCAGATCGGCGGGTGCAACGCGGATCTGCTGCATGTCTTGTTTCTCGGCGTCGGCGATGATCTCTGCGACGTCGAAGCCCAGGCGCGAGTCGCCGTCGAAGTGCGTGACTTTGCGGAAGTACTGGGTGGGGTCCAGGTCTGGGCGCTCGGATAGCGGAAACCATTGTGCGTCAGCGATGTCGGACCAGGTGACCCCGTCAATCATCGGGGGGAGTTCGGGGACGTAGCGGGGGACCAGTGTCACGGGCGGCCGGAGAGTGGCGATGATCTCCGCCTCTTCGGGCTTTGTCGAGTTCACCGCTGGGGTGAAGTAGTACTGCGTCTCGCGTGGGTCTTGGTGTGTGCCGGTCGACATACCGCGTCCCTTGATTCTCGGCACGTAGCGGCCGATATAGCTGTCGTCCCAAAGCATCTCGGCGGCGATCCGAGAAATCGGGCCCACCGACACACGGTTTCCGA
Source organism: Mycobacterium sp. FW102-FHT13B02 (assembly GCF_058790275.1). Classification (NCBI taxonomy): domain Bacteria; kingdom Bacillati; phylum Actinomycetota; class Actinomycetes; order Mycobacteriales; family Mycobacteriaceae; genus Mycobacterium; species Mycobacterium sp. FW102-FHT13B02. The sequence goes on from NZ_JBYTCM010000034.1 coordinate 3,333, forward strand.
AGTTGTCGCGAGCGTCGGTATCGATGAGTTCGTGGCCGGGGCGCTGCATACCCAGAACCAGGTGTACGCGCGACGAACGGGCCAGGCGCGCCAGCTCGCCGAGCTCGGTGATTGTGGGGCATTCTTTCGGGGCGTTTTTTGCGGGCTTGAGGTTCGCCCACATCCGCTCGAGGACGACCTTGAACTGCGAGGCCTCGTCGACAATGACCAGGTAAGGCAGGTTGCCCTCCCATTGCGACTGGTCCCATCGAGCGCGCGCGTTGCGTTCGTCCATGAGCTTGTACATGCGGTGGATGGTCGCGATGGACTCGAATGGGTCGGAGGAGATGATGTGGACGTTGGGCCAGCCGACGAAGTCGCTGTAGGAGCCACCCTTGAAGTCGACGAGGACGACCGCCCAGCCGCGCAGGGCAGCCATGATGATCAGGTTGCGCAGGTAGACCGTCTTACCGGCGCCGGTCTTGCCGCTGACCAAAGTATGTGGTGAATCGAGCGGATCCCACTCCTGGATACCGAGGTCAAGGTCGACACCGAAGGGGAACCGTGTTTTGGAGTACTCCTTGATCGCTTGCGCGATGGATCGGACCGGTTCGATCGGCTTGGTGAGCAGCGGGAATGGCAGGACAGGTTTGGGTGCGAACGTGACGGAGGACGCAGGCATGTCCCAGGTGACGCGCCATGTGCCACCGACGAGTTCGGTGAGGTTCTGTTCGGCGACGCGCTTGCGGAAGTCGCCAGTGAGTTTCTTGGCGATAGTGTGCTTGATGGTGAATCCGTGGACGCTGTCCCCGTAGACGGTGGCGGTGGATTCAAAGATGTCGCGGACTTTTCGGGTGAGGTCAGCAAGGTCATCGTCGATCTGCTCGGGGATGAAGTGGGTCGCGGTGAAAACCAGCGCAGATGGTTCCTGGGTGATGCGATATTGGGCGTTACAATGTGTTCGCAGAGCGCGGCGCATGGTCACGCTGGGATCTGGGCGGCCAATCCCCTTTTTGTCGTCGAGGTCGGGTAGGTGATTGTCGTCCATGGCGGTCACGGACATCGGGCGTCCAGCTCTGATCGTAACTGTTTGGGGTAGAACGGTTTTGGATTCCCATTTGATGGTGGGGACCACCCGGGTCGATGGAGCTTTGTGACCTAACGGAGCATAGAGCGCTTGAATGAGCGTTGTTCGCAGGGCGGTGCGATCGCGACGGAGACGGGCGGGCTCGGCGGTGAAGCCGGCTGCGGCGACCGCCGACGCAAGCGCGATACCGCCGGCGGGAATCAGCGGCACACCAAGGAGCCAGCGCGCGGCGGCGAGGAAGCTTGCGAACACTGTTGCGGCGACGGCGGTGACCGCCGCGTTGGCGGGCATGGTCAGGGACCACTTTTCGGGTTCGAGTTCCGAGGCCGGGCCGGGATGGGTCGACGTCCACAGGTGGATTCCGGTGATGAGGGCAAGGGTGGTAGCGATTCCGACGGCGGTGGCTGTGGGTATGTCGATGGCGGAGAGAGGGTTTGTGCCCGTCTTTTTCATGTGTCGATAGAGCAGCCAGCCGCCGCCGGCAAGGATGGCCGCGATCCCTAGCACGATGACCGCGGGGTTCTCCTCGGTCTGAGAGGCGGTAGTCCGGGAGGTCATTGGCGATGTGCCGGGTGTGGAGCTGTTGTGTCGAGATCGTCGCCGGCGCGTAGGTGGCTCGTAGCAGCTGCTCCTCGATGGGGGCGCCGGACGCGAGCGGCGCGGGGCAGCTCGTCTGCTCCGCGAGCAGTCTCGGTCGCGTCGTAGTTGCCTCGGCCCGGTGGGCGCGCGACGACCGCGCGCCGGGTCGTCAGCCGTGTTCTCACGGTATTAACTGTTGGGCGACCGAGGGTGATTCTCAAGAGGACCCGTCCCGGGCGGTGGGACCAATTGGCCTGCACTGCAATTGGGCCGGGGTTACTGCGCCGTGGCGGTTCGCGGGTGGCCGGGGAGCGCCGGTGGCTCTAGCGGTCTTCGATAGAGCTGAAGAGCGCGTGCAGGGCCGCGCCGAGGCGGTCTGCGGACATTGGGGCGTAGGTGAGGTGGGTCTGACGATCCGGCCCAATGTAGGGCCATGCTAGGACGCGGCCGTATTTTTCCGTATCCAGCAGGGATACAGCGGTTTTGGTGCGTCGTGTTACCCCGTTAACGCGACGCAAGGCCGTGAGTTCGGTTGCGACATCGGGGCGTGAGCAGGCGTTGAGAATTTCTGCGTCGTGGCGGTTTATGCCGTGGTCGATTAGGGAGTCGGTGGCTTGTCCGGGTGTGCTGGAGGCGATGCGGTCCGCTTCGACCGCGGTGAGTTGAACGAGGTCGGTCAGCGGAGCTGGGGCGGCGGGGCCCAAGACGACGTCGAGCTCGGCGATCGCGGCGGCGGTCCAGTCGGCAACGGGCAGGCGTTGCACGAGCAGGATGTCGCGGGTCCGGCTTGCGACGACGAATCTGTCGAAGCGGCTGGCGATCGCCATCCGGAGCATGACGTTGGGTTGGTTCAGTGGGACGACACGGATGGCGAGGGTCTGGTCGGCGTGCGCGAGCGTGCGGACTAGATCGGCAACCTCTGGGAGTACACCGTTCGCAGTGATGATCCCGCGTGCGATGAGTCGGTCTCGCTGGATTCCGCGGAATTTGTCGGCTAGATCTGGTCCGGTCATGGGGTTGTAGATGGCCAGGACTTCGGGCAGGCGCCCGCTGAGGTCCAGGTGTTCGATCAGGTACGCGCCTTCATCGATGCTGATTTCAAAGCCGTCAGTGGTGATGAAGTCGTCGTTGGTGGCGATCATCGCGGCACCCTTCCTGCAGTGGACTGTCGTATCAGTTATAGGACGCGGCGGGCTTGAGCGTTGTGGGGGAGGTTGCTGATGCGGATCGGGATACCGAAATCTGCTGCCTCGATAACTTGGCCATTGCCGATGTAGAGCTGGACATGCTCAGGCACACCGGGGGCCGAGAAGTTGGAGAAGATCAGATCGCCCGGGGTCAGGGCGTTGAGTCCGACTGCGCGGCCCATCTTGATTTGATCGTAGGTCGTGCGGGGAAGGACGACTCGGCCGCCTGTAGCCTTCGCGATAGCCCATTGCGTCAGTCCGCTGCAGTCGAACCCACCTCCGGTGGGGCCGAGCGCGCCGCCACCGCCCCAGACGTAGGGCAGTCCCAGTGCTTTATGGGCGATGCGGGCTGCGTCCGCTCCTGCTCCGCTTCCGGCGACTCCGGCTTGGAGCTCGTCGGTGGATGCGGCGGCGGCCAGATAGTCGTGGATGAGGGCTCGGACGAACTGTGCGTCGGTGAGTTTGTCGTGGGCCGCGGAGCTCACCACGCTGCCAGCCTCGTCGAGTGCTTTGCGCATGGCTTTGAGGACCGCTGCCTGAGCTTCGGGGGTGTCACCTTGAACGCCGGCAGACTGGAGTGCGGTTTCGACGTCGTCGATGACACCGCGCAGCTTTGCGCGGTCGGCCTCGGTGCGGGCGGACGATACCCCGAGGATTTGGGAGAGTTTTTGCTCTACCTCGTGGAGGGCTCCAACTTGCCGTGCCAGGGCTTGTTGCTTGGTTCGGGCTTGGTCGGCTGCGGAGCCTTCGCCTGCCAGGGCTCCGAGTGGGCCGGCGAGTTTGTCGGCGCCGGAGGTGCGGATTCCGCCGGGCAGTGCGCTGGGGGGCGCTCCGGTTCCGAGTTGGTTGGCCAGAGCGGCGAGTTGGGGCATCACCGCAGAGGCTAGGCCGGGGATGAGTCCGCCTAGGCCGGACAGGGCTGCGGCGGGGATGCCGGTGGCTGCGCCGATGAGAGGGTTGGCCAGTTGGGGCCCGAGGTTGGCCAATCCGTTGAGTGCGTTGGCCGCTTCTGGCGGCATGGCCGGTGACGGCGGGGTGTCCGCGTTGGCCTTCGTGTCGCTGTCGGAGTCGTGCTCGCGGCGGCCTTGGCTGTTAGTTTCACCGGTTTTCGACTTGCCGTCGTTGGCGTTGGGATCGTTCGGTCCGGTTGTGGTGCCCGGACGACCTGGCGCGGTGGCCGCGGCCGTCGGGTTGGCCCCGGTCGGTGTTGCGCCGGCGCTGGGTGTGGGGGGCGTCGCAGCGGTTGACGCCGGGGATGCCGCTGGCGGCGTAGCGGTGGTTCCGGGCAGTGGCGGTGTGGGCAGGCGGACCGGTCCGTGCGATGTCGAGGGATCAGAGCTGTTGGGCTGTTGGCCGTTTGCCGGCTTGCCGTTTTCCGCAGCCTCGGCGGCATCCGGGTCAGCGGTGGTGGTGGCGGGGTGGGTCATGCTGCGGCCCCCATTTCGATGCGTCGGATTACTCGGTTGTTGCTGTAGCGCACCCACTCCGGATTGGGGTGTCCGGGCAGGACGGTGACCATGGTGGTCTCGTCGACGGCGATGCCGGCCAGGTGTGGTCCGGCGTTGGCGCTGATGTCGGTGAAGATGACGTCGCCGGGCTCCGGGGTGCTGACGACGCTGTTGCCGAGGCGCAGCTGCTCGGCGATGGTCACGGGAACATTCGCACCCAAAGTCGCTGACAGCAGCGAGGATACGAAGTGTGCGGAATCTTGGGTGTCAAGTTGCCCGGCGGGTTGCGTAGGGGTCGCAGGGGTGGTTTGCGACGGGGAGGCCTGTGTCGATGGTTCGGCCGGCGCTGTGCCGACGGCGCGTTGCGCGGCGGTGGCGATGATGGGTCCTGCCGGGTTGGATGCTGTGGCGGTGGCAGGCAGGGGAGTGGTCATGGCATTGAGGCAGGTCGCGGCGGCGGGGGCGGTTGCCGCGGCTGAGCTCGCCTGTTCGGGGTCTAGCGGCGCTGTGGGTGTCGGCGTCGGCGCTGGCGCACTCGTAGTCGTAGTCGTGTGTGGGGAGGCTTGGGCTGGCGAGGTCAACACTGCCAGGGATGTGGGCGTGGCGGGCGTGTCGTTGGGAAGGCCGGCGAGGCGTGCTTGAGCGTCGGCGACGGGTTGAGTGAAGTCGCTGGTGGCCAGGCCGGTGATTTGGGCGGCAAGTTCGGCGGGGTCGGCGTCTCTCCACCGAGGTTCGGTGTCGACCATGTGATCGAGGGCCACAGCGGTGGAGACCTCCGGTGTCATGAGTTCTTCGGGTGTTGCCCATGTCAGTGGCAGTCCGAGTGCGCCGGCTCCGGTGTTGATGATCGCGTCGTGTTCATAGCGCATCGTGTCCGGGCTCGACGGGTTGGCAGCGTTTACTAATCCGGTTGCCCGGATTGCGATCGCTGCGGTCACGGTTGCTCCCTGTCTGCCGAATCCCAGTGTTGTGGCGGTCTGGTTGATCTTCAACAGGAGTTCACCGGGAGTCTGGTTGTCGGCGGGAGGGTTTGCTACCACTGCTCCGCGGATGCCGATGTAGGCCATGCAGGATGCGTAGAACTGTTGGGTGCCTTGGCTTGGCTGGCTGATCATGGCGATTAGGAGCGGCAGCATCAGCACTGCGGCAACGAACATGACGACAACGGCTACGGCGGCGACGGCCGTTTTTGCGGCAGTGGTCATGGCCGTCATCTCCGAGTGGGCAGCGACAGTGTTGGCAGCGGATCTGGTTGAGCTGATTCAGCGTTGGTGCTCGACTCCGTGCCGAGCGCCCTGATGGCCGGGTGGATTCTCGATGCCGAACTAGGGGCCGGCCGGTTGGAGTGGTGAGGGCAGGTGTCGGCGTAGTTGATGCACTGCTGGCCGCGCGTGGTCATTTCTCCGCACAGGTGCGGGTACCGGTTCCTAAAGCCGATGGCGGCTGGGGAGGCCGCTACTGGGGCCGCGCTCTGGATCGGCGGTTGTTCAGCTGGGGCCGTGGTCCATCTCGCTGCGGCTGGCTGTGCGGGTCCGGCGGTCAACGCCGAGCGGGTGTCGCCAACGCGCGAATATTCGGGTTGAGGGGACGGCTGGCTCTGTGTCCCGCTGGCGGGAGCATCTGTGGCCGTAGCGTTGGCGACGGGCTGGTCGACCACAGGAATGGGTGCTGATGGGTCCGCGGGGTTGGGGTCGCTGGCGCGGTATTCCTGGATGGCGCTGATGGCGCCGGTTGTGCTATCTGACGCCGAGTCGGCGAGGTGCGTGTCGCTGGCCTCTGTCGAGGCGGGAGCGGTCTTTTTCTTGTTGGCACGAACGGTCTTTGCGCTGACCCTCGACTGCAGGGCTTCAGCCGCTCCTAGAAATGGGGCCGCCTCGGGCGCGACGGCGGCGATGCCCAGCTTGGCGGCGGTGGTGACCGTGTTTCGTGTCAGGTGCCCGACGTGCCCGACCACCTTGGGAATGGCGGTCAGAGGGTCGATGTTCTCCAGGGTCGTATTCAGTTTGGAATCAATAGGCTGGTGATTGGTGAAGCGCTGCAGCGCATGTTCCACCTTTGCGCGCCCGTGCACGAGCCCCTTCTTGACCCGCCACATCGCGTAGATGCTTGCCAAGAGCAGCAGCGCGATCAGGGGCATCGCGACGGGTAGGTCGGTTCCGGCCTGGCTGAACATGGCGCCGACCAAGTTGCCGTATAACCCGAGGATCGCGGTCATCACTGTCATGCCGATGAAGGAATAGAGCATGTCGAGACCGGCTTTGAAGGCGAGCCCCTGCGGCATGGCGGGAATCTGCCCACATACCAGGGCAACGATCGCGACGATGCCCCAGAAGACCGCCGATAAGGCCAGGATGACGATCAGCGCACAGAGGACGCCAAAAAACAGGAATAGGGATATCGCGAAGAAGATCGACGTCCAGGCGACGGCTTTTCGACTATCAGGGTCGCCCATAGCGTAGGCATGCAATTCTTCCCCGCCTGGGCAGCCTTGGGCCACGGAGTCTTTGACTTTGTCGAGGGGCTCGGTGGTGATGGCCGTGGACCAGACTTGACCGCAGCTGTACGGCGGAGCGTCCAGGTCTTGTCCGAAATTCTGTACCAGGGTGGGTGTTCGGAGAAAGTGATCGGTTAGCGACTCGGTCATGGCGGCAACCGCCTGGTCGCCTGAGACTGACTTGCCTGATAGTTCGGTCGCGAACTGGACACCAATGTCGCGGCCGAGGGACAGCGCCCCGTGCTCTCCGAGCAGTTCGCTGACGGGGTGATCGCCGACGGTGATGGAAACAACCCCGAGCACTATCGCCACGGCCAGTTTCGCGCAGGCTCGCGACAGACGGCCGATGGCGACGTCGAAGGCGATGAATCCTGTCGCGATGAATGCCACCGCAGCCAGGATCCCGGGGCTGTGCATGGCCGTGAACAGTTGGTGGCTGACGTAATCGAACGGAGTGGCAATGTATTTGAGCCAGCCCAGGGAGAGAACGTTTTTCACGAGCCAGATGGGCGTAGTCACCAGTTCCATGTAGAGGCTGTAGAACCAGTGCATGGATAGCGCCGGCGGGGCCGCCGTCGGGTCGGTGAGGCTGCCGTTGTTGAGCGACAGCCCGTAGAGCCCGACGGGAACGTGTTGGCTATCTTCGATGCCGTTCCACATGACCATGGCCGTGACGGCACCGGTGCCGGCCCACGCGGGGCTGGCGGTGAGCAGTTGGAACAGCGCGGGGGTTGCCAGCGCGGTGAGCCGGCGTTTCGCCGACCTGATCGCCCGCCAGGGGTTGGTGATCATGCGGCCCCCGGGGTGGTGCTGACGGCGGCCGCACGGTCGGCGCGTGCCGGCAGGTTGATGGTGACTTCCAGGAGTCGTCCTTTGATGTCTTTCATCAGGCATTCGCCGGGTAGGGCTTTGCCGAGCTGTTTGACGAGATTGTCGTTCTTAGCGGCGTCCTCGCTGGCCATCCGAAGTGCTTCCCTGGCGAGGGTTTCGTCGATCTGGCGGAAGATGAACAAGGTGGGAATGAGGCGCTTGAACCGGCCGAAGTGGTCGGGGTCCTGGGATGCGAGGCCGATGGCGCAGTCGTGCTTGCGGCCGTCGATGACGAAGTCTTCGATGACTTCGTTGCCGATAGTGGATCGGGTGAGGTGGCGTGCCTCATCCAGCAGAAACAGGCCAAATCGGGAGTTGGGGTCGTCTGGTTCGGAGAACAGGACCTGCCGGGCGATCGTGGCGAACAATGTGTAGATGACGTCACCAAACAGTTTGGTGGGATCGTTGGTGAGGCTTTCTTTGTCGCCGGGCAAAGACAGTTTGTTGGTCCGGAGCACCACCATGGGTGCGTCCAACGGTAGCGGCGGCAGGTCGTTCGCGAACAGGCAGCGGGCGTAGGTGCGTTGTGACCAGAACCGCAGCTGGGAGGCGACTTTGGCGATGACACTCGGGTGGGCGTCGGCGACTGGCCCAGTGGCTGCGCCGGGATTCTGCATGAGGTCTGCTGCGTGGGTGACCAGTTCGGGCAAGCCATGGATTTTGTAGCGGGCTCGATAGTTGGGCTCGATTAGGTCGGACAGCAGTGTTGATTCCGGTGTGCCGGCATCAATTCGAAACAGGCGCATCAGCACCGGCAGGACTCGCTCAGCCACGTCAGCACCGGGCACGACGCGCAGCAGATCGAGTGTGTATTGCGGGTTTGTCGGGTCTATGACAACGGAGTGGGGGACGGATTTGGCGTAATCCACGTATTCGCCCCTGGAGGAGCGGTCAACGGCGAAGACCTGCCCAAAAAGATCTACGGCGACACTCGAAAGCACTTTGAGGAGAACCGATTTTCCCGATCCGAGGTCGCCGTCGACGAGGAAGCTGGCGGACTTGTTCTTCTCGGTCACCCCAAGAAGGTCGAAGAGGACGGGTTCTTCGAACCCCGAGGCGCGGCACGTGGCGATGGCCGGTCCTGTGTCATCACCTATCTGCGGCGCGGTGATTGGCACGAACTTAGCGAAGTAGTCCGTGGATGTGAAATGGGTGTAATCGGTGGCTACTCGTTGCGGCGGATATCCGGGTTGGGCCGCTGCCCAACCTTCCTCCTGCGCACCGCGCGGGGCGACGAGGTTGATCGGGATGTCTTTGAAGGTGTTCTCGATGGCGCGTACCTGGTCGCGAAGTTCGTCGTAGCTGGGTGCGGACACCGCGATGATCGGGAAGAAGTGAATCTCGGTCTCGGAGGGGTTGTCCTCGAGGTGGGTGTTGTATTCAGTGAGCAGCCGGCCCCGGGACACGAGGAAGTTCTGAGCGAAGCTCATCTCGTTGTCGCGTTCGGTCATCTGCTCCGACAGCTGCCCGAGGGCACTGGTGTTGTCACTGAGCGCCTCTGCGCGGTTTCGGATTCGGGTGTGCAGGGTGTAGTCGACGCCAGCGCCGTCGAAGCGGTTGAGCAGTTGAAGGACACGATCGGCGGCACCGGGCCAACCGAGCTTTTTAGGAAAGCTGTCGAAGACCAGGAAGGTTTGGTAGCTGGGAGGAATGTCGCTGTCGGGGAAGGACACTTTCACTGCGCGTTTGAATCGTGGATCGACTTCGCCGTCTGCCCGGAACCCGCGGGCCCTTTGCACGACACGTTCTTGCAGGAGGCGGTGGGGGAAGGGCCGCGGCGCTGAGGGGTTTGGTTCGGCTCCCTCGAGGGCGGCGTGGTAGGCGCGGTAGTCGACGCCGCGGGTGTGGCACCGGTCCCAGAGCCAGTGCATCTGGGTTTCGTTTACCCGTCGCGGCCGAAATGCGGCTGGGATTTTGCTTTCGGCCTCGCGGGCAAGCGGGTAGAAGGTTTCCAGGTCTTTGTCAGTCGGGAGGTAGCCGTCGGGCAGCATTCCGCTGCGGGCAGGGCCGCACAGCGGCACCGACAGCCAGTAGATGCGCTCCGAAGGCGGCGGATCCTGTTGTTCGATCAGGTCAAGGCGCGCTGATGCTTCCGCGATGTAGTCGGGGAATAGTTCGAGGAAGTCATCTGGCCGGCCCGCCGCGCCTTGGGCAGCTATTGCTCGTCTGGCGGCGCGGCGGGCCGAGGAGGTGATGTTTTCGGCGATCGTGGAGATGTCCAGCGGCGCGACCACGCTGGTGAGGCTCGTTGTCGGAAGGTCGGTGAATAGGTGTCGATGGTGGTTGGAGGTCTGGGTTTTTTCGGTGTGGTCTTCGTGCCCGTTCGGTAGGGGGGACAGCTGCCACTCCGCGTAAACAACACCCGTGCGGGTCCAGCGCAGGTTGTCGGTCACCGCCAGGGTGGGCTGATCAAGGTTGACTTCGAGGATCATCGGAAAAGCCCCAGATCGAGGACGTGCTGTCGGTCTCCGGTCGACGTGGGTGCTGAACGCTTGTGGAGGGTGCGGCCGCCAGTGCTCACGGGGGCGCGGTACAGGCGAGGTCGGATCAGCCACAGGAGTCGGGAGCTGGGCCGTGCCATGGCGAATCCGATCCGGCGCGCCAGGACCACAGCCACGATGGTGGTCACCAGCCATAGGGGCAGGCTGTGGAGGACTTTCGGATGGGCGACGTGGAAGTACGCCGCGTACAGCAGCGCTGACATGACCAGCAACCCGAGCTGGACTCGCGTGTAGGGCCCGAAGGGTATGGGTTGCCCGTTGGGGAATTTTCCGATGAGCTTGGGAAATTTTCGGGCGAGTGTGTATACGGCCACGGCGGTCTGAGTCCGCTGGTCAGAGCTCATGGAGAGTTACCGTCCTGCAAGGGTGTTCGTGCTGATGGTTGACGTGGTTAGTAACGGCTGCTGATGCCGGTCACCCCTGGGCCGTCCGAGGCAGCGCCCTGGAGTAGGTCCGGGAGGATGTTGACCACGATCACGGCGCCGACGCCGCTGACGACGCAGATGATGACCTTGGTCATAGAGCCGCGGTGGGTCGCGAAGAGAATCACGATGAGCGCCCCGGTGATGATCACGATGGCCAGGATGAGAGTGGGCTTGGACTGGCTGATGAAGTTCATCAGCACCTGGTTGACGTAGTTCACGGTTGCCTTCCTTCGGGTGTTGACCGCTGATGCGGTGCTTGGGGGTTTATCCGGTTGGTGTGTCTGACGGGCTTTGTGAGGTCGGGGTTGTTTTTGGCTGGGTGATGCGGCCATTGAGTTTCGGCGCGAGGTCAATGTCGGAAATGAACCATTTGTCGCTCTGGCGAGTGAGGACGAGCGGATAGGAAAAGGTTTGGTTGGTGGAATCGTCAATTCCTTGTCCGGTTACGTAGATCCGGGATGTAAATCCGTTTGGTGCTGTTTCTGGGATATCTTTTTCGGCCTTAATAGCGTCGATGCTGATTCTCGAGAATGGCGCGTCGTCGAATGGCCGTATTTGGGGCGAGGTGCTGTATCTGGCGATATCGCCGCTTGCCGGGTGGTGGTCGTCTGCCCTTACGAGCCAGCTGTTTAGAAAATCTGCGACGGTTTTGTATGACGTGGAGCCTTGGGTGATGTCTTTTTGGTATCCGAGTTCGACATCGAATCCGATGTCGGGGCCGTTGACGATGCCCGGCGTACTGGACGCTCGTGGGCGGCCCTGGATCACATCGACCGCGACTTGGTAGAAGCGCAGCTGCGGCGGCTTGGAGATCGGTTTGACGAACGCGCCCACGATGACGGACCAGGAGTCCACGTTGGCGAACTGAACGGGTTGCCGCTGAACGGACCATGGGATGGTTTTGATGACGTCCATGGGCACCGGGGTCGGGGTGACCTGTGCGCTGGTGAACGCCGCGAAGTCATTGGCGTTGTTGTCGGTCAGCAGAAGGTTGACGAAGCCGTCAGCGAACGCGCCGACGGCGTCTGCGCGGTTCACCGTGGCGTTCAGGTCGGACGCGGTGACCGTGTTCTGGGGCGAGCATCCGGCAGCGAGGGAGTAGAGGCCTCCGTAGGCGCCGAGGGCCAGGCAGGTCGCAATGCAGGTTCGTTGCACGGCGCGCCGGTCTGGCCGGTGTTGGGCCCACCAGTGACGCATCCGGGTACGGGGGTCGGGTCGGAAGCTCACATCTCAAACCATGGGGTCGGATTCGCCCGTTTTCCAGAGGACCTAGGGCGCGTTGGGCTCGGGGGAGAGGTGAGGCTTGCTTGATCCCGGTTACCGCGCGCGTGGCTTGTGGGTGTTGTCAGGTTTGGGTAGGGCACAGCGCGCTTGGCCGGCCTGGCGGGGCTGGGCTCGCTGGCGCAGACCGAGGCCCCTCAGCGTGCTGGAATCCCAGCTCATCGGCCGATTTGGGGGTACCCCCAGGGCCACGGGCGAGGCTGCGCAACCCGAGTTGCCCGGGCGGCCCCAGTGGAGTCGTTGCGGTAGCAGACTTTGCCAGGGTTGACAACCCTGCTAAGCTCGGCCCGGACCAAGCCGTTAGGTGAAGGGCCGGGCCGAGAGGTTCGCTAGGAAACTTTGCTGATAGCTTGCTAGCTTTCTGGGCAGCCAGCGCTGCTCACAAGTGGGGTTGCCAGAGGTCAAACATGGGGGTTTTCCGGCTTGTCATCGCGGCTATCCAACTAGCTGACCAGCGGCGATAGCTTGTTACCACCGTGCGGCGCATACAGAAATCGCCTGTTACCACCATCAGGTGGTAACAGGCGATTTCGCTGGCGGTAGTGGGTGGTTAGCCCGTTACCGGGTGCCCGAGGAGCTGTAGGCGGCTGATCGCGAACGCGGTGTAGTCGGCCGTGGAGGCGGCGTCCGCGGCGTGGGGCCCTACCGATCCGGGGTTGGACGGTTGGTCGGTCTTTTGAATGGTGATCGTTACGGCGCTGGCGACTACCGGCTGCCATGGGCCCTTGTGGTAGCAGTTGGCGGCCGTGACGGCCAAAGGAACAATCTTCCGGATGTTGTGGGTGTCCTGATCGCAGCTGGTGTTACCGACGTCGTTGAACGACCAGTTCAGCAGTCGCACTGTTCGGTACATCGCCCACTGATCCTTGCCGGCCTCCTCGCTATTAGCGCCGGGGAGGGTGCCTACCGAGGTGATGACGTAGGCCTTGTCGAATGTGACCGTGAGAACTTGGCCAGCGATTGAGTAGGCCATGATGCAGATCCAGGGTTGGGCGCTTTCCAGCCTGAAGGCGTTCATGGGATCCGAACTGGGCGCGGGGCAGCGCGCGGTTGCCGTCGAGACCGGGATCACGGTGTCTCGCTGCGCCGGTGCACTTGTCGGGGAGGTCTGGGTGGAGGAGCTCGTCGGCGCCATTTGGGCTGTCGGGGCCTGGTCGCCGGCGCTATCACCGAGCGCCCAGTAGCCGATGCTGCTCACCGCGATCAGCACAGCCGCGGCCGCACCCAGCGTGCGTGGGTCCTTCCAGTCGCGGTCCTTCAGCCAGGCCCCGGCGGTGTTTATCGCGGACAGCAGCGAATTGGGTTTGGTGGCGATGTCGTCGAATGCCAGTGGAGCACTGATCGCGTTCTCATTGTCGGTCGGTTCGGGCTCATTTCGCGGTTGGTCATCTGCGGCGTCTACCGATGGCGGTAATTGGTCTGCGGTGCGTTCGGCAGCGGAGGCAATTTCCGGGTCTTGCGGCGGCTCGGCGAAACCGAGTGGATTGAATTCAGGGTCGCTCGTCTGCGGGGCCGCCGGCGCCGGGTCATTAATGTTGGATCGAATTCTCTCTGCGGCCATTTCACCGGCCGCAGGTGCGGCCTGCGGCGGAGCTTCTGGTGATTGCGGTGCGGGGATCGCTGCGGCGGGATAGGGCCGACTTGCCGGATCGGCCGCCGGGGCGGCGTGCTGGGGCCACTGACGAAGTTCAGGGTCGGCCAAAATGGTGCTCAACAAATCGGTCATGGCTCAATGCTGGCAGCAGCTTTTAGCGTTCTCCAGAGTCCGCGGTAAGTGGCCGCCGGTAGCACCGCCAGCAGCAGCGGTAATGACAGGAGGCGGTTCGCGGTAGGTTCACCGCCCCGCGTCAATACGGCGCGTCCGATGAGGTGGTCTTGCTCGCAGTTCGGATGCAGCTATAGCCTTTTGGGTATGGCGCTACGGGTTAACGAAGACGAACTCTTGCAGTTCGCCAAGGCCAACGAGGACGTCGCTGGCCAGGTCGAGAGCGACTGCATGCCTGATCCGGAGCTGCTCTCGCAGATGGAAGCTGGCTTCGGGCCGGTTGGTGCGGAGTTCACGGCCGCTGTTGGCGAGTTTCAGTCGGCCCTTCAAACATCGGGCACCGGCGTGGCCCTGAGATACACCGAACATGCCGGCAACATTCACGCAGCACGGCGGCGCTACATCGACTCTGATCAGTCCGGGGCCGAAGGCGTCTCCGGCAGCACTTCGGTGTGAGTAGCAGTCCTAGTGTGCAGCAGCCCTGTCGGCGGACGGCTGACGCCGAATTCGTGGGCTACCAATCCAGATGACCCCGTCGACGAAGGCGGGATGTAATGGCTGACAACACGGGCGAGTTCTTCTCTGCCAGCGCATTCAAACGAGTATGTGACCGCGCGGGGAGAGAGCTCGGCCTAACGACGAAGAAGGCGATTGCCGCAGAGCTCGACGTTACTCCGACGACGTTGAGCAGCTTGCTCAACGGCCGTTCCACGCCGTCGTTGAAGCTTCTCACCAGGATGGTCGAGGTCTTTGGCGGCGAACTGGCTGACTACCTGGATATGCCGCCGCGACAGAGCTGGGAGCTTAAGCACTACCGGATCGCTTCCGGATGGACGCAGGCGGCGCTCGCCCAGGAACTAGGTATCGCGCCCTCAGCGGTGTCGGGCTGGGAATTGGGCAAGTACCCGCCCAATTCTGCCCTGATCCCGCGCTTAGCCACGCTGTTCAGGGCTCCCGAGGACTCGCTACGCAAGATCGCCGGGAATGAGCCAGCCGTGTCGACGGCCCAGACGCCCACGCTAGCGGTCGGCGCCGGCGATGCGCTGACCCTGGCAGAGGCTCTGGCAGAGACGGTGTTGGGCTTCGCCGCCAGCGCCGCTTCTGCCATGAACGAGCCCGGCCTATCTCAAGAAGCCCGCGATCAGATGAACGCGGAGATCCGCGCGCGTGCGGAGCAAGCACTGACAATGTTGGCTACTTTGATTGGTCAACTACCGCCAGACGCGCGCAATCGCGCTGTGTCCCTGGTCGGGCGCCTGTCTGACGTGCACGAGAAGGCAAATTCACGGTAATAGTTGCCAACATGTTGTGCGCTTTGATACTTTGACGTTGTTAGGACGTTCGGCCGGCAAGGCCGGGCTTACCCGCAACGAAGGGAGCCACCCCTGAGGAATCGCAAGTAGCCACACCTGACTGATGCTTCAGCGGCGCGCAGACGTCGTAGCCACGCATCAATCTAATTCCTTTCTCGCAGTTCATTATTCGACTCCGACCACACAGTCGGTCATCGAGTCGTTTCGTATTCTTCTCGCAGCACCCCCTCACTTTGTGATTGTTGCTGCGCGCGTTCGCCCCAAGTAGGGGCATCACCCGCATAGCTCAGGAGTATCTCCGTGTCTATTTCCAGCTCTGTTTCAACGGTCAGCCCGCGCCCGCAGGATCAAACCAGCCGCGGCGGACGGCCGCCCGGCCGGCCGCACCAGGCAGTTTTGCCGCAGCGCTATGAAGAGCCTGATCGCCCCACCCCGTGCTACTACGACCCCGAACTCTGGCACCCCACCGAACAGTTTCCCGATCCCCGCGCGGTTGCTGCATGCTGGGGTTGCTTCTACCAACCGACCTGCGCCGCACGGGCTTTGGATGCCGACGAAGAGTTCGGTATTTGGGCCGGCTATCGCCTGGCTCCCGGGCCCGAACTCAAGAACAGCCGCAAACAACTGGCGATCATCGCCGGTCGTGACATGGGCCCGGCCGCTTCGCCCGGCGCTGAGACCGATGCCGTCCTCGCCGCTCAGGCCGCTGCATCAAACCAGCCCAAAAAGGCAGCCGATGGCACCGTTGATGCAGCACCTGACCAGCACCATGACGTCATCTCACTGACGGGACGCCAGTGTCTGGGCCCTCAGAGTGCGCGGCCAGTTCAGCTGATGTTGGAGCTGGACCCGGTGGCCGCCGCACTTGCCGGGTGACCGTCTCCCCATCACCCACACCGATAGATCGGCTTTTCTGATGATCCTATGTCCCGATTCAAACTCACCTCGTCGAGTGTCGATGCTCGTTATCGGTTCGGCTGCAGGCGAATTGAACTCACCACCGAGTGCGGCTCCGACTGCCGCGCGCGGACGCACGCGGGGAATGCCATCGTGAGTGGAGCAGGCAGCCGTCCGCCGTTTCGCGGCCAAGCGGCCAGCACAGATCGCCAGCTGTTCGACGAGCTCTTCGCCCGGAAAGTCCCCGAGATCGGCAACGGTACGATCCGGATCATCGACGTAGTCCGCGAACCGGGCCACTATTCGAAAGTCGCCGTGACTGCGACGGTGCGCGGTATCAATGCCGCATCCACGTGTATCGGACGCCGAGGTTCGCGGATCCACGCGATCGAAGCAATGCTGGCCGGCGAGCGAGTGTCGGTAGTCAACTTCGACGACGACCCACTGGTCTATGTAGTCAACGCTCTTGAAGTACCAGTGCATTCGGTGCGAGTCACCTCCGGAGCACATCGCGACATCCGAGTGATCGTCGCGGTTGAGCAGTTCGCGGAGGCGATCGGCCGCGAAGGCCGCAATGTCCGGATGTCAAGCAAGCTGACCGGCTGGCGAATTGCGATCTGCACCGCACAGTGCACCGGCCGTCGACACGTCCATCCGAGATTCGACACCACAACCGGCCAATCGATCCTCGACGCACCCCGACAATCTGGCCGGGCTTCGACAGAGGGGAGTACTCCGTCGTGACAATCACCGACCATCTCGACCAGGGCCTGCGCCCTATTTCCGAACCGCATGCGCCCAACGCCGAACACAGGCCGATCGGTGTCTACGAACCCTGCCATTGCGATCCATCCGAACCTGATTACGAAGCAACGCATTTCACCGCAGCCAAGGTCGGCATGACCTGCTTCAGGGGTCTGTTGTTCTACATCTGCTCGGACTGCTGCACAGACCCGCGGCTGTGCTCACAGGTTCACGACCACGGCATCGCGCGACCTGCCTGCACCAAAACGAAGGACCAGGTCGCTCACGCAGAGGTGACCTCATGACTCTCGGGCTCGATATCCGGCGCCCGCACGCCGGCGCACCGAGCCCAGCCACGTTTTCTGCAGACCGGACCTATCGCTATCAACTGACCCGCCGATGGGGCAGCGGCCCGGACCTGCTGATTCTTGACCTGCGCCCCGGCACGGCGGACGAACACCATGACGATCTATTCACCAAGTCCTACACCGGATTCGCCCGACGCTTCGGATACGACGGCTACACCGTGGTGAGCCTTTATGCCGCCGTCGTCACCGCAGCAGGGGAGCTGAACACGCATCGCGACCCGGTCGGCCCTGACAATGACGCCTGGATCGACCGCCTCGCCCGCAGGCACGACGTGATCGTTTTCGCCTGGGGATCGGCGGCGCCCTCTCGCGCCCGGGCGGGACGAGTGGCCAGCCGCATATGGCGGACATGCCAGACGACGGGCGCGTCGGTGGCCGCGTGCGGGTGGTCTGCAGAAGCTCAGCCGCGCAATCCCAGCGAACTCGACAACTTCACGTTGTCGACGCTGACCGGCAACAGCCACAGGGACTTTCGCGACGTCGATCCGCGATGGGTCCACCTGCTCGCTGATACCGCGGATTTGGCCGCGTGACCCGGCCCTTCAGAAAGGACGTCACCATGACTGCAGCGCAAGCCGCCGCCACCGGTCCGCTGAGTGAACCAGAAGTTCGCAAACCTGTCCTCGGGTACGAGGAGCTCTACGAAATCTCCAACCACGGACGAGCGTGGAATTTGCGGACCGGCCGGCTCTTGAAACCCAGCCCCAACTCGAATGGGTACCTGCAAATTGCGCTGCGGCGCGGCGGCGTGACCAAACACCGCTCGCTAGCTGCGGTCATGTTGGAGACGTTCGAAGGACCGGCGCCAGACGGACATGTCGCGAGGCCCAAGAACGGAAAACGCGCCGACGTGCGGTTGACCAACTACGCCTGGAGGATGCGCACGGGCCGCAGTGCGCAAGATCGCGGCGTCGATAGCGATGTCGCCATCGATCAGTTTTCAGGCGGTCCCCGAAGCCGGCGACTTAACCATCCAGTCTCTGGATCGAGCGTGACCCGTGTTGAGTACCGCGGCTGGGCCATCGACGTCAGTCCGGTATCGATGTGGCTTCCTCAGCAAGTCGTCACCAACGACAAGTCGCTTGGAGACCTTCAGACCTGCCTTGATGCCGCCCGCGCACTGATGTCCCGTGACAAACGTGTCGGTGAGCTCGAGGGGATCGTCGACTTTGACGAACCCGATACAAGCGTCCGGGACATGCTGTTGGTCCTGCGGGCGGCGCGGCGTATCGCCGAGGAGTCGTGGCATCCACTGGGCTGCGACATCTATACCTGCACGCAAAGGGCATGGGAATACTGCGATTACGCCGGTGCGTACGCCGGGGTAATCAACGCGTTGCGATCGGCCTTGCCTGCTCCGCAGTCGCTCACCGAATTCAGTGCGGAGGCATCGCGGTCGACGGTCTGTGGGCTGTTCGACCGAGCCATTGATGCTGCGGTCGAGGCAGTTTCGACGGTCACGCGAGGTGCGGCATGACCCACCGTGATGCCGCGAGTACGGAGCGCACACCAGACCAATGGGCGAACAAGGAATCGGGAGCTGCCGCCGACACCGCCAATGCGCTACCCACCGACGGGAACTGGCAAGGAGTTTGGCGGACCGGCCGCGGGCGCGCCGGCAATCAGCTCGACGGCCAGATCTGGCACCAGTACTCGCGGGGGCTGACCCATGTCTAGGAGGACCGCCACTCATCGCCCCGCTTTCCGGCGTCGGCGATTCGCGCACGACGACCTGGTTGCCGTCGACCTCTTCTCCGGTTTCGGTGGTCTGACGAAAGGCATTGAGAATGCCGGATTTACGACGATCATGGCGGCCAATCACAACGCCTACAAGGTCGAGGTGCATGAGGCCAACCATCCCGATGCCGAGCACTGGATCGCTGACTTAGTTGACAAGGAAGCGGCCGACTATCACTCGGCGCGCGATCTTCCGCCAGCCGATCTGCTGGCTGCCGGCGTGAGTTGCAAAAATCATTCGCCGGCCAACTCTGAAAAGGCTTATGCGACGGGGCTATCCCTCTTCGATATGGAAGACCCGGAGTACGAGGAGGCGGTGACGCGTTCGGAACGTGACCGGGCGACGGCGAACTGCGTATTGCACTACGCGGGACAGCACCATCCTCGGCTGATCCTGGTCGAGTGCACGACCGAGTTGCAGTCATGGGGCCCTGCGGTTCCGGGCCGGAAGAAGGTGGGCGACGGGTCGACGTATCGGTGGTGGCTCAAGCAGTTCGAACTGCTTGGCTACAAATACCGTGTCTTGTACCTGAATTCGATGTTCTTCGGTGTACCGCAGTCGCGGGACCGGCTGTATATCGCGATGTGGAAGGCCAATCTGCCCACACCCGATCTGGATCACCGGCCGCACTCCTGGTGCTCGAGGTGTGATGCGGTCGTCGAGGCGATCTGGACGTGGAAGACCGGGGTGCCGCCCACGGGTTCTGTTCGATACGGGGTTCAGTACAACTACCGCTGCCCATCCTGCCGCGGCGAGGTCATCCCGCCGATGACGCCGTCGCTCCCGGCACTGGACCTGCGCGACCTGGGAACCCGGATCGGTGACCGGCCGCTCAAGCGGTTCGTGGTCGACGGGCAGGAGGTGATGCTGCCGCTGGCGCCCGCGACGCTCGCTCGCGCTGATCGGTGCCGCCAGCGGTTCGCCGAGTTCCCCGCCGTCCTGATGCCGGTGAAGGCTCAGCGTGGCGCTGAGCGTCATCCGTGGCAGCCGATGGCCACGCAGACCAGCCAGCAAGAGACAGCGATCTTGTCGACCGGGGCGATCATGGCCGCTGCCGGGAATACGTACGAGCGGCCCGGATCGGACTGCCGAAGTAGGGATTTTAGCCAGCCTCTGTGGGCGCAGACCGCCACCAACGCCACAGGCGTCATCACGCCACCCGTTGCCGTCGGTGTCACAACGTTCCGCCGTGGCCAGGTCCCGCGTGGCACCAACGAGCCGCTGCCAACGCAGGGTGGTTCCGAAGCTTTCGGCCTGCTGTCCAGCGGGGTCGTCCCGTTCCGTAGGAACACGATTCCCACCGTTCACGGCGAGGCCATGCCGACGGTCACATCCGAGCAGATACCCGGCGTGCTGACTGCGGCGGGACTCATCAAGAACAACGGGAAGATCGACGAAGCCGATTACCGCGCGCATCCGGTGAGCAATCCGCTCGGTGCCCTAACCGGCTCACCAGCTCAGTCGCTGTTGTTCTCTGGCTGGTACAAGCAGAACGGCAGCAGCGGCACTGAGACGGCGCCGCATCCGCTGGCGGATCCGCTCGGCACGCTCACCTCCCGTGACACCACTGCGCTGCTGTCGGCCGAGTGGCGCGCGATGCTTGCCGACCTCGCCCTGGAGGACTGCTACTTCCGCATGATGGCGACGCACGAGATCGGCCGAGGCTGCGGCTTCGACGTCGACTTCGCCGACTACCAAGGCACTTTCGTGGTCTGGGGCAGCGCACGGGACCAGACCGACGGATTCGGCAACGCCGTCTCACCCCAGGTCGGGACGTGGATCGGGTCGCGGCTGCGTGCGTCCATTCACCGCGAGCAGGGGGCAGCATGACCATCCCTGGTTTGGCGCAGGCTCGGTTCGTTACCTCTCGGGGGGACAAGGGAACAGCTATGACGCACGGGACTGGCGGCGCATCTGCGGTTCCGACTTCGGCTCGTTGCGGCCGACAGAGTCAGCTATCACAGCGCGAACTGTCGGTCCTCACCGAAGATGGAGTGACCCTGTCGATCTCGTTGTGGGGTGATCCGTGTGCTCCGGTCACCGTGGTCTTCCTGCATGGGCTATGCCTTGACCGCCATTCGTGGGGACCTCAGGTTCGGCGCGTCCTACGTGCATTTGGTCCGGCAGTGCAGGTCGTGGGTTACGACCACCGCGGTCACGGAAGGTCTGGGTCTGCATCAGCTGTCACGTATCACGTTGACCGGCTTGCCGATGACCTCGCGGTTGTTCTGGGAGCAGTCGAGCCAGTCGGCAAGGTGCTGCTCGTTGGTCATTCGATGGGTGGTTTTACCGGCATCACTTACTGTGGTCGGCCGTCGGATGAGGTTCCGGTGCAGATCGATGGCTTGGTTCTGGCTGCAACTGCGGCTGGTCACCTCACCCAGCACGGACTCGGCCGGCTGCTGAATGCTCCGGGGGCCTCGCTGCTGTGCAGCGGCATACTCGGTGCGCCGGCCTCTGTTGTGGGGCCGTTGCAGCGGCTGTTAGCCGGTCCGGTCTGCGCTGGGGTGTCTCATTGCCACGGCGCCGGGTCTGCGTTGGCGGCCTATGCCACGAGTGCTTTGGCGAGTACTCCGCTAACGACCGTGGTGGGCTTTCTGGCCGCGCTGCGGCTGTATGACCAATACCCCCAGCTGGGCTCCATCCGGGCTCGCACCGAGGTGATCAGCGGTGGGGTCGATGTGCTGACCCCACCAGTTCTCGCTGAGGAGCTGGCGGCGGGCATCGCAGGATGTCGGCATGTTCACGTGCAGCGTTGTGGCCACATGCTTCAGGCCTGCCGTGAGGTCAGCTATGCGATCGCCAGGGCTGTCGATGAACTTGTTGCGTCGGCTGCGTCGAGGCAGCCATTGATGGCAGTGTTGGGGGCGCGGGCGTGAAATATCCGTTGCCCGGCACCTGTGCGGTGTCGGTCCCGAGGTCACGTCGTGGCCGATCACGCGGAATTCCGCGTGTCGGTCGCGGAATTCCGCCATGGTCCGTGCAACCATCGCGGTATGTAACCACACCAGTCACAGGAGTATCGGCGCCGTTTTCGCGGCTGAGCTCATGCCGGGGTCCACACTTGGGCGTTTGTTCATGTGTCCACACTGCATTCGCCTGCCACGCCAACGACCCGTCGTACGCCAAAACACGTAGCACTCAACGCAATTGGAGGCTACGCACCGTCGCGATCCTATTCGCCGCGACGCCCACCCACACGGATCTCTTGCGATCTGACAATCGAGCAGCACTGTCGGCTTTGTTGATCGTGCGGCTATTGCGACCTGCCAGCCCTGGCGGTTTTGTGCTGCACGGCAACGGTTTTCGGCTCGCATGCACCGTTATTGGTCCTCGTGCATGCGGTGCGCCTTCAGCTCGTCGTTACTTCTGTGCGACGTCGACGATCAGCAGAGGGGAGGTGCCGCCGCGTATTAAAGCGAGCCCATAGAGCCACTTCGCTGACAACTCCATAGCGGGATCTGAGTGAAAAGGAAACACCCCCCAGAACTGGGGGGCGCTCCGCTTCAAACAAGCGAGATCAGCGGTAGCCACCCCGCATCTCTCAGGTGAGACCGAAGCTGTCGACTTCAATCTCGGGTCCCCTCACATGTGAAGGGAATACCGTGGTAGGTACTTCTCACGATACCGGTTTGTCTCAAACAGGGGCAAGACCACCCGTCGACGCTGAACGAGTTGACGGGCAGCGCCCCGCATCGGCTGTTTGCCGCCAGCGTCGAATCCCGAACACCGCTGCCCAACGCCGGGTACGGCGGGATCCAACCCCGCGCCAGCGTGTGGCCTTCGCTGACGCCGATCTTGTTGCTGCACGTGTCCGCAACGATTCGGCAGCGCAGCAGCTGCGAGGAGCTCGTCGCTGGGTCCTGGCCGCCGTTGTGACGCTGCTGTGCGACCGCTGGTCCAAGGTGGCCGACAACCGGCTGCGGTTATCTCAAGTCTCCGAGGAGATTCGGTCCCTTCGTGGTCGCATCTACCACGTCAAGACACTCGGCCGAGCGCTCGCCAGCCTCGCCGACGCACAGCTGCTGACTTACGATCCCGCGCAGGGCCGTGGAGGGTTTGCTGTTGTCGCGATCCATCCGAGATTTCTTGCCAATGTCGAGCCGCTTCAACGCGATTCTCAGGGCCTGGTGATCGCCAAAACCGTCACCTTTTCTGAGCCGCATCCCTCTATAAGCCAAAAGATAAACCTCCCTACCCTCCGCACCGCCCGAACTGTTAGCGATTTGTCAGGCACCCGACCAATTGAGGTCGATGTTCGCTCGGATGAACTTCGCCAGGTGCTGCGGCAGCTGCCCGAGTCACTCGATGGACTGCCGGGACACCTGCGGTGGCGGCTCGGCGCCTCGGTCCGGGCGCAGCTGGCACGGGGGTTCACCCCCCAGCAAGTGCTTGCGATCTTGCACGCACCGGAACCTGAAGGGCTCCAACGGCCCTGGAAGCTCGCCATGTGGCGGCTGGCACAGAACCTGATCGGCTCAGGTCCCCGACTGCGGCCGCTGCAGGCCGCGTGGGACCGTGCGCAACGCTCGACCGCGTTGCAGGCCGCGGCCGCGGCCACCGCCAGCGGATATGCCGACGTGTGCGCTGTCACCACCGAGGCCGACCGCACCCGACTACTCCAGGCCCACGCGGTGAAATTTGATGTCACCCGCATCCCCGATCCGGCAGTGGCCTTGGCCAGTGCCCGCCGCAGAGCCAGGATGATGTTCCCAGGCGTCGCACTCAAAGTGGCCCTGATGCGATGGGCCGATGACGTTCTCGGGGCAGTGACTCCTGCCGCGGCTGAATGCGACTTGATCACAGACCTGGTGACCGCGGGCCGATGCGTGCAGTGCGACGACAGCCGTGGTGCTGTGCGGCCACAGATGCTGTTGCCGGTCCCGGTCTGCGACACATGTTGGGACGGCGTACGGGATAGTTTCGACGACAACGCACGTGCACTCGGCTCGGTGGCGTGATGCCGGCGCTGGATGAGCGGCCAGGCCGTCGCCGGCCCGAGCGGGATACGGTGCCGGACAGTGGTTTCGAATCCCGCCGACCGCCGCATGACGAACTGGCAGAACAGTCAGTGCTCGGCGGGATGCTGATGAGTAAGGACGCGATCGCCGACGTCCTGGAGCGTTTGCGGCCCGACGATTTCTACCGGCCCAACCACGCCACCGTGTACGACGCGATTTTGCACCTGTACGGCCAAGGCGAGCCGGCCGACGCGGTCACCGTAGCCGCCGAGCTCGACCGGCGCGGCCTGCTGACCCGGATCGGAGGCGCCCCGTACCTGCACACGTTGATCGCAACCGTGCCGACGGCCGCCAACGCCGGCTTCTACGCCGGCATCGTCGCCGAGAAAGCCGTGCTGCGCCGACTGGCGGAGGCCGGCACCCGGATCGCGCAGTACGGCTACGACGGTGCCCAGGGCGCCGATATCGCCGCCGTCGTTGACCGCGCCCAAGCGGAGATCTACAACGTCACCGAACGCCGCGCGGCCGAGGACTACACCGTGCTCGATGACCTGCTGCAGCCCACCATGGATGAACTCGACGCGATCGCCTCCGGCGGCAGCGGCAAGGGCATCTCCACGGGTTACACCGACCTCGACGAGGTCACCAACGGTCTGCACCCAGGCCAGATGATCATCGTGGCCGGTCGCCCCGGACAGGGCAAAAGCACTGTGGGACTTGACTTTCTGCGATCATGCTCTATCAAACAAGGCCTACCCAGTGTGCTGTTCAGCCTCGAGATGAGCAAGTCAGAGATCGTCATGCGTCTGCTCAGTGCCGAATCAGGCGTCAAGTTCGACGCGATGCGTAAGGGCCGCATGAGCGACAACGACTGGACACGAATGGCGAGACGGATGGGCGAAATCACCGAAGCGCCCCTCTACATCGACGATTCACCGAATTTGACCATGATGGAGATCCGCGCCAAAGCGCGCCGGCTGAAGCAGAAGACCGGACTGCGGCTCGTCGTCATCGACTACCTGCAGCTGATGAGCTCAGGTAAACGCGCCGAAAGCCGACAGCAGGAAGTGTCGGAGTTCTCCCGCTCAATCAAGCTGCTAGCCAAAGAACTTGAACTACCCGTTGTGGCGATCAGCCAGCTCAACCGCGGGCCCGAGCAGCGAAACGACAAACGCCCACAAGTCTCGGACCTTCGCGAAAGTGGAAGTCAGGAACAAGATGCCGACATGGTCATCCTCCTGCACCGCCCCGATGGCATCGATCCATTCGACCCTCGCGCCGGCGAATGCGACCTGATCCTCGGCAAGCATCGAGGGGGACCGACGGCCACCATATCGCTGGCACACCAACTCGACAGATGCCGGCTTGTCGACATGGCGCGAGGGTAGACCCTCAATCTATTTACGTTATAAGACTGAGGGTGTAACCTGAGGGTCTCGTCATTTCCGGGCCTGGATGGAGGCAGCTGTGCGAATTGCTTGTCGCGGCGGGAAGGTGACAGGCTTCCGCTATCTCGCGCTTGGCGCTGCACGCTCGGCATCTGTCGCGTCTGGGTTACCACTGAAAGCGTTGCGCCCCAGCGTTTCCGTCGATGCGCCACCCGAGGTCGCCGGCGACCCAGATGCTGTTGCGTTCGCGGCCGGGCAGATGCTTGATCACTGCTCGCAGTCCGCTGATGAGGCGGCATGATGGTGACCACGTGCAGACCTCAGTTCGTGACAGCGGCCAGGTTGAGGGATCTCCGGCTACAACGCCCCTGGCCCGGGAAGGATGTGGCCATGGTGGATCGTCAGAAGCGATCCCAAGAGGAGCGACGTCGCTACACCGAACGTCGGGCTGAACGCACCGCGGCCACCGCCGCCCGGGGTGGGGCACGCTGGACCATATCCGATGCCCGCGTGGCTCTGGACCAGTCCTTGAGCGTCCCCGAAGCCGCATTGCGTGTCGGCCGCACGGCCACGGCGGTAGAAGTACTGCGCGCCAAATGGCGTCGCGGGCAGCTTGCTTCAGCGCTTGCAGCGCAGGTCCCACCACCACCCAAACGTCCTCCCGTCCGAAAGGAAAGCGGAAAGTGAGCGTGTACCGCATCAGCAGAGGGTCCGAGCACTTCGTGCTCGTCGACGATAAGGACGGCGAGATCCCCGACCTGCTCGACTGGATCATCAGCGATCACTGCCAAGGGGCGTCGGGGACTCTGATGACCCGACAGGACGTGGTGAGGCGGATCGGAAAGGCGCTCCCGGACGACTTTGTCGACGAGGACTTCACGGTCGGCGACCTGGATAAGGGCGGCCAGCGCGCCTGGATGGAGACGACGGTCCAGGCCTATTTGGCTAGCGCTCAGCGGGACGACGATGAACAACCAGTGGCGGCGACCGACAGCGCGGCCGGCGCTGTCGCAGATGCGTGGACGTACAAGAGCCGGCAATGGGATGACGTGGAGTTCTCCGGGGCAGACGACCGCGTGCTGATCGTCACCAGTCGCGGCACAGTCACTCCCGCAGGCCTGGTCGTTGCGCCGCCGCTGGGTATACCGGAGAACCTCACTCGCCTGGGTATCAAGTACAAGTGGGCGGCCGGGGAGGACGAAGCAAAGCCTCAAATCTGGGTGACTGGACAAGCCTTGCAGGACTTGAAATTTCCGGTACCGAAGGCGGGCGACAAGGTGAAGCTGGAGGACGTCGTCGGGGACTTCTTCGGTTGCGAGGCCAAGGCGATCAAGTCGGGTTTCTTCAGCTGCTCGCTGACTTCGGAGGACCCGACCGAATGGAAGGACCGCAAGGTTGATGTGGTTCTAGTGCCCTACACCCATTCCGAGCCTTCCAAGTCGCGCCCCGCAGACCGGGGGATCGTCGGTGTTGTCGGTACATCGACCGTGCTCCCGGCCGATGAAGTCGCTGCCGCCCACGTGCTCGCTGACCGGATCGCCTGGCTCTACAGCCTCGAGGGAGCGCTGCCTGGGCCTCGCTGGTCCCGGGTGGGAGCGACCATCGCCTCGGCGCGGATGAGCAAAGCGCGACCGACCCGCAAGAATGACCCTGACGCCAAGCTGGTTCCCTGCCCATTACCGCCGCGTATTGCCAAGCGTGGCAAGCTCCCATCGCAGTGGTGGGATAAAAACAGCTGGTACCGCGACCATCGGCCGATGGGCGAAGGTGTCGATGTTGAACTCGATCAACAAGCCGCCTACCTTCCTTCGGCCGCAGGACTGTATTTCGGATGGGGGACACCGGAATGGCAGACCCCCGACCCCGAGTGGTTCGACTCGCAGCGCCCGCCCCAGGGCCTCTTTGAGATCACCACCCCACCGGCCGAAAAATGTGACGGGGTGTTACGGGAGCTGCCTGTGCCTCATCCTCGGATGAAGTGGAAAGAGGCCTCAACGTTCTGGGCCACCACCGTGGATGTGCAGCAGCTGACCGCCCACGTCGAGAACGGTGGGGCCGGACTGACGGCCACTGAACTCAACATTTCCGCAGCCTATGTCTGGCCCGAACAGCATCAATGGCTACGGCAGTTCTCAGAGACACTGCGGGTCGCGCTGGCCTCTGCGCGTGCTGTCGATCGGCTGGATTACCAGCAGATGATCCAGGCGATGTACAAGGCATTTTTCGGTCGCCTGCAGTCGGTGGGGGAGTCGCAGTGGAAGTATCCGCACCTAAACCTGGTACAACCTGCGTGGGGAGCATCAATCGAGGGCAAGACGCGTTGGCGGGCAATGGAATACGCTCGCCGTATCGGTCGCGACTTTGACCTGTACCCGTCTGAGTGCCTCGTCGACGCGTGGTTTTACCGCATTCCCGAGGATATGGACCCACACGTGCTCGAGGACCCGCTGCGCGAAGATGGCTCGCGCGGCAATGGAACCTATCGCCTCAAGTTTGATGACTTGATCGACGGCAACGACGAACCGATCGCCGGCGGCGATGAGCCTGACGACCAATGAGCATGGACTTCTGGGACCTGCCTGGCAGCAGCCCCGAACCTGAACCTGAGTCAACGGGTTTCGCTGAAGCGATGCAGGCCCTCGAAGAGCGGCGCTATCAGGAGCTGGGCAGGCTGTGGCGGCGGGCACCTGAAAGGGTGCAGAGGGCCGAAGCGCGTCGGCGGGCCCGCAGCGAGATGGCACGTCGTATCGCCCAGCACACGAAAAAGAAACCGCTGGCTGACCGCACGATCGCGCGACGGGTGCGAGAAGACAAGCCGCCAGAGGGAATCGACAAGACGTGGCTGGATCGGTGGGCGACCATCGACCGCGCCGGTGGCATCAAGAACCTGGCTGACCAGATCGGAGCAGAAGAACACCAGGTGCGGCGCTGGCGTGACTCCACTGACCGGGCAGCGGAATTGCCCCGCCGGCTGCCACCCCCTGGCGTTCCCGTCGCGGGCGCCCAAACGGTTGGTGTCGAAGTCGAGGGGTACGTGGTGATCAACGGCAAGGAATACCCCAGGCGCATTCCCAGCGATCCCGACGCTGATTACGATCTTCTCGTCGTTGACCCGGCCGGCGATCTTATGGTCGCGTACTACAGCGGCGATGATGTAACCCTGAAGGAACTCCTCGGCGATGAAATCGCCATGCAGATCATCATTCCGACCTGGACGAACTTGCCGGCGACGTACCGCGTTAACTATCTCGTCGAGGATCTATTGCAGTTCCGGACGGACCTCTAGCTACTGATGAGGGATGACACTGGTCAGTCATCCATGTCAGTCAATTCACTGACATTGCCTGCCCAGTTGTACTGGCTCAGTGCATCGGCGTAGTTCTCCGCAACCCCGGTGATTCGAACCGAGCTCGACTGCAAGTTGGCGATGACCTGCGCGTAGCCCTCGGCGCCGCGGCGGTACGCGTCGGCGCCCTCCATGATGGCTTGAGTTGCCCTGGTCATCTCGCCCAGCGCGCGCTGAGAGTCCGCCAAGGCCTCGCGCAATTGCGCCTGGCCGGCCAACAGCAGTCGGTTGCTCTCTTGCGCTGATGTGAGTTGGGCTTGCACCTCCGCTTTACTAGCCCGTTCGGCGGCCAACTCGTCGCGCAGCCGCGACACCTCTGCGCTGCTGTCACCGGGAGCTGGAGCGCTGGGAATCTGGTCGACATAGACGTACCAGCGGAGCTGATTGGCCCGGACTCGGGCTCCACCAGCCAGCTCGCCCGATTCGATCATCTTCTGCACGGTGCGGTGATCTACCCGTAAGGCACGGGCTGCGTCGCGACCGCTCATCGTTGGCCGACGCGGATCGGGTCGGTGTTCGAGCGCCACGATCACCTCCCATCGGCCGCAGTGGTCGGAAGAAGCTCATCCTACAGCGTTGCGTGCACGATCAAACCACCAAGTGACATGCGGAAATGAGCGAAATTCGCACATACGACTACCAATTGGCGACGACACACCGCGCGCGGAATGCCGCGCACGGAGAAAGTCGGGCTACGATGACTTCAACATGTTCGGAAACCGAACAAAACACCAGGTCACAACGGAGGTAAGTGTGATGGCAACGTCAAAGACATTCGCCCCGAGCGCCGTGACTGAGCGGCCGCGGAAGAACCGTCGTGGCTCCGAAACCCGCCGCCTGGACAAACTGCTGTCGCTTCGGATGACCACGGACACTCGAGGCGACCTTGATGCGCTGGCCGCCGGTCTCGGCTTCAAGACCACTCAGGAATACCTGTGGTCTCTCGTCGGCCCCGCGCTGGAACAAGCTCGAGCCGACGGGTTGATCCAGCGCGCCAGCTAGGTGTAGTTGCCCGTCCCGAGTTAAGTCCTGTTGAGGACACCGACCCGGGGCGATAGCGTCGCGCGTATGACCCTTCGAGTCGATGGCGGAGACGTCCTGCGCTACGCCGAAGCCCATGGTTCGGCCGCCAGTCAAATACGTGTTGATACCCAGCCGGATCAGAGTCTCATTGCCGCTATGGCGGCAGGTTACGGTCCGGTAGGCGCCGAGCTGACCGCTGCCGTCGCCCAGTTTCAGACCGCACTGACCTCCTCTGGTGACCAGGTCGCGCAAAAGCACGACGACCACGCGGATGCACTACGCGCGGCCGCGAAGCGCTACGCCGATAGCGACCATGCGGGCGCTGAAGCGGTCAGAGCCTCAGGCGGCGCGCAGCGAGCGTGAAAGCACTGTGCCGGACAGTCTGTGCACTGACCGGATCGGTAGAGATACCCCGGACTCTGCAGCCATACAGAGGGCATGGTGCAGCACGCCGGTCAACACGCGTGCGTCATCGAGCGCGTCATGTGGCCGAGCCTGGTTCACGCCCCAAAACTTCGCCAAGGTAGCCAATTTGAAATTCTCAACGTCGAGGGTCAAACGGCGAGCCAGATCAACGGTGCACATGATCTTGTCGACCGGTAGAACGATGCCCGCCCGCGCGGCCTCCGCAGCGACGAAGCCGTAGTCAAACTCAGCGTTGTGTGCGACAAAGACGCTGCCGGCGAGCATTTCCGCGAGCTCGCCGGCAACTTCGTGAAATTCCGGCTGGCCGGCAAGCACTTCGGTGGTGAGACCGTGAATTGCAGTGGGACCGGGGTCAACACCGGGATTGAGAAGCACGGACATGGTCCGAGTGATCGCACCCTCGGCGTTGACCAACACCACCGCGAGGCTCAGGATGCGGTCACGGCTCGGGCTCATGCCAGAGGTCTCGACATCGACGACAGCCCACTGATGCGAGCTGGCAGGGTTGGTGTACATGACATCCAGCATCGCATTGCGCACCGACAATTCTTCTCGGTGCCGAAACGATAGGAACCATGTTGCGACACAAAGGAGTACAGGCAACCCACCGGGCCACTTCAATCACGTGTAAGCAGGGTCTTCAAGAGGACCGCACGTCCTGGTGTCGGATGAATTCATTAGAGGCGAGGCCCTGGTGTTCCCGGTTACTATGCGTTTGGGGGGCTTCGGCCCCGGAAAGGAGCACTTCCCCGTATGGCAATCGCTTCGCCAGATGAACCCCAGAAGCCGCACCACCAACGTGGGCAGCAGCTCAGCCAGGTCAGTCAGCAGATGTTGCAACAACCTTCGCCGCTAAGCGAGGTCGTCGCCCATCATTTATCCCAGATGGTCCAAATGCCCCAACAGCAGATGTCGCAAATCTCGACGCCTTTGAACCCGGAGGGCGACTAGACACGCGCATTCCCCGCGGCCAGCAAGCCGGTAGGGCGCGTTACCCGGCCCGGTCTGTACCCGGGGCTCCCTGTATCAGGTTGTGGCGGTGCATATTTCGGTTGAAGCCGTGTCGTTAGCAAGAAGGACCTCGAAGCAGGTTCACGCGCGCGTGAATGCGATTGACGCGGATGGAGCCGGGTACCCGGTCAGGATTCTTCGCCGTCGAGTGGATGCAGGCAGTAGCTGCTGATCGGGTCACTCCAGGCCTTCGTTTCACGCCCAGCGTCCGGGGACCCAGCCCCGCCGCCCCACACGTACGGGATCGGCTGCGCGTTTGCGACTTTCGCGAGCTGGGCCCGATCGAAAGGCTTGAACTCGGACGTCAGGGCTTCAATCCGCGCCCGCGCCAGCGGCTCAAGTCGCGCCGATTCTTCACCGCTGATCGCTTCGCCGCGCTCCCGCGCGTAGTCCCGCATGCGCTGCAGCTCGTCGTGCACGAGGTGGTCGCTCCAGTGCAGGCCCGTCGATTCCTCGGTGCCGAGCAGCTGCCCGGCTTCGCGGAGGTGGGACACCGCGTCAGCTACAACACCGGTGGCGATGCCGGCATCGAGCCCGGAGGCCGACACGGCGTACACCTTCCCGGTGTCAGTGAGGGATTCCACGCGCGCCGTCAGCGGGTCCAGTCCCGACGGCACTTCAGCGAACACTCCTGATTCTGAGACGGTCACGGTGTCGGTGCGGTGCTCCCAGTTCGCCCGATAGACGACGACGTGCTCCGGGGCGAGAGCGCCGTCGATGACCACGGAGCCGGTGGCCGTACTTCCGTGGCCGTAGGCGCCGAGGCGTGCATCGAGTTCCCCGCGCACGTGTGCCCACTTCTGCGCGCGGTCGGGGTCGGTGAAGACGGCGCCTGGTTGCTCGTCGTTCTCGTCGGCTTCGGTGCAGGCCGGATCGCGGGCGACGAGGGTGATGGTGTGCCCGGACAGGATGTCTGCGGTGGTGTCGGCGTAGCCGCCGGACCGGAGTGCGGCCGCGAGGACGACGGCGTAGGGCTGATCGAGGGCGACGGCGAGTGCGTGGATGGTTTCCGGACCGGGCATGCGGGTGGACCAGCGGCTGAGGGTGCTGGGGGAGACGCCGATGGTCTTGGCCAGCTGCTCACGGTTCATACCTCGCGCCGGCAGATGTCGGTCGATCAACTCGGACAGGGTGTCGAGTTCTTGAGTCATAGCCCGATCCTAGCATTGAGCGTCAAGTGATTGCATACTGCGTCAAGTTCAGTAGGCACCCGGTGGCCTCTCTTCAAGGCATCTTTTTGTGTGGGTTGGCTGGAATGTGTTGTGTTTGGATTGAGGGGTGGTGCTGTGGCTCGGTGTTTGGTTGCGGGCGTAGCCCGCTTTGGTGGGGAGTGTTATATGGTTGTGCTGCAAGGTGTTTGCGGTATGGGTTTGTTGCTTGCGGTTTGGTGAAAAGCGTTGGTAGTATTGATGTTATGAGCGACGGAGTCGCTTATAACGTTGAATGTTGTTGGTACATAAGGAAATGTGAATAGCGGCGAAGCCGCAATAGTGACAACACGAAAGATGCTGGAATGCAAAGTGATTCGGTACAGCAGAGCAAAGGGCGTAGCCCGAGCGAAGCCAACTCGGTAACGACGAAAAAGCA
The DNA here is from genome assembly GCF_058790275.1 of Mycobacterium sp. FW102-FHT13B02. Taxonomy (NCBI): domain Bacteria; kingdom Bacillati; phylum Actinomycetota; class Actinomycetes; order Mycobacteriales; family Mycobacteriaceae; genus Mycobacterium; species Mycobacterium sp. FW102-FHT13B02. The sequence continues at coordinate 35,751 of NZ_JBYTCM010000034.1, forward strand.
ACGGGCACAACATAACTCGGCTGTCAACCTGACTGACGCGGCGCTAGCCGCGGGATGCCTTACGCCGGCGCTAGCCGGCGCTCTCCTCACGGCGAAGCCGGGGGG